>CAIOZF010000155.1 GCA_903862645.1 uncultured Gammaproteobacteria bacterium
ATCGGCGCCGAACTCCCGGGCGATCTCTTCAGGCGAGGTGGCTTGAACGATGCGGCCGCACATGGGGGGAGGATAGCGGGCGGGAAATCAATCAGGTATCCGC
The DNA here is from genome assembly GCA_903862645.1 of uncultured Gammaproteobacteria bacterium. GTDB lineage: Bacteria > Pseudomonadota > Gammaproteobacteria > Pseudomonadales > Pseudohongiellaceae > UBA5078. The sequence goes on from CAIOZF010000155.1 coordinate 104, forward strand.
CTTCTACAGCCACTAAGTTCAAGCTCTAAGAGTGCTCAAACGCCTGGGTCAGCGATGCTATCTACAAACCTTTCGGCTTTTTTCGTTTGCCAATCCATAATCTGTACATAGGATCCGTTGTGGCGCATCACAAGATCAAATTCACACCCTGGGCACTTTTCGATTTGAGGTAACGCTGGCAACTCTTCAAAGAATTGAAGAGTTAAGTTTTCCGCCACGGGCAACTGCTTGGAATGACAAGACATGGGAATCACAGCCTTCAGTCCGTCCATCTGGAACAAGTTCCAACTGATTATGTGTGCGATGGTCTCTTGAGCCGCGATAGGAGGCTCTTCAGAGAATTTATTGATGAAATGTTCAATAAATGAGTAGAGAAGGTTCTCTCGGCCAATAAGCAAGCTGTCCCCTTGCCACTCGTAACCGTAGCTTGACTTAAATGCCTCAGTTGCCCACTTGATCCACTCATTTGCGTCTGGGCACATTGCAGAAACAACCTGCAACTTCTTATCAAGGAAGCCGACTCGACTCTTAACTTCCACTAGCCGACTAAATTCTATTGATGGGTCATACCTACTGACAATAAACGGGGCCTCACCACACGCAACTTCGAGCCGTCTTTCTCGGACAAATTCTTTCCAAGAAACCTTGCTGCCTTCGGTTTCCGCAGGATAATCATCCAGCGATGAATTCATTAGGCTGACAACGCTCAGCGGGGTGAACACCTCGCCACGTTCCTTTGTACGTTGGCGTTGCTCGCTGACATCCTTCGCTGACCTAGGCTGAATTAGTTTTCCGAATTCGCCAGTGATCTGATCCGCCGCCATCGGCTGATCTGGGGCATATTGTGACCCGTAAGTTAGATAAGAGCCCGTAGCCCAAATGATGTTGGAACCAGATGTACGGTCGCTCAACAAGATGTCAAGGAGATTGCCGTTCTGCCTGAGACGGTTTTCGGCAATATCTATGCCCGTGAGCTCGTGGCTCATGGCTACTTGATGTAGCCGGTGATGTTTTTCTCAGCCTTGACTTGAACGTTGCTGAGAACAAAGGCAGATACATCCTTGGGAATCTGATATTTGTTCATCAGGCTTAACTCAATCTCCTCAATTGATCCATCCCACCAGGGCTCGCTGTAGTTTTGCACGGGCACGGCCCCCCACGCTGAAGTTGAATGCTGTGAATTTTTATTGAGGAATAGGAGGCCCCTGACAAACCGAGTCAGGATGTATTTCGCATGCTTGGTCGCGGTGGCTAGATCGTCAAAAGGGCCCTGCTCCTGAAAAGTTTCTGTGCAAATTTCGTACGGTTTGGCCACCACAATGTTGGCGAACGCACCGCCGAGTCCAGGCCCGTCTGACATGTTCCCCCACGCGTACGGGACAAACACCTTGAACTTGGTAAATGAGCCTGTAATCTTTGGCAGTGGGTATTGCCTTGCGAGGAAGAACACCTGTTCGTTTGATGAGTACATCTTGATGTCATCAGGGGACTCCTGGTGTTCGGATATGGCAGGCAGCTGATATTTTGCAGGGTTTTTTGGGGCGTCAGTGCGGATGCCGTACGGCTTTAGCGGCGATGTAATGCTCTGCACAGGGATAAAGCCACTATGCTGCTGCACGAGTTCGGCAAGTTTCACAATTTCTTTTGGCTTGTCCTCGAGGCTGTACTCGGTTCTGAGAAGTTGCTCCGTCGGATTGATCCCGTCTTCGTAGATTCGCTGCTTACCTGCCAAACCGTTGTTGTGTCCACGCTTCCACAGGATGATGTTGGTGCGCTCGGCACCGGCGATTCCAGGGAAGAGCTTATTGCGGTTATCAATGAATACAATCTGGGGGTCTTCCTTAATCTCCTGCTTATTCAGGACACTTAGATTATTCCCAGACTTAGGTAGCTGCCATCCGGTAGGGAAGATTAGGGACACATACTCACCGAGTTGACGCGCCTGCAGATAGAAGAATGGGTAAATCTGCTGATGGTTTTCACCCTGGTAAGGCGGGTTACCTACCACTGCTGTAAATTTCATTTCGTCACCACCTATACCAAATGCCTGGCGTAGTTCACTGTTAAGGCTTGGCACAAGAGTACCATTTACAACTTGCATCTTGCGTACCAGGTCGTCAATGTATGCAATGTTGGTCTTCGCGCCACTGTAGCCAGCTAGTGTTCTAAGTGTGATGCGCTTGGCCATTGGGCTCTTACAAAGGACATACACATTGTTTGCAAGAACTGTGTTCCATAAGTCCTTAGCAGTTTTACCGTCTAGGGCTTTCCCTTTTAGCTTTTTCGATCGTCTGGTGTATATATTGAATGCGACCAGAAGTGGATACAGGCCCGATTTGGAATTGATCTCGAGTACTTTTGCGTCCTCTGCCTCCCAGACCGAGGTGTCTACATCAAGGCTTCTCCACTCGGGCACACCACCCTTAACCTGAACACCGCTATTGAAATCATGCCCCCCAAATACGCGACCAAGATGCGTGTTTACAACATGCCACGGAGTTAGCACTGTTTCTTTGTCGGGATTTTTAAACGTGTTAAAAATCTCAGCGATGGCACGCACGCGGTCTACTGGTGGTTCACTGTCACATTCTGCCACCCTTCGGCGCAAGCTTCGCGTAACGCCTTGGAACACGGTTGCATCGTAGTATTTGATGAACTCCATAAAGGTTGTCTTCGTTAGCCCAGCCGGCATGAACTCTTTCCAAGATTCATCATCAACCAGCTCGACTAACTGCTGCAGCGAGATGTCTTTACGCATATCTACATCTGCCCCGTAAACCAACATCGGTAGACGAATACTCACAGCACGTAGGATGCTAATTGCATTCCTTCGCTGGGTCCTGGCTTCTTTAAGCTGCGCCAAGGCAGCTTTTTGTTCTTCTGAGAGTTCTTGACGGGCACGTTCTCGTCGCTCCGCTTCTTCCCCAGTGGTGATTTGAGGGTCTGCCATCCCGATGTAGTTAATTGGAATTTCGTTGGTGGGCTCAGTGGTAGATTTCCCTACGATCGCCTTCAAATTGTTGAATCTCTGGATTTCCAACTCATCAAGTTTTAGTAGCTCTTCGTTATACAGACGCGAATCATCAAACCCATTAAGGCGAACCCGCTCAATAATTGCTTTCTTTAGTTCAAGTAACATCGCATCAACCGCGAAAGGTTCCATCTTGCCCTTTCGTGACGCAATGATCGGGCAGAAGTTCAGGAATTGCTCCATAGCATGAACTTGCTCTGGAGTATTGGTTTTGCCCGAGGCGTGGTTCAGCTCTATAGCCTCAGCTACCAGCTTGAGGGTGCGATCGGGAGCAAAATCGAATACGTAGCCGGAGGTCTTCATACGACCTTCAATTTCTCCAGGTGTTTGGCAGCGGAAAGCAGTTTGGAGATACGCGATAGCAGATGTAGTGTCGGATAGCATTAGTACAGCGGTCCATTGTGGTACCGAGGCACCAGTGGTTAGTCGCTGGCCCGTAAGCGTGATCGAGTACTGATGGGTACTTATGGCTTTCATGACGCGGGTTTTCGCATCATCGTCTGCTTCATCATCCTTGTTATTGCCAGAGATGTTGACAATGCCGAATTCGTTTGAGCCAAAAACGGGATGGGCTTTGAGTAGTTTTTCCAGTGCCTCAATGAC
>CAIOZF010000156.1 GCA_903862645.1 uncultured Gammaproteobacteria bacterium
ACGTCTACGCATAAGCCCATTATCATTACGGGGAAAAGAGGTAATGCGGTCCTGCTGGCAGAGGATGACTGGAACGCGATTAATGAAACCTTGTATCTGTTGTCTATCCCCGGCATGAGAGAGTCTATCCGCGAGGGCATGGACACGAAGCTGAAAGATACGACCACCAAGCTTGACTGGTGATGTGGAAGCTTTATTTTACCAAACAGGCTCAAAAAGACGCCAAAAAACTGGCCTCTGCCGGATTAAAGCCCAAGGCGGAGGAACTTCTGGAAATACTGGCCGCCAATCCATTTCAAAATCCTCCGCCCAATGAAAAGCTGGTCGGTGATTTGGATGGTGCCTACTCCAGAAGAATTAATATCCAGCATAGACTGGTGTATCAGGTTCTGAAAGAAAAGAACGCGGTCAAAATAATCAGGCTGTGGACGCATTATGAATAAAGAAGTGAGCAAGAACTGAACAAGGCATCCAGACGTATGAAGGAATTGATGTAATGACCAGAATCCGATTCAAATCATTCAAACAGAAAGCGCTCAAGCAACCTGGTGTGGCTGAAGCCTATGATGAACTTATCCCGGCGTACACAGTGAGGCGTCAGCTTGTTGCCCTTCGCCAAAGTGCGGGTTTGACGCAAGTGGTCTTCCCCCAGAACCGTAATCACAAATAAAAAGTTGCCATTGAGTTTGACGGCCTGAGGGGGGAATTTGCCCGATACGGATTTCAAGCTTCGATCAGTACCTTGAGCGCATGCGTTTTCGCTGCGTGACCAAAGGTGTCATAGGCATCCAGGATTTGGTCGAGCTTGAAGCGGTGGGTGATCAACGGCTTGGGGTCTAGCCCATGCGGCCTGTGGGCCGAATGTAGTGTCTTGATCAGCATCGGGGTGCTTACAGTGTCCACCAGACGTGTCGTAATGCTGATGTTGCGATCCCACAGCTTCTCCAGGTGCAAGTCCACCTTGACGCCATGCACGCCGATGTTGGCGATGGTGCCGCCGGCGGCGACGATTTGCTGGCACAACTCAAAGGTCACGGGCACGCCAACGGCTTCGATCGCGGCATCGACACCGAGCCCGGCTGTCAGCTTCATCACTGCATCGGCTGCCTTGCCATTGGCACTGTTTATGGTTTGTGTCGCACCGAAACGTTTGGCCACTTCCAGTCGGCCATCGTCCAGATCGATCATGATGATCTCGGCGGGCGAATAAAATTTTGCAGTCAGGAGTGCCGCGAGGCCAATCGGCCCGGAGCCGACGATGGCCACCGTGCTGCCGGGCTGCACGCGGCCATTGAGCACACCGCACTCCAGCGCAGTGGGCAAGATGTCACTGAGCATCACCAGGGCCTCTTCATCGACCCCGGCAGGAATCGGGTACAGGCTCGTATCCGCATGCGGGATACGCACGTACTCGGCCTGCGTACCGTCGATGGTGTTGCCGAGTATCCAGCCGCCGGTGGTGCAATGCGAATACATCTGGCGTCGGCAGTAAGTGCACTTGCCACAGGCACTTACGCAGGAAATCAGCACCGGGTCGCCCACCTTGAATGTCGTGACGGCTGCGCCCACTGAATCGATTATCCCCACACCCTCATGCCCGAGGATGCGGCCCGGCCTGCAACTGGGCACGTCGCCCTTGAGGATGTGCAGGTCGGTACCGCAGATAGTTGTGCGCGTCACCTTCACAATGGCATCGGTGGGTGCCATGATGACGGGCTTTGGCCGGTCCTCTAGCGATTTATTGTTCGGGCCGAGATAGACAAGTGCTTTCATACGGGTAACTCCTGCGTCATGCTGCGTGGGTGTAGATGTGTTAGATCCAGGCGTTGCCGACAACACCTATGAGCTCAGCATCTGCGACCGCCTCAGGCAAGTCTGTTCGTTGGAACACCCAGCCCAAAATGAGTGTTACTGCACAGAGCCTTGCTCAAGCGGATGGCAAGATACTGGATAATTACAACTAATTGAGAATGCAGGAGTATCGTGAGTGAAACGAACAGGTTGGTGGTTTGTTATTGTTGCTGCTCTGGTAACGGTGAACGCGATGGCAGTTGAAGAAGCGAAATATACGGTG
>CAIOZF010000157.1 GCA_903862645.1 uncultured Gammaproteobacteria bacterium
CAGTGCTCCACTCATCTTTTTTGCGGAAAGTATCTGGGGTTTTATCGTGTTTAGAAAGCTTCCATAGCTCGGTAAGCTCCCACCACTCGATTTCCTTATCAAACTTAAGATTCTCTTCTTCTTGAATTCCAGAGTCGAACCAGTAAAATTTTCCAGTTGATATATCTACAAAACAATTGTAGGAATCATCAGGATGTTCCTTAAAGAATCCCTCGGGCGTTTTATGTACGAGGCCTGTGAAAATTCGACATGCCAAATTGACATCCCACCAATCCCTCTTTATTAATTTCTCTAAGTCGGGCCATTCACGCTTTAATTCTGCTGTCATTAACTAGCCCTCTACGTTCCTTGGCAAGTGTTGCCGCACCTTGATCGCTTAGTTGTTTTTCGGACTTTAAGAACCACCAGCTCGGTCAAAGATGTTTAAACTCCACCCCTTTGCTTTGTCATCGGAATAACCTTGTTGTCTTGCTTGCCTGAAATAGCCCATCTGTTGTACTCGTCTAGAACTTTTCTGCGTTCGTCTAAGAGGGCTGACCTAGCATAAGCAGAACGTACGCTATTGCCAACCTTGTGGGTCATACACATTTCTAAGGCTTCTTCAGAGAATCGTTGCTGATCTTGGCCCCAAGTACGGAAGGTGGAGCGAAAGCCGTGAGCTGCACAGTCAAACCCAAGTTTCCTTGGTAGTTTAGGCAGTGTGTTTTCGGGAATCGCTGTACCGTCTAGCCTGTTAAAGAGTCTGCCGGTTCGTGCAGCGAAGGAGGGGAGTGACTTTAAGAGCGTGATCGCTTCTTTCGTTAGGGGGATCTCCCATTCTTCTTTAACTTTGCGCTTTGGCCCATTTGCAGGGATAGTCCACACAGCTGCATCAAGGTCAATTTCATCCCATTCGGCTAGCCGCGCAGCAGATGGTCTAGACACCGTAAGGACCATAAACTCGAAGCATTTGCTTATAGGCTCGCTTGCTGTCTGGACGGACTTCCAGCCTGCTAGTTTCTTCATGAAGTCTGGGAGTTTGCGCCAGTCTATATAAGTGTGATGCTCTACGGGGGCAACTTTAGAACCTTTGGGGAAGGATAGTTCTAGGTCGCCCTTCCATTCTGCGGGGTTCGCGTCCGTGCGCCTTCCTTCTGCAATAGCCTGCTGGAGTATTCGTTTAACTGAACGCAACGCTCGTTGAGCAGTGTGGTTTTTCTCTTCCCATATAGGGGTGAGAAACTGGACGATATGTTCTCGCTTGATGTCTTTGACGTATAGATGGCCAATGTGCGGATGAACGTACTCTGCTAGCTGGTGCTTTAGCCTGCGTACCTGCTCTGTAGTTTTGTACTCTTTGGCCTGTTTAGTAACGAATCGTTTGGAGTACTCTTCGAATGTGATGTGCTGAGATTGATCTGCAATGAGTTTAGCTTTTTTGGTCTTTGCCAGTGCTACTGGGTCTACGCCTTGAGCTATGAGCGCCCTCTTCTCCGCAGCTAACTCTCTAGCTCGTTTAAGCGAGACCTCAGGATAGCCGCCTAGCCCGTGTTCAGTTCGTTTAGCCCCGACAACGACTCGGAGTATCCAAGACTTCGCACCGGACGGCTTACAATTTAGAAGCAACCCAGAGACACCGCCGACGCGGTGACGCTTCGTTATTGGCTTACCATCCTTAGATGTACCGTGGGTTAATCGACGTATATGAACGTCTGACAGCGTTTTGGCAGCTTTAGGCATGTAGTCCCCCTTCCAGTCCCCCCATAAGAGATACTATCGGATGCTACAGATTAGACGTGGTTAGAACAAGGGATGTTAGGTTCGCGTTGTTTCTAAAGGGTTTTAAGGATGGCGTTGAATTGATTAGGATGGCTAATTGGTGCCCAGGAGAGGACTTGAACCTCCACGACCTTTCGATCACCAGCACCTGAAGCTGGCGTGTCTACCAATTCCACCACCTGGGCAGGAGGAGATAATGCAGGCGCGCACTTTAGCCAGAAGCCCTGTGGCTGTCAATTCCCCGCAGCAGATTTGTTTACGTAAAGCCCGGCTTACCTGTGTATACTGCCATTGAATCCCCTTAAAATTTGGCAGGTTATGAGTAAGAAAAGAGAAGAGCCCTCAGCTGTTACAGACCCCTTCGCAAGTCGGGAAGCGGAAAATTACGAAAATCCGATTCCCAGTCGTGAATACATCCTCGAATACATGGAAAAGTCCGGTGAGCCTGTGAGCTACCCGATGCTCTGCGAGCATCTCGGGCTGGAATCCTATGAACAGACTGAAGCGCTGCGGCGCCGTCTGATCGCCATGGCGCGCGACGGGCAGCTAATCAGCAACCGGCGTGGAGTCTACGGACTCGTCAACCGCATGGAGCTGACCAAGGGGCGTGTGCAGGGTAATAAAGATGGCTATGGCTTCTTCATTCCCGTCGACGGTTCCGGGGATCTGGTGCTGCCATCGGCCGAGATGCAGAAAGTGTTCGACGGTGACATCGTGCTGGCGCGAGTCTCCGGTGTCGATCGCCGTGGCCGCAAGGAAGGCATGATCGTCGAGGTGCTGGAGCGGCGCAGTACGCACATCGTCGGACGCTATTACTGGGAGCAGGGCTTTGGCGTGGTGGTGCCGGACAATCGGCGCAACAGCCAGGAGATCATGATTCCCGAGAAGGAAAACCGTGGTGCTCAGGACGGTCAGTTCGTGGTGGCCGAGATCACTGCGTACCCGACCCAGCGTCGCAAGGCGGTTGGCAGTGTCGTCGAGATCCTCGGCGATCATATGAAGCCGGGCATGGAGATCGAGGTGGCGGTTCGCAGTCACGATATCCCCTACAAGTGGCCGCGCGAGGTACTCGACGAGGTCAAGCGCTTCTCCACCGAGGTGCATGAATCCGAGTCTTCCCAGCGCGTGGATCTACGCCATCTGCCCTTCGTGACCATCGACGGTGAAGATGCCAAGGACTTCGACGACGCGGTGTATTGCGAGCAGGAAGCCCTCGGGGCCTGCCGTCTGTATGTCGCAATAGCCGACGTGTCCCACTATGTGTCGGTGAATTCGTCGCTGGATGTCGAGGCTCAGAATCGCGGTAATTCCGTGTATTTCCCTGGCCACGTCATTCCGATGCTGCCCGAGGCGCTGTCCAACGGACTGTGCTCGCTCAAGCCCAATGTGGATCGTCTGGTGATGGTCTGCGAGATGCAGATGAACAAACAGGGTCAGGTGCTCGATTACACCTTTTATGAGGGCGTGATCCACTCCCATGCGCGGATGACCTATACCGAGGTGTCTGACATCCTCGAAGAGCCGACCACGGCTGTGCGTGAGAAATCCCAGGCCAGGTTGCGCAAGAAATACGAAGCCTTGCTGCCTGCACTGGAAACTCTGTACACCATTTACAAGAAGCTCTCAAAACTGCGACAGCAGGCTGGAGCATTGGATTTCATCAGTACCGAGACGCGCATCGTGTTCGGGGAGACTCGCAAGATCGCCGAGATCGTGCCCGTAGTGCGCAACGACGCCCATCGCCTGATCGAGGAGTGCATGCTGGCTGCCAACGTCTGCACCGCGAACTTCCTGGCGGAGTCCGCCTTGCCGGTGCTCTACCGCGTGCACGATGGTCCGAACATGGACAAGCTGGATAATCTCAAAGCCTTCCTCAAGGAAATGGACATCGTGCTGACGCGCTCTTCCGCGAAGCCGGAACCGAAGGATTACCAGCGCGTGCTGCTCAAGATTGCCGGTCGCCCCGACGCGCATCTGATTCAGACGGTGTTGATCCGCTCGCTGTTGCAGGCCGTCTATCAGCCGGAAAACATTGGTCACTTCGGGCTTGGCTTTGCGGCCTATACCCATTTCACCTCGCCGATTCGCCGTTATCCGGATCTGCTGGTACATCGTGCCCTGCGCTTTCTGATTCGCAGTAAGGCGCAGGCCGCACATGTACGCAAGGTCACCGGTGTTGAGCCGATCTCCCGCAAGGAGATCTACCCTTATGATCTGAAGGATCTGCAGAGCTTTGGCGAGACCTGCTCGATGTCCGAGCGCCGCGCCGATGCGGCCAGTTATGACGTGATCGACTGGCTCAAGTGTGAATACATCAAGGATCGTGTCGGGGACGAGTTCCCGGGCACAGTCAGCAGTGTCACCGGTTTTGGCCTGTTCGTGGAGTTGCGCGACATCTATATCGAGGGCCTGGTGCACATCACGGCGCTGAAGAATGATTACTATCAGTTCGATCCGGTACGGCATCTGCTGCGCGGTGAGCGCAGCGGAGTCAGTTATCACCTTGGTGATCCAGTGCGGGTGAAGGTCGTGCGCGTCGATCTGGATGATCGCAAGATCGATCTGGTGATGATGGATGGCTCGGGCGAAAAGCCAGAGGGTGGCTCTGCGCAGCCTGGTGGGCGCGAGCACAAATCCTCGGGCTCCAAAGGCAAGGGCGCAGAACAGAAGTCCGCGAAGTCTGCCGATGGGGGCAAGGCTGGTAATGCCGGTAAGAGTGGCAAAGGCGGCAAGGCTGGCAAGAAGGCCGCACCCGCCACAGTCAAGCCTGGAGAAGCAGCGGCACCCAAGAAGAAACGTTCGCGCAAGTCCGGGGCCGCAGGCGGCAAGAACAAGGGCAAGCGCCGTGCAGCAGTGCCCGCTGACGGCGGTGGCGCTTCGGGCCAGAGCTAAAGTGAAACGCGAACAGGATTGAGAATTGAGCAGCAAAGAATGGGTATACGGTATTCATACCGTGGGCGAGCTGTTGCGACAGCATCCCGAGGATGTCCTCGAGTTGCTGATCCAGCAGGATCGCGAAGACAAGCGCATCAATGAATTGAAGGGGCTTGCGGACGCGGCTGGTGTCAGCTGGCAGGGGTTGGACCGCAAGGATCTGGATAAGCGTCTGCGCAACCTGCAGTCCGGAGCGGTGCATCAGGGCGTGATCGCCCTGTGTCGCCTTGGTGGCACGGTGCTCGATGAACGAGGTCTGGCGACGCTGTTGGATTCGCTCGCGCATCCGCCGCTGGTGCTGGTGCTGGATGAGGTCACCGATCCGCATAATCTGGGCGCCTGCCTGCGCACTGCTGATGCGGCGGGAGTGGATGTGGTGATCGTGCCGAAAGATCGCTCTGCTCCGCTGAACATGACAGCGCGCAAGGTTGCCTGCGGTGCTGCGGATACCATCGCTTTCGCCGCCGTCACCAATCTCAGCCGGACGCTGGGCGAGCTCAAAGAGCGTGGCATCTGGATCGCCGGTGCGGCGGGTGAGGCGCAGAACAGCCTGTACAGCATCGACTTTAAACAACCCATCGCAATTGTCATGGGCTCGGAGGGCAAGGGGCTGCGGCGTCTTACTCGTGAGCATTGTGACTATCTGATGTCTATTCCGATGGCTGGCGCGCTGAGCAGTCTCAATGTCTCGGTCGCGACCGGGCTGTGCCTGTTCGAGGCCGTGCGCCAGCGACGAACCTGAAATCCTTTGATCCTGTGGGAGCGCACCCACCGGAGCCGTAGGGCCGGGAGAAAAACAGATTGCATGTTCAGCAGCGCTTCTCTAGAATGCCCGCTCCTTAATTTCGGGGAACTGTCTTCGGACAAAACCCCTTAACTCCTTGCCTTACCGCTCATTGGTCCCTCAAACCGGTGCTCGTCGGAAGGCTACAAACCGAAAGGAGTCTCTATGAGACACTACGAAGTCGTATTTTTGGTGCACCCGGATCAAACAGATCAGGTGCCAGTGATGGTTGAACGCTATACCCAGATGATCAAGGACAGCGGCGGAGCAATCCACCGTCTTGAAGACTGGGGCCGTCGTCAACTCGCCTACCCGATCAGCAAAATCCACAAAGCTCACTACATCCTCATGAATATAGAGTGTGGCAGTGCAGTGCTGGAAGAAATCGTCACTCTGTTCCGCTACAACGATGCCATTCTGCGCAACCTCGTCATGAAGATGAGCGGTCCCGTCCTCGAAGAGTCTTTGATTCTGAAGGGCGAGCGCGAGAGCCGTGAGCGTCGTCAGCGCGCCGAACAGAAGCGCAAGCTGGAAGAAGATGCAGCTGCCCGTGAGGCAGAAACTGAAGAAGCTGTTGAAGAATTCGACGGCTTTGATGATGCGGACGATCTGGATGCGGATGACTCCAAGGAGTAATCCTGGGGCGTCAGCCATCGATCCGTTTTCTGGCGATTTTTAACAGTCATAGCAATATTAGTTGAAAGGATAGTAACCATGTCTCGATTTTTCAGAAGGCGTAAATTCTGCAAATTTACTGCTGAAGGCACCATAGAGATCGACTACAAAGATATCGAAACTCTGAAGGCCTACGTGTCCGAAACCGGCAAGATCGTGCCGAGCCGCATCACTGGTACCAAAGCCCGTTATCAGCGTCAGCTGGCAACTGCGGTCAAGCGTGCCCGTCATCTGGCGCTGATTCCGTACACTGATAGCCACACTGCCTGATCCCACTTACATGAGGGCTTCGGGATGAGGACTTCGGAATGAGGTCTCTCGCAGAGTTCGCAATGGCAGGGCGCCGTCAGGCGGTTCTGGCCGCGGTACTCCTTGGAGTTCTCCCGGTACTCAACTTCCTGAGTGCTCCTGTCGTGGCGCTGGTTTGTCTGCGTCACGGCCGCACGGAAGGAATGATTGTGCTGGCCTGGGCCGTGTTGCCCGCACTTGGATGGGCAGTGCTGGGGGATGTGATTCCCCTGTTGTTGCTGATAGGGATTGCTGTGCTCGCGAATGTGTTGCGTGCGACGAATTCCTGGGAAGCGACTCTGATCAGTGCAATTGGCGTTGGTATCGGGGCGCTACTGGGGCTGCTGATACGGCCCGATTTTCTGCTGCTGATGCAGCAACAGTTGGAGCTGGTCTTGAACAGCCCCGATTTGCAAGGGCAGGTGGCGGCAGTGCCGCCGGAGCAAATGCTGCAGTTGCTGCGAGCGTTCTTCGGCACGATGTTGATGTTCCTGGCTTTGGTACTGCTGATGCTGGCAAGAAGCTGGCAGGCGAAACTGTACAACCCTGGTGGTTTTCGTGACGAGCTCCACCGGTTGCGCCTAAGCTGGATGACAGCTGCAGGATTGCTCCTGATGTTTACGCTGGCGAGTTTTGGCCCGCCGGCACTGCAGCCGCTGACGCTGTTCTTCGTACTGCCGCTGTTGTTCGCCGGTGTGGCTCTGGTCCACGGCATCGCAGGGATGAAGAAGTGGCCGGGGGCTGTGCTGGTAATTTTTTATGTGGCGCTACTGAGTCCGATCATGACGCAGATACTGGTGTTGGCCGCTATCGCGGACAGCTGGTACGACTTCAGATCGCGCCTCAGAGCGAGGGATTGATTCCTTCGCGCAGGGCGTGAAATGATCGACTCAAGTCTATAAGCAAGATTTAACGAGGAAACGACAATGAACGTAATTCTGTTGGAAAAAGTAGGCAAGCTGGGTGCTGTAGGCGATACGGCAGCGGTGAAGTCAGGTTATGCACGTAACTTCCTGTTCCCCACTGGTAAGGCAATTCCTGCGACCAGAACCAACCTGGAAAATTTTGAAGCCCGTCGCTCTGAGCTGCTTGCAGCTCACAACGAAAAAGTGGGAGTGGCGCAAGGCCGTGCTGCCAAGCTGAAAGCTCTGCGTGTTGCCATCGCGGTGAACGCAGGCGAAGAAGGCAAGCTGTTTGGTTCTATCGGCACTCGTGACATCGCTGATGCCATCTGCGCCGCTGGCGTCGAAGTCAGCAAGGCTGAAGTGCGTCTCCCACACGGTGCGCTGCGCGAAGTGGGCGAGTATGTGATCAGCATCGACCTCGGCCACGAAGTCGAAGAAAACATCACACTGGCCATCGTTCCGGCTTAAGCGGTGACTGCTGGAGTCCGTCGCACAACGCGGTTTTCGCGGTTGTTGGATGGCACTCAATAGTAGACAATGAGGCGCTGTTGCTCTCCGAGTAACAGCGCCTTTTTATTTCCGCAGCAGTGCAAGAAGATCCCATGTCCGAACTTTTTGAAAAGAGCCGCAAACCCCTTGATGGCGGCACTCTCACCGCATTGAAGGTCCCTCCGCATTCCGTGGAGGCAGAGCAGGCCGTGCTAGGCGGCCTCATGCTCGACAACACTGTGTGGGATACCGTTTCCGAGAAGCTCATCGAAGAAGACTTCTATCGCCACGAGCATCAGCTTATTTTCCGCGTCATGTACGCACAGACGGAATCGAATCGTCCGTTGGACGTGGTGACGCTGGTCGAAGCGCTGGATAGTCTCGGTGAGCTAGACAGCGCCGGTGGACTGGATTACCTCAGCGACCTCGCCAGCAATGCACGCGGCTCTGCCAACATTGGCACTTATGCGGACATAATCGCCGAGCGCGCGAAGCTGCGAAAACTCATCAAAGTTGCCTACGAAATTGCTGAGAGCGGCTACAACCCGGCGGGCCAGAAGGCCGACGATGTGCTCGATGTCGCCGAACAGAAAGTGTTTCAGATCGCCGATGATCGGCCCAAGGACGGTGGTCCTCAGGCCATCAATCCTTTGCTGCAGGCGGCCGTTGGGCGTATCGATGAAATGTTTCGCTCCGATGGCGCGCTGACCGGTCTGCCCACCGGCTACAAAGATCTCGATGAGAAAACCTCCGGTCTGCAGAAATCCGACTTGATCATCGTGGCCGGGCGTCCCTCCATGGGCAAGACTTCGTTCGCCATGAACCTCGTAGAGAACGCACTGTTGCTTGCCAACAAACCCGTGCTGGTGTTCAGTCTGGAGATGCCGGCGGAGAGCCTGATCTTCCGTATGCTCAGCTCCATCGGCCGCATCGATCAGAAGCGTCTGCGCACAGGCAAGCTGGAGGAAGAGGACTGGCCCAAGCTGACCGCCGCCGTCAGCAAGCTCAAGGACAAACCCCTGCTGATAGATGACAGCGTTGGCCTCAGCCCCATGGAAATGCGTTCGCGTGCCCGTCGCGTCGTGCGTGAATATGGCCAGCTTGGCTTGGTGGTGGTGGACTATCTGCAACTGATGCAGATCAAAGGCTACGGCGACAACCGTGTCGGTGAAATTTCCGAGATCTCGCGCTCGCTGAAGACCATGGCGCGTGAGTTTGAATGCCCGGTCATTGCACTCTCTCAGCTTAACCGCAGCCTCGAGCAGCGCCCCAACAAACGCCCGGTCATGTCGGATCTGCGCGAGTCCGGCGCGATCGAACAGGACGCTGATATCATCGCCTTCGTCTATCGCGATGAAGTCTACAATGAGGACACGCCGGAGAAAGGTGTAGCGGAGATCATCATCGGCAAGCAACGTAACGGGCCAATTGGCACAATCAAACTCGGATTCATGGGACAGTACACTCGCTTCGAAAATCTCGCACGACAGGATTACGATGACAGTTATACGCAAGGAAGCTGACCCTCAGTTTCGGGCGGGTTCTTATGCGCGTGCCTGGGCGACCATCGATCTACAGGCTCTGCACGCCAACCTCGCCCTCGTCCGCACCACCAGCCCCGCGTGCTCCCTCGTGGTCGTCGTCAAGGCCAACGCCTACGGGCATGGTCTCATTGCCGTTGCCGGGGCGTTGCGCACACAGTTACGCGGCAAAGACTGCTTCGGCGTGGCGACAATTGATGAGGCACTGGCTTTGCGGCGTGCAGCCATCACGGAACCGGTGCTGCTGTTGGAGGGGTTTGTCACTGCGCAGGAACTGGCGTTGGTCGTCAGCCACGGCTTCCACTTCGTCATCCATTCGCTGTATCAGCTGGAAATCCTGCAGGCCTATTTTGCTGCTAATGATGACTCGCGGTCCCTGAATATTTGGCTGAAGGTGGACACTGGCATGCACAGGCTTGGGTTGAACGAAACCGATTTCGTCACTGCCTGGCAGACCCTGCGTGGCCTGCCACGAGTCAACAGCATCGTGGTCATGTCTCACTTCGCCTGTGCCGATGATCCCCAAAGCCCGGTGACAGAGCGCCAGATCGCCTCTTTGCAAGACACGCTGGCCCACGCCGGTGTTCTCGAGGGAGGCTGCGAGCTGAGCCTTGCCGCATCAGCCGCTATCCTCATCTGGCCGCACACACACTTCCAGTGGCTGCGCCCAGGCATCATGCTCTACGGCGGCTCGGCAATCATCGGTGAAAATGCCATTGATCGCGGTCTGCTGCCGGTGATGACACTGCGCTCGCGCATCATCGCGATCAAGACAGTCGCTCCAGGCGAATTCATTGGTTATGGCGCTACCTATGTGTGTGAGCAAGAGCATCGCATCGCCGTCGTCTCCATCGGTTACGGCGACGGTTATCCGAGGCACGCGCCGAATGGGACACCCGTGTTGATTCATAGCGGTCTCGCTGAACGAGCGGTTGTAAAGCAGGCTGTGCTGACCGGTCGCGTCTCCATGGACAAGATCACCGTGGACTTAAGCGGGTGTGATGAAGCAGCGATTGGCGATGAGGTCATTCTCTGGGGAGATGGGCTGCCTGCCGACGAGATTGCGCGGCGTTGTGGCACTATCGCATATGAACTTTTCTGTCAGGTCACTTCGCGTGTGCACTATGTGTATGTTTGATTCCTTCACTTTCAAGCAGCGGGGTGCGCGCACATGGCCAAGGTAAAGTCGGCCTATGTCTGTACGGAGTGTGGTACTGAACACGGCCAATGGCAGGGGCAGTGCGCGTCCTGCAAAGAATGGAATACGCTTTCCAGAATCAGCATCGGCAGTGCTGCTACCCCCGCCGCCAAGCCGGATTTTCGCCAGCAGGGTTACGCCGGCGCCATCTCCGCCGTGCAGGATCTCTCAGAGATTGATCTGGAATCGGTGCCGCGCGTCTCTACCACGATCGGTGAGCTGGATCGCGTGCTCGGTGGCGGTCTGGTGCCGGGCTCGGCAATCCTCATCGGCGGTAATCCCGGTGCGGGCAAGAGCACTCTGCTGCTGCAGGTTATGTGTCTGCTGGCGCAATCTATGAGTGCACTCTATGTGACTGGCGAAGAGTCTTTGCAGCAGGTGGGTATGCGTGCGCGTCGACTCGGACTGCCCGAGAAGAATCTGAAGATGCTGGCAGAGACCAATGTCGAGAAAATCTGCCAGATCGCGCAGCAGCAAAGCCCTCGCATGCTGGTGGTGGACTCCATTCAGGTGACGCACAGCAGCGACATTCAATCGGCTCCCGGCAGTGTGTCGCAGGTGCGCGAGTGTGCCGCCTATCTGATTCAATATGCCAAGCAGACCAATACGGTGTTGTTTCTCGTGGGGCACGTCACCAAGGATGGCACGCTGGCTGGTCCCAAGGTGCTGGAGCATATGATCGACTGTTTCCTTATGCTCGATGGTGGCAGCGACAGCAAATTCCGTACGCTGCGCGGGCAGAAGAACCGCTTCGGTGCCGTCAACGAACTGGGCGTGTTTGCGATGACGGAGAAGGGGCTCAAGGAAGTGAAGAATCCGTCGGCAATCTTCCTTGCTCGTGCCGAAGAAGAAAGCCCCGGCTCGCTGGTGATGGTGCTGTGGGAGGGCACCCGCCCGCTGCTCGTGGAGATACAGGCACTGGTCGATGGCACGCAGATGGGCAATCCACGGCGCCTGGCCGTCGGACTGGATCAGAACCGGCTGGCGATGCTGTTGGCGGTGCTGCATCGCCATGGCGGTATCTACATGGCGGATCAGGACGTGTTCGTGAACGTGGTCGGTGGCGTCAAGGTTGCCGAGACCAGCGCCGATCTGGCACTGATTCTCGCTATCGTTTCCAGCTTCCGCGATAAAGCCTTGCCGCACGATCTGGTGGTGTTCGGAGAGGTGGGTCTGTCCGGTGAGATCCGTCCGGTGCCAAGCGGTCAGGAGCGCCTGCAGGAGGCGGCCAAGCATGGCTTCAAGCGGGCCATTGTGCCAAAGGCCAATGTACCGCGCGGAGGCATACCAGGCATGGAAGTGATCGGTGTGGTGAAGCTGGCCGAGGCCATAGAAGCAGTATAATGCGACCAAGTCGGAGTATGACGAGTCGCGGGGATCAACAGGGAACTACCAAAGAATCTACAGGTAAAGGCATCAGCGTTATGCAGACAATCGTTTCTATTCGTAATCTCTCCAAGACCTACGCGGGGGGATTTCAGGCCCTCAAGAACGTCAGCCTCGACATCCGGCGCGGCGAAATCATCGCCCTGCTGGGGCCTAACGGCGCGGGCAAAACCACACTGATCTCCACCATCTGTGGGATCGTCAATCCCAGTGAGGGGCAGGTGCTGGTGGATGGCAAGGACATCATCAAGGACTTTCGCGCGACGCGCTCACTGATCGGGCTGGTCCCGCAGGAGCTGACGACAGAGGCCTTCGAGTCGGTGTTCGCCACGGTTTCCTTTAGTCGTGGCCTTTTCGGCAAGGCGCCCAACCCTGCCTATATCGAAAAGATCCTGCGCGATCTCTCTTTGTGGGATAAGCGCGACAACCGTATCAGAACGTTGTCTGGCGGCATGAAGCGGCGCCTGCTGATTGCCAAAGCGCTGTCCCATGAGCCGAGTATCCTTTTCCTCGATGAGCCGACGGCCGGGGTGGATGTGGAGTTGCGCAAGGACATGTGGAAGGTGGTGAGTGCCTTGCGGGAGTCGGGTGTCACTATCATCCTGACCACGCACTACATCGAAGAAGCCGAAGCCATAGCCGACCGGATTGGTGTGATGACCAAGGGCGAATTGATTCTGGTCGAAGACAAAGCCGCGCTGATGCACAAGCTCGGCAAGAAGCAGCTGATTCTCGACCTCAAGCACCCTCTGGAGACGTTGCCGGCGATGTTGAGCGAGCACGATCTTCTGCTCTCCTCCGACGGTCTGCATCTGACCTATACCTACGACACCCAAGGCGAGCGCACCGGCATCACGACGCTGCTGGATGATCTGCGCCGCGAGGGTATCGGTTTCCGCGACCTGAAGACGACGCAGAGTTCCCTCGAAGAAATATTTGTCAAACTGGTGGAGGAATCACGATGAACTGGTATGCGATCAGGGCAATTTACAATTTTGAGATGGCGCGTACCCGCCGGACTTTGATGCAGAGCATCTTCGCGCCGGTGATTTCCACGTCGCTTTATTTCGTAGTGTTCGGCGCCGCTATCGGTGGACGCATTCAGCAGGTGGATGGCGTGAGCTATGGCGCCTTCATCGTGCCCGGGTTGATCATGCTGTCGCTGCTGACCAACAGTATTTCGAATGCTTCCTTCGGGATTTATTTTCCGAAGTTCACCGGTACCATCTATGAACTGTTATCCGCACCGGTGTCGATGATCGAGGTAGTGATCGGATATGTCGGGGCC
The DNA here is from genome assembly GCA_903862645.1 of uncultured Gammaproteobacteria bacterium. GTDB lineage: Bacteria > Pseudomonadota > Gammaproteobacteria > Pseudomonadales > Pseudohongiellaceae > UBA5078. The sequence continues at coordinate 13,247 of CAIOZF010000157.1, forward strand.
GCGGCGTCGAAGTCGCTGATCCTGGGGGCCATCATTCTGGCTACCGCCGGTCTATTCGTACCGCTGGAGATTGCCCATCCCTTCATTATGTTGTTCTTCCTGATATTGACGGCGGTCTCGTTCAGTCTGTTCGGATTCATCATTGGTGTATGGGCGGATAACTTCGAGAAACTGCAGTTGATTCCGCTGCTGATCGTTACGCCGCTGGTGTTTCTGGGTGGCAGTTTCTATTCTGCCAGCATGCTCTCGCCGTTTTGGCAGACAGTGACTATGTTCAATCCGGTGCTATATCTCATCAGCGGATTCCGCTGGAGTTTTTATGAACTTGCCGATGTCAGTGTCGGTGTCAGCCTGGCGGTGATCGTGTTATTTCTGGCGGCGTGTATGGCTGTGGTCTGGTGGATATTCAAGACTGGTTACCACATCAAAAACTGATGCAGAGGGGCGTCCATGAGTGTTGTTGAATTCCTGCAGGTGAACATCGGCAACTTGATCGCTGTGGTCTGGTTTCTGATCTGCTTCCGAGGTTATTTCATCTACACCTCAAAGCGCAGCATTGATACGCCGACTCTTGCATTCGCTATGCATCGTTACCGTAAGCAGTGGATTCGCAAGGCACTGCGCCGAGAGAATCGCATTGCTGATACCAACGTCATTGCCAATTTGGAACGAAATGTCTCATTCTTCGCCTCGACGACGCTGTTTATCCTCGCCGGCCTGATGACAGTACTGGGCAGTTCGTCAGAGACGGTGATCATGATGCTCAGTGAGGTGCCGTTCTCCGACCACAATACCCGTGGTCAATGGGAATTGAAGGTTTTGCTGCTGCTCTGCCTGTTTGTGTATGCTTTCTTCAAATTTACCTGGGGATTGCGGCAGTTCGGTCAGGTATCAGTGATGCTGGGCGGAGTGCCCGAGCGACACGAACATCCAACCGATGAGGAGGTAGGTCGCCACGTCGAGAGCATCTCAAAGATGGCATCCAAGGCCGCTGGGAACTTCAATAACGGGTTGCGTACTTACTACTTCAGCATGGCGGTGCTCGGGTGGTTCGTAAACTATTGGATCTTTATATTGCTGTCAGTGCTGGTGGTGGCAGTGTTGTATCGACGCGAGTTCCGCTCCGACACCCTCTCTATCATGATGTCCAATCTGCCGGATTAAAATTGGCTGAACGAGGACGGCTATCGACTGTGGCTTGTGTAGCGCACCGATGTAGTTTACCTTCGCAGGAAAATTATAACGGAGCGAGACTGCCGCCATGATGAACCTCTACAGCATTATCAATCTGGCCGTGTTTGCGGGCCTGCTGCTCCTCCTCGTTTACGTCCGCCGCAAGTCCTTTTCCCTTTCTCGACAGGTTTTTAGCGGTCTGCTGCTTGGAGTTGCGTTTGGTTTTTTCCTGCAGTTTGTCTATGGCATCGAGTCTCCGGTGATGGCAGAGACGCTGCAATGGACCAATGTAGTCGGTGATTCCTACGTTAATCTTTTGCGCATGATCGTCATGCCCCTGATCCTGATTACGATGATGGCGGCCGTTCTGCGCATGGACGCAATCGCCTCAGTCGGCAGAATTGGTGTCAGTGTGGTGGCGCTGTTGGTGGGGACCGCGATCATCGCTGCTGCTATCGGCATAGTCGTCACCCTGCTGGCGGGGTTGAGTGCAGAAGGAATGACCGCCGGCGCCCGAGAACTTGCCCGGGCGCAGGTGCTGGAAGTGCGACTTGACACTGTCAAGGACCTGAGCCTGGCAGAGGTGGTTGTCAGCTTTATTCCTACCAATATCTTTGCGGATCTCACTGGAGCCCGCGACAGCTCGATCATCGCCGTAGTGATTTTCGGTATCCTCAGCGGTATAGCAGCCCTCCTGGTAGTGCGTGACCGCCCCGAGCACGGTGACGGGATCAAGCGCTTCATCGAGGCGACGCAGCTGATCGTAATGCAGTTGGTGAAGATCGTGATGTCGCTGACACCTTATGGAATTCTGGCGCTGATGACCTATGTCGTGGCCAGCTCTAATGGCTCAGATATCCTCAAGTTGATCAACTTTGTGCTCGCTTCCTATGTGGCGATAGCACTGATGTTTGTCGTTCATGGCGGAATGATAGCCATGGCCGGACACAATCCCCGTGAGTACTTCCGCAAGGTCTGGCCGGTGCTGAGTTTCGCATTTGCCACCCGCAGTTCGGCTGCCACGATCCCATTGACGGTGAAGACACAGATGGAGGAGCTGCGGGTGCCATCGCCGATTGCCAATCTTGCTGCCACCTTTGGCGCGACCATCGGTCAGAACGGCTGTGCGGGGATCTATCCGGCGATGCTCGCGGTAATGGCTGCGCCCACAGTGGGTGTCGATCCGACAGCGCCGGGGTTCATTCTCAGTTTGCTGGGCATCATCGCAATCAGTTCGTTCGGAATTGCGGGAGTTGGCGGAGGGGCGACCTTTGCGGCGCTCGTGGTGCTGCCGGCGATGGGCTTGCCTGTCACGCTGGTGGCGTTGCTGATCTCAATAGAGCCATTGATCGATATGGGACGGACTGCGCTGAATGTGAATGGCGCCATCACCACTGGTGTGGTGACGGCGCGATTACTACCGGATGTGACTTAGACGAAGTAGGCTTTCAGCGGCGGGAAGCCGTTGAATTCGATGGCGCTGTAGCTGGTGGTGTAGGCGCCTGTGGAGAACCAGTACATGCGGTCTTCGACGGCGAGGTTCAGCGGCAGACCGTATTTATAGTTCTCGTACATGATATCGGCGCTGTCGCAGGTCGGACCCGCGATGACGACTTCTTCCAGTTCGCCGTGCTTTTCCACATAGATCGGGTACTTGATGCACTCGTCCAAGGTCTCGATAAGGCCGGAGAACTTACCCACATCGGTAAACACCCAGCGCTGCAAAGCTGTATGGGACTTGCGGGAAATCAAAACCACCTCGGACACCAGAATGCCGGCATTGGAGATCAGTGAGCGGCCCGGCTCCAGAATGATTTCGGGGAACTCGTCACCAAAGTCTTCCTCGATGAAGCGCGTGATTTCTTCTGCATAGGTTTCCAGAGAATTGGCGCGAGTGATGTAGTTGGCGGGGAACCCGCCTCCCAGATTCACCATCTTCAGAGTGATGTTGTCTTCTTCCTTCAGACGCTCGAAGATCACCTTGACCTTGCCGATGGCTGCATCCCACGCCCCGATGTCGCGCTGCTGTGAGCCGACATGGAAAGACACGCCGTAGGGGATCAGACCCAGGTCGCGAGCCAGTACCATCAGGTCCATCGCCATGTCACTTTGGCAACCAAACTTGCGGGACAGAGGCCAGTCGGCTGTGCCGCTGCCCTCGGTCAGAATACGGACGTACACTTTGGAGCCCGGGGCTGCCTTGGCGATGTTGCGCAGATCTGCCTCGGAGTCGGTGGCGTACATTCTCACCCCCTTCTCGTAGAAGTACCTGATGTCGCGGCTCTTCTTTATGGTGTTGCCGTAGCTGCAGCGTTCCGGCGTTACATTCAGCGACAGCAGTTTGTCCAATTCATAAATTGAAGCCACGTCGAAATTCGAACCCTTGTCGCGCAGTGACGTGATGATCTCCGGCGCGGGGTTCGCCTTCACGGCATAGTACACACTCGCGTATGGGAAGAGTTCCTGCAGAACGTCGTAATGACGCTCTACCGTAGCGATGTCAATTACTACGAATGGGGTTTCCTTGGTATCGGCCAATGCCTTGATACGATTGAAAGTTTCCTTATCGTAGTAGTCTTCCATGCGAGTGTGTTCTGTGTTCATTGATGAATTGGTCTCCTCCGCGGCAGTGCTTTCAGTGATAGGGGGGTGGGCGAACAGGGCGCTATTGTAACAAACACATTCCTGACGTAAATCGCGAATTTCAAATTCGGGGAAATTACTTTTTCGGTACCATCTGAGCGCACCTGCGGCGCTTGTGGAACCTGCTGATTTTAGAGATAAATCAGGAATTTGCGGGCACCTGCAAGACAGGCGAGCGAGCGGGCCGCAAAGGCTGTTAGACTGCCGTTCCTGGTTGATTTGAGGCTAAACTGTCGCTGTGTCTCACTTGAGGAGCCGGTTGACTGAGTGATGCAGTGCCTCCTGACGGATTATTCATGGCTTTGTTTTTCAAATTAGGCTGGTACTTTCGCGAGCAGTGGCGACGCTATGTACTGGCCATTCTCATGTTTGTCGGTGTCGATCTCACGGATATGTTCATTCCGTGGATCATCGGTCAGGTTATCGATCATGTCGTCGCCAAGACCTTAACCCCGCAATTGCTGTGGAGCTATGTTGGTGCTGTAGTGTTGATTGCCTTCGCGGTCTACGTCATGCGCTATTTCTGGCGTGTTCTGCTGTTCCACGCTTCGTTCAATCTTGCCGAGACCATGCGCCAGCGTCTTTACACCCATATGACGCTGATGGCTCCCCGCTTCTTCCAAGAGCATCGTACGGGTGATCTGATGGCCCGCGCCACCAACGACATATCCGCTGTGGAGATGACGGCCGGAGAGGGGGTGCTCTCCGGTATCGACGGGCTGGTTACTGGCGTGCTGGTCATTACCATCATGACGGTGATGATCAGCTGGGAGCTGACCCTGGTGGCATTGTTGCCATTTCCCTTCATGGCCTGGTATTTCGTTATTCTCGGTGATCGCCTGCACGCCGGGTTCCGGGACGCTCAAGAGCGCTTCTCCGATCTCAACGACCGGGCTCAGGAAAGTGTCTCGGGTATCCGCATGATTCGCGCTTTCGGGGAGGAACAGCGGGAGGACGAGCGATTCCTGCGCATTGCCGACCGCGCCGCAGAGGCCAACATGCGCGTAGCCGCCACTGACTCCCTGTACGATCCAGCAATCTTTGTCACCGTCGGTTCGTCCTTTCTCTTGTGCATCGGCATGGGGGCGTGGCTGGTGGAGCAGGATCGCCTTACGCTGGGGCAGTTGACTAGTTTCACTATGTATCTGGGGTTCCTGATCTGGCCGATGTTTGCATACGGCTGGCTGCTGAACATTCTGGAGCGTGGGTCTGCCGCTTATGCGCGCATTCAGCAGTTGCTGGAGACGCCTTCGTCGGTTCCAGACACCGGTACCGTCGCAGTAATTTCCCGTGCCGACATCGCTATCGACATTGATGAGTTCTCCTTTCCTGATGGCCATGCTCCGGCACTGCGCAACATTCATCTGCAGATCAAGGCAGGACAGACGCTGGGCATTGTGGGACCGACCGGAGCCGGCAAGACGACGCTGATCAATCTGCTGCTGCGCTTTTTCGATTCCCCCGGTTGCGCCATATGCATCGGTGATGTGCCGGTGCAACAGTTGAGCCTGCATGCATTGCGCAGTGCCGTGGCGGTCGTGCCGCAGGACGCTTTCCTGTTCAGCGCCAGTATCGCTGACAACATCGCCATGGGCAGGCCCGCTGCAACGCGGGAACAGATTCGCGCGGTCGCCGCCCTGGCTGCCATCGATAACGATATTCAGAGGTTCCCTGCGGGTTACGACACCATGGTCGGCGAGCGGGGCATCACCTTGTCCGGAGGACAGAAACAACGCATTGCCATCGCGCGCGCCCTGCTGCTTGATGCGCCTGTGCTGATCCTTGATGACGCCCTCTCGGCCGTCGATGTCGCTACTGAGCGCAATATTCTCGGCCATTTGCGTGCGGTGCGCGCCGATCGTACGACGCTGATCCTGTGTCATAGGCTGTCCGCCGTGGAGGATGCGCAGCAGATCGTGGTACTCAATCATGGCGAGATGGTAGAACACGGCAACCATGAGGAATTATTGGCCAGGGGCGGTTGGTACGCTCAGATGATCGACTATCAGAAGCTGGAGCGCACCGTTGAATCAGGACGATGATATCAATCAGGGAATCGACACCGCCGCACTGTGGCGGTTATTGCGCTACAGCCTCGGCTATCCGCGTCTGCTGAAAGAGGCGGCAGTGCTGTTGCTGCTGGCCACGCTTGGCCAGGTCATGGGGCCGGTGCTGGTAAAGATCTTCCTCGATGACTATGTGACTGCCGCGCGGTACCCGATGGAAGAGTTGGTGGTGCTGGCGGCCGCCTACGTGTTCTTCTATGGCCTGTCGGCCTGGGCCGGATATCAGAATGCGATGCGCTTCAACCAGGTCGCTTTCTCGGTGGTGCGGACCGTGCGTTCGCAAGTTTTCGCGGCCGTCATGCGTCAACCGCTCAGCTATTTCGATCACCGTCCGACTGGCAGCCTCGTCTCGCGGATCACCAACGACACAGAGGCGATCAAAGAGTTGTTCGTGCAGGTGATGGCGACCTTCGTGCAGAACATCACACTGATTATCGCCATCTTCATCGCCATGGCTTGGCTCGATATCCGCCTCATGTTGGTATGCAGCGTCATGCTGCCCACCGTCGCCGCAGTGATGTATTTCTACCAGCGCATGAGTTCGCCGCGTTACCACCGCGCACGCAGTGTGTTGAGTAGAATCAACGCGACACTCAGTGAGTCCGTTCAAGGCATGCGCATCATTCAGGTGCTGAATCAGCAGCGCCGCTTCTCGCATCAGTTTGGCGATGTGAGTCGGGAATTGTTCAATGCACGCATGAGCAATCTACGCCTGGATGCGCTGATGCTCAGGCCTCTGCCGGACATGCTGCGCACGCTGACGCTGGCGGCGATGCTGTTGTATTTCGGTACGCAGTCAATCGCCGCGCAGTCATTTGGGAGCGCGGTAGAGGTTGGGGTGATCTATGCCTTCATTAATTATCTCTCGCGCATTACCCAGCCGGTGGTGGAGATGACGCAGCGTCTGAGCCTCCTGCAACAGGCTGTAGTCGCTGGAGAGCGGGTCTTTGCGATTATTGACGAGCCCGGCGAGGCGCAGGCCCGAACGTCACAAGACATATCACAAGGGGCTGTGCGCTTTGAGCACCTGGGGTTCAGTTACGACGGAGAATACCCCGTGCTGCATGACATCGATTTCGCTGTCGCTCCCGGGCAGTTTGTCGCCATCGTGGGGCATACAGGCAGTGGCAAGAGCACATTGATGAGTCTACTGTTGCGCTTCTATGACGGGCAATCCGGGCGGATTCTGATCGACGGCACCCCATTGCAGGATATTGATCAACATAGTCTGCGAACGCGAATGGGCGTAGTTATGCAGGATCCGTTTATCAGTGCCGGGACGGTGCGTGCCAACATCACGCTGGGGTTGCCGATTCCAGAGGAAAAAATGATTGCTGCTGCGCGCATGGCTCAGCTGCACGATTTTGTGATGACCTTACCGGAGGGTTATGACACCCCGTTGGGTGAGCGCGGTGGCAATCTGTCTACCGGGCAACGGCAACTGTTGTCACTTGCCCGCACACTTGCACGGGAACCGCGAATTCTAATTCTCGATGAAGCTACCGCCAACGTGGACAGCCACACCGAGGCCGTGATCAGCGCGGCGTTGGAGAGTCTGCGCGGACACATCACGATACTGGCGATTGCGCATCGGTTAAGCACCATCGTGCAGGCAGATCAAATCGTTGTTCTGCATCAGGGGAGGGTCATGCAACAAGGAACGCATCAGGCCTTGCTGAAACGTGACGGCTTATATCGGCATATGTACGAACTGCAGTTGCAGAGTGCGTTGATCGCAAAATGAAGAAGGGCGAAGACAGGCTTTTAAAACGCCGTCTTCGCCCCTCCTGAGTATTCACAATCGGCTGTTACTGCCCTTGCTGGCGTGCAGATCGAGTAATATTACTGCGCTACGGCTGGGGCTGCTGCTTCGCCTTCTTTGAACTCGGTGTGAATCTCCAGTTCCACTTCATCACCAACACCGAAGTTGGTGAATCGATCTACGCCGAAATCGGAGCGCAGGAACTTGGCATTCGCCGAGAAACCAAGCGTGTAGCTACGGGTCAGAACGTTGCGGCCACCACCGTGGAAATTGACATTGAGAGTCACCGGAGCGGTCACTCCGTGCATTGTCAGTTCGCCCAGGAAAGTGAAAGAGTTTTCATTTCTTTCCACAAATGAGGTCGTTCTAAACACAGCCTGCGGAAAAGCCTGCGCATCAAACCAGCCCGAACCGAGAAGCTCCTCTTCGAACACAGGAAGATTGACATCCAGACTGGACATATTCACGACGACTTCCAGGCTGGAGGTCTCAATATTCTCCGGGTTGAAATCCAAAGACGCATCGAAATCTGTAAAACGCCCGATGAACGTCGAGAATCCCAGATGGTTTACCTTGAACAACAGAGCGGCGTGATCCTTGTCCAGTGTGTACTGTCCAGATCTTAGCTCTGCGATTTCAGTGTTGAACCCAGGGGTCAACAAGCGGTCACATGAAGTCAGCAATACTGCACTCAGCACTACCAGTGAAACCCAACGTAATTTTGAAGATAAGTTTTTAAACATTGAAAGAACCTGTTTGCTATAACATCTGATTGTTTACTTCTGGATTGCGTAGACGTCTATTCCGACGATCACTTCGTTCGGAATTGTTGCCGTGTTAGCCCAGTACCCTTGACCGACGCCGAAATCCAAACGCTGGATAGTCACTTCGCTGGTCATGTGAAAAGCGACCTGCCCGTCGACTGTTTCTATGTCGAGTTTGAACGGAAAGCTCACTGGGTGAGTCTGATCGCGGATAGTCAGCGTGCCTTCGGACACGAAAGAGTTCAGCGACTCAAGGGAGCATTTCTCTGCCTTGAAGGAAGCTGTTGGCCAACGATCCACGTCAAACATTTCGAGGTCAAGCAGATAGTCCAGAACCTCGGCGCTATCAACCTTGATATCGGAGACTTGGATAGTGACCGCGAAATTGCAAGAGCCAGGATTCGTCGGATCGATATCGAAAGTCGCCTGCACATTCTGGAACTGGCCCTCATAGGGAGTTCCTTCGTATGAGTACTGGAACTTTACTACTGATTCGGCTGGATCAAGCTCCCAATTGGCGGCCTGAACATGCAAGCTGCTCAAGAACAGTACTTGCACCAAGGCCGCTTTGGAAAACATATTGCGCATAATAATGATTACTCCTGGTTATAGATTACGGCAGGGCGTAGGCCACCAACTCGGCGACCTGCCCGTTACCACTGACAAACATTGCGACGTATTGCTTGCCGTTGTGCTCGTAAGTAAACGGCTGACCGGTTTGGGTGCTAGGCAATTCAAACTCAGCGACGATTTCACCAGTCTGCTTATCGTGCGCGCGTAACTTGTTACTGCCACCAGCACCTTCGCCTGCAAACAACAGGGTCTTGGTCAGCAACAGGCCTGAGCGTGTCGCAACACCGGTGCGGGGAATGTCCAGACCCGCCAGAGCAGGGTTGTTGGCGATAGATGCCGGGGTATCGGCGTTGGCCATCTGCCAGACGATTTTAGGGTCGGTCATGTCGATCGCCGTAATGCGGCCATAAGGTGGCTTGACCAGTGGCAGACCCTGGATGCGCGGTACACGCACTCCGAATGCCTGACTGAAATCGACGTCTGCTTCCGGGTCTTTATCGACAGCCAGCATGGCAACGTCAGTGCGTGATGGGATGTAGATAATCCCGGTATCCGGGTCCATCGCGGCCCCTTCCCAGTTTGCACCACCCGTGGCAGACGGCAGGCTCAATGTACCTGTCGTGCCATCGGCGGCTTTGGCCAGCGAAGGAGGAGCGTAAACATTGGTTCCCATACGGAAAGGCTTGATGGCTTCCAGCGCCTCTGCACGCAATGCAGGCGTGAAATCGATCAGGTCATCCTCGGTGATTCCCTGGCGATCAAATGCCGGAGGATTAGTCGGGAACGGTTGTGTAGGAGAGTACCACTCGCCTGGCACGTCACCGGCAGGAACCGGTTGCTCTTCAATCGGCCAGACCGGCTCGCCGGTGACTCGATCAAAGGTATAGACCCAGGACTGCTTGGTCACTTGCATCACAATCTTTTTGCCGTCGGGCAAGTCCGCCAGGATCGGGGCAGAGGGGTTGTCCCAGTCCCAGATGTCGTGATGGATTATCTGGTAGTGCCAGCGGCGCTCGCCAGTTTTGACGTCTACAGCGACCAGTGCGTTCGCGAAAAGGTTGTCACCGGGGCGGTCGCCACCGTAACGGTCACCGGTTGCTGATTCAACTGGCAGATACACCAGGCCCAGCTCAGGATCACCAGACATCGGCGCCCATACACCAGCGTTACCGGTGAAATCCACGCCTTCATCAAGCCAGGTTTCGATGCCGACTTCGCCGCGCTCTGGAATTGTATTGAAGGTCCACAGATGTTCACCAGTGCGTGCATCGTAGCCGCGCACGTCACCTTTTACGTTGGACTTCGAGCGGGGGCGCATGCCCACACGGTGCGCGGGTCCTACGACAATCACGTCGTTCATGACGAAGGGTGGCGCAGAAGAACCGATATCGACATCTTCGAAATCGTCGGCATTGCGCAGGCCGTCCATCAGATCCACGATACCGTTTTCGCCGAAGGCCGGGTCTGGCATTCCGGTTTTGGCATCCAGAGACACCAGGTGGAAGCCTGGGGTGATACTCATGACGCGTGTGTTGTCTCCGTCGGTCCAGAAAGCAGGGCCACGCCCCGCGCCTTTTCGTGGAGCATCGCTGAAGCGCTGGCCTTCGTCTTGACGCCAGATCCACAACACCTGGCCGGTAGTTGCATCAAGGGCAACGATGTCTCGGGTGGTGCCGACGTGGGCGTAAAGGATGCCGTCGATTTCAAGAGGTGTGGACGGGTTGTTGAAGTCTGCTGTGGGTCCGAAGTTTGCGGTGGAGAAGCTCCAGGCCATCTTCAGTGTGCCGACGTTTTCGGCGTTAATCTGGTCAAGCGGTGAGTAGCGCTGAGCGGCCATGTTGCCATTATAATCTGGCCAATCTCCGGCGGAGACATCCTTGCCAGTCTGGCCCAATGCCACTGACGCGCACATCAGGGTGCCGATACCTGCAATAATCGATGAAACCAACAGCTTTCTTGTAATCACTTTCAACTCTCCAACACTCGTTTCTTGTAGTCTTTATACCCGCCGGCAACCGTTTATGGCATCAATCGGCCGGGATTTTTGCACTTATATAAAACTGGCGCAAGAGTATATGCCCTGTGACTCTTGGTCAAGTCTGGCGCCTGCAGGAAATGGAGTAAAGCAGGGGCTTTGGATATCAGAAGGGGCATGCAGATCTTCGCCTGCTTCCCCTTAACGGGAGCTGAATTGTATGCGACAAATTGGTTGGAAGTCCTGATGTGGATCAATAGGGCAATAGCCACGCAGCAGTTGCGTATGCTGCGGGGTGCCGGGCTTGCCATGCACATGCCCCTGAACTACAGTCCTGACTCCTTTGAAGAGCTACGCAATTCCGGCGGGGTATTGAGCATGAGTCAGGTCGATCGAGATAAGTGGAATCAGCGCTATCGCGACGGGGCTTATGCCGAGCGTGGGCATCCAGCCGCGTTTCTGTTGGATCAGGTGCCGGACATTCTGGCGCAGCAGTTGGCGCTCAAGGCTGCAGATGAGCCTCTGTGCGCGGCGGATATCGCGTGTGGTGCGGGTCGTAACGCGTTCTACCTCGCTGGGCAGGGTTACCGGGTGGACGCGATTGATGTGTCTGCCGAGGCGCTTGGCAGGGCTCAGGCGACAAGGGGCGATCATCAGGGCGATATCCGCTGGATCGAACATGATCTCGACAAAGGTCTCCCGGCTGATCTGCCTGCTGCAGACCTGATGGTTATCATTCGCTACTTGGACCTGGAGATGGTCAGCGCGGCTCTGCAGCAGCTGAGGCCGGGAGGTTACCTGCTTTGCGAGGTGCATCTTGCCACTGACCAGGTGGTCGCGGGTCCGAGCGGCCCTGCATTTCGTGCGCTGCCTGGTGAATTGCAGTCAAAGGCCGCAGGGTTGGAGATTATCTCTTACTGGGAAGGCGTGACGCGGGACCCGGACCAGGCGCTGGTGGCCTTGGCCAGACTGGTGGCGCGTCGGTCTGCCCAATAAAAAACCCCACAGTTGCCATGAGCTACGGTGGGGTTTCAGATTAAATGCCATTCATTCAGTGTACTGATAATTCCCTGTAAGCAGTCCGGTGGCGAGTATGTGCACTTTCATTGCCTCCAGAAGCGCCTGCTTGTTATAGCCTTCGGGGAGGTTCAGCTCGTAATCCAGCGCGTAGATGCGGAAGTTGTAGGTGTGTACCTTGCCATCAGCGGGTGGACGCGGGCCGAAGTAGCCGGTGCGGCGAGTGCCATTGGCGCCATTGATCATTCCTTCCAGTCCAGGATGAGTCACGATGGCGTCTGGTGAGAGCGCTTCGGGCAGGCCGGTTGCACTGACGGGAATGTTGTAGGCGATCCAGTGCACAAAGGGCTGAAACCCCACGACAGGATCATCCAGAATCAGGGCGAGCTGGCGGGTACCTTCCGGCAGGTTGAGCCAGGAAATGTCTGGAGAGATGCCCTCCCCGTAAGCGGAATAACGTACGGGAATATCGGTGTTGTGTTCGAACACGCGGCTGCTGACGAGAATGGTCTCCGGGGCGTCGGCAGGCCAGGCGGGCATGCAGATTAAGAGCAGCAGTGTCACTCCCAGCAGTTTGCCGAAAGCGGTGCGGATGGTTTTCATTGTTATCACTCCGTTGGTGTTGATGTTGGGCCGTATAGTAATCTGCTTCACGCGATTCTGGAATTTCCTGCATGACGAAAGCCGACACTATAGCGATCCGGCTGCCCTAATTAGTATTTTTATTTGAATACTTAGTGTGAATTTCAAATAACCACGACTGTGACCACCCGCGGGAGCATTTCCTTTTCCGAAATTGCTGGTAAGGTAGCGCGGTGGTGGGAACAAGCATCCTTTTGAACGCAGAAAGCGGCATGACCGCTGGCGAGGAGCATCGAGCATGAACAATAAGAATAAGACTCAGGAGCACGAAGTAGGAGGCAGAGCAGAAGCGTCTCTCTCCCGCAGGGACCTTCTGAAGGGCGTTGGATTAACCGGTGCGGCACTGATGACTGCGGGCAGTAGTTCCGTCATCGCGCAGGCGCCAGATACTCAGGCTAGCCCGGTGCGTATCCGGGTGACGGAGGCGCTCGAGACGCTGACTTCTGCAGAGAGCGCGGCATTGGATGCTTTCGCTTCGCGCATACTGCCCAGCGACGATGGCACCCCAGGAGCGCATGAGGCCCGTGCCGTACACTTCATCGATCGCGGGCTGACTGGTGCCATGGCGGCATCGCGCGAGCAGTATACTGCGGGGCTCGCGGCGCTGGATGATCATGCCATGCAGGTCGGTGGCAGTGCCTTTCACGCGCTGCCAGCGTCGGCTCAGGATGCCATCATCGACGCGATGACGCGAAGCGCCATCCCGGAATCTCCCACGCTGAACGCGGGCTTCTTCAATCTGGTCAGAACCCACACCATTGAGGGCACCTTCAGTGATCCTTACTACGGTGGCAACCGGGACTTCGTCGGGTGGGATCTGATCGGTTATCCGGGTGTGCGCATCATGTCGACGCCGGATGAAATCACTCAGGGAAAAGACCTCGCACCGAGCAGGCAGTCGGCCTACGACATGCCTGCTTACACAAAGGACCCGGCGGGTCCAGCCGCACAGGCAGGAGGAGCATCCCATGGCCACTGAACTTCCCAGAACTGATGTCGTTGTGATCGGGCTCGGTGCCGTAGGGGGCGTGGCCGTGCTGCCGCTCGTGAACGCTGGCCTGAATGTCATCGGCCTCGAAGCCGGTGGTTGGATGACCACTCGCGACTTCGCTCCAGACGAGATGCGTAACAACATCCGTGACTGGCCGCAAGCAGTGCCCAAGGCCAAGAACGAAATCCCCACCTCCCGCGCTAATATCAACTTCGAAGCCGTACAGGGTGGCGGACATCCGATGATGAACGGCGTAGGCGGCACTTCGCTGCACTACTGGGCGCAAAGCTGGCGCCTGAATCCGTGGGATTTCAAGACTGTCAGTGAGACCACGCGTCGCTACGGTGCCCATCGTGTTCCGGTGGACTCGACCGTTGAGGACTGGCCGATCAGTTATGACGATCTCGAATCCTACTATGACCGCGTCGAATACGCGCTGGGCGTTTCGGGCAACGCAGGCAACATCAACGGTTCGTTGCAGCCCAACGGCAGCCAGTTCGAAGGACCCAGATCGAGAGCGTATCCCATGCCGGGTCTGCGCAGTTCGGGATTTACCGACATGATGAGCGAGGCCGCGCGCAATCTCGGCTGGAATCCCTTCCAAGGGCCAGCAGCCATCAATACCGAGGTTTACGGTGATCGGCCTGGCTGCTTCTATCATGGGTTCTGCGACAGGGGCGGCTGCCACGTATCGGCTAAAAGCTCCACGGCAGTCACCACTATCCCCGAGGCGATGAAATCCGGGCTTCTCAAAGTAGTCACTCATGCGCGCGTACTGAAAATCGTCAATGATGCCGATGGTCGTGTGACGGGCGTCGAGTATCTCAGCGGCAACCAAGTGCTGTTCCAGCCAGCGGACGCAGTGCTGCTGGCCAGTCAAACCTACGAAAATTCCCGACTGCTGCTGCTGTCGAAGTCTCGTGAGTTTCCTGATGGTCTCGCCAACAACAGCGGGCAGGTCGGCCAGCATTACTTCAGTCACCATCAAGGAGCGCCAGTGCTGGCGCTATTCCCGAAGAATCTTAACAACTGGTACGGATTGCCAGCACAAGGCGTTGCTATCGACGAATGGGCCGACGACAACTTCGACCACAGCGATCTGGATTTCATTGGCGGAGGCAATCTCTGGGCGCATACCGACCGTAAACCGATCTCGGCGGCGAAGATGCCAACGTTCGACCTGGTGCCGACGTGGGGCGCGCAATGGAAAGCCTTCATTCGGGATAACGCCGACAGAACCAACACCTCTTACATCCAGAAGACGACACTGCCTTACCGGGGCAATTACCTCGATCTGGACCCGCTCGTGAAAGATAAGCTCGGCTTTCCTGTCATCCGCATTACCGCTGAGCTCAGGGACAATGAGAAGCGCATCGCTGCCTTTACCCAGGAGCGCATGGAAGAGTGGTATCGCGCTGCAGGTGCTGTGCAGATAGTGCGCACGGGACTGGGCACTGCGATGGGCCCCTCGACGCATGCTTATGGCGGCACTCGCATGGGCGACGATCCAACCACTAATGTGACCGATCGTTTTGGTTTTGCGCACGAAGCACCGAACCTTGGTGTGCTGGGCGCATCGGTGATGGGGACCAGTGGTGCGAGAAATCCGACGCTGACGGCGCAGGCTTTGGCATGGCGGACAGCCGAGCACCTGGTCAACAACTGGGACACCATTACAAGGTAACCCCCGTGGGAGCAGGCCCTGCCCGCGATGTCTCTTGAATCGTGGGTGCTCTTTTGCGGATCCCGGGGTGTTGCCCATGCCTCCCTCCGCCGCTCGAAGCTGCCATTTCAAATTTTCGTGCATCACAAATTAAAAAGCCCCGGTGTCATCGACAACCGGGGCTTTTTCTTTCAGTGCAGAGCCGTGCTTACTTCTTCTCGCGCAATGCCGCCTGTGCCGCCGCCAGACGCGCGATGGGCACGCGGGGCGGTGAACAGCTTACGTAGTGCAAACCCAGACGGTGACAGAAGTCGATGGAGTCCGGATCACCCGCGTGCTCGCCGCAGATTCCCAGCTTCAGGTCAGGGCGCGACTTGCGGCCGTTGGCGACCGCGAACTCCATCAGCTTGCCCACACCGGTCTGATCGAGACTCGCGAAGGGGTTCTTGTTATAGATCTCCTTGCGCTGGTACTCGTCGTAGAACAAGCCCATATCGTCACGGCTCAGGCCCAGAGTAGTCTGGGTCAGGTCGTTGGTTCCGAAGCTGAAGAATTCGGCCTGCACTGCGATCTCTTCGGCTGTGATGGCGGCGCGGGGCACTTCTATCATGGTGCCGACGATGTAGTCGATCTGGATGTTGTTCTTCGCCATCACCTCTTTCGCGACGCGATGCACAATCGCAAGCTGATCAGCTAGTTCGGCCTTGAATCCGACCAACGGAATCATGATCTCTGGATTCACGGGAACGGGCGACTTCGACGTCAGCACCAGTGCGGAAGCCTCGAATACGGCGCGGACCTGCATCTCGGTGATTTCAGGATAGAGGATGCCCAGACGGCAGCCACGGCAACCCAGCATCGGGTTTTCTTCGTGCAGCGCTTTTATGCGCTCGATCACGAATTCCAGTGGCAGGCCCAACTTGTCTGCCAGCTGACGGCGGACCGCGTCGTCCTGCGGCAGGAACTCGTGCAGAGGCGGGTCCAGCAGACGAATGGTCACAGGGCGCCCGGCCATGGCCTTGAATAGACCCACGAAATCCTTGCGCTGAAACGGCAGCAGTTTCTTCAGTGCTTCGGTGCGCTGCACATGATCCACGGCCAGAATCATCTGGCGCATGTAGTCGATGCGGTCGCCTTCGAAGAACATGTGCTCTGTACGGCACAAACCGATGCCTTCGGCACCGTAGGCCACAGCCTGTTCGGCCATCGCAGGGGTGTCGGCATTGGTGCGGATGCGCAGACGGCGATACTTGTCAGACCATTCCATGACGGTCTGGAACAGCTCGTAGGTGTAGCTCTTCTCCGGCTTCAGAGTGCCTTCCAGAACACGTTTGACCTCGGAGTCGGCGCTCTCGATCAGGCCCTTGTAGATGGCTCCGGTTGTGCCGTTGATGGAGATGTAATCGCCTTCCTGCAGCACATGGCCGCCAGCGGTCAGAGTACGCTTCTCGTAATTGATTGTAACTTCGCCGGCGCCGCAGACACAGACTTTGCCGAGTTGACGTGCCACGAGTGCTGCGTGTGAGGACACGCCACCACGGGTTGTCAGGATACCCTGTGAATAGAGCATCCCCTTGAGGTCGTCCGGAGAGGTTTCAGTACGGCAGAGCACGACTTTGTTGCCCTTGCGGGTTTCGATCTCGGCAGCAGCGGCCGTGAAGGCGATGCGACCAGTCGCGCCACCAGGACCTGCAGGCAGACCCTTGCCGATCAGCGTGGCTTCTTTCTGTGATTTCGTATCGAAGATCGGAACCAGCAGTGAGTCGACAGACTCAGCCGGGATCTTCAGCAGCGCGGTGCGCTGGTCCATGAGCTTCTCTCTCACCATTTCCACGGCGATGCGGATGGCGGCCAGGCCGGTACGCTTGCCATTGCGGGTCTGCAGCATAAACAGACGACCCTTCTCGATGGTGAACTCGAAGTCCTGCATGTCCTTGAAGTGCTTCTCGAGTTTGGTGCGCACTTTCTCCAGTGCAGCGAAACTCTCGGGCATTTCCTTTTCCATGGAGGCAATCGCTTTCGGTGTCCGGACCCCGGCCACTACGTCTTCGCCCTGGGCATTGATCAGGTATTCGCCGTAGAAGGCTTTCTCGCCGTTGGCCGGGTCGCGGGTGAATGCGACGCCAGTGGCGCTGTCATCACCGGCGTTACCGAACACCATCGCCTGAATGTTGACCGCTGTGCCCCACTCGGCAGGAATGCCGTACTGCTGACGATAGAGGATGGCGCGGTCGTTTCTCCAAGAGCCGAACACGGCACCGGTGGCGCCCCATAACTGTTCGTAGACGTCCTGCGGGAAGGCAGCGCCGGTGCGCTGGCGGATGAGTTCTTTGTACTGGGTGACCAGTTTCTGCAGATCGCCGGCATTGAGGTCGTTGTCCTGGGTCTTGCCCAGTGACTTCTTCAGCGCGTCCAGCAGTTCGTGGAAGGGATCGTGAGACTCTTCGTCCGCTGCCTGCACGCCCATGACAACATCGCCGTACATCTGGATGAAACGACGGTAGCAGTCCCACGCAAAGCGGGGATTGCCGGAGATTGCGGCCAGACCTTCGACGGTGACGTCGTTCAGGCCGAGGTTCAGAATGGTGTCCATCATGCCCGGCATTGAGTCGCGGGCGCCGGAGCGGACGGAGACCAGCAGGGGGTTATCCTTGCCGCCGAACTGCTTCTTCATTTGCGCTTCGATCAGGCCTACGGCTGTCTTGACATCAGCAGCAAGTGACTTGGGGTAACTGCGGGCATGAGCATAGAAATAAGTACAGACTTCAGTGCTGATGGTGAAACCGGGAGGGACTGGGAGGCCGATAGCCGCCATCTCCGCCAGATTGGCACCCTTGCCACCGAGCAGCTCACGCATACTGGCGTTGCCATCGGTCTGACGGCCGAAGTTGTATACGTATTGAGATTTCTTGGTGGCTTTCGCGGGAGCTGCCGCTTTGGATGTGGTTTTGCTGGTGCTGCTGGTCTTAGTACTTTGTTTCATAGTCCCAGGTCTGCTGAGGAGAAGTGGAGCGGCAGGATAAAACAATTGCCTCTTGAAATCCAGAGCTGCGAGCTTTGTCATCGCGTTCAAAAGGCGCGAAAATCCGCGACTGCGACGAGTTTTTAACCAGAATTTCCTTATGTCTGCTGCTACTGTATTCTTGCTGCACAGCCCTCCCGCGCCGAGCATCCCTTGTCCCAAACTCTCTTTGAAAAAAAGCCAGTGCCGGCGTCGTCTGCAAAAGTCTCGTGGACCATCTTTTGCTCCGTGATCGACAATTTTGGGGATATGGGTGTGTGCTGGCGTCTCGCTCGGCAACTTGCAGAAGAGCACGGCGTGGCCGTGACGCTGTGGATCGATGATCTGGATGCGTTCACGAGGTTTCTTGGGCGTCATGCGCTTGCGTCCGAGGACTTGCGACGGGAGGCCGGTGTTCAGGTATGCCACTGGCGTTCGCCTTGGGATGAGTCTGAGGGCGCTAACAACCGCATTGCAGGCTCGGCAGTTGTCATCGAGGCCTTTGCCTGCGAGTTGCCAGTACAGGTCATCGCCGCCATGGCGCGTCAGGTGCCGCCGCCGCAGTGGATCAATCTGGAGTATCTGAGTGCAGAGTCCTGGGTGGCTGGATGTCACGGTCTGCGATCCATGCTCAGCATTCCGGGAACAGGCGGGCAGCCGAGCCAGGTTGCCACACTGCACAAGACGTTTTTCTTTCCTGGTTTTGATCAGGGGACCGGGGGGCTGCTGCGCGAAAGGGGGCTGCTCGACAGACATATGGCCTGGCAGCGCGACGAGCAGGCTACGCGCCGGCAATTGCAGCCCCTGCTCGGTATCCCGCCATCGTGCTTGGGCATAGAACTGTGGATATCAGTTTTCACCTATGAAAGTGCGGCTTTCGCGAGCTGGCTGGTGGGGCTGAGTGAGGGAGAGCAGTCAACACTTTGTCTGGTGCCAGAGGGTATAGCGCTGACCAGCATTGCGGCTTTTCTGGGTCGCAGTGAGGTGTTTCCGGTTGGCGAGATGGTCTGCATCGGAAAGCTCGTGCTGGTCGTGATCCCATTCCTTTCCCAGGACGATTATGACCGCCTGTTGAGCGTTTGTGATCTGAATCTGGTCCGCGGAGAGGATTCCTTCGTGCGTGCTCAGTGGGCAGGCAAGCCGCTGATATGGCACATTTATCCTCAGCAGGACGACATCCATTTGCAGAAACTGGACGCGTTTTTGGGGCGGTACTGTGATGAAAGTGCTGAAGCGGAATGTCCTGCGATGGAGACGCTGAGGCAGTTTAGCCGGCTCTGGAATCTGGGTGAAGATTGCCACGAATTGTGGCATCATCTGCGCCCACAACTTCCCAGACTGCGCGAGCAGGTTGGGAAATGGCGACAAAGTCTGGTGCAACAGCCTGATCTGGCTGAGAATTTAGTACACAGATTGCAACTTTAATGGCGGGCCAGGCCCGTCAAATTTCGAGTAATCATTCATGAAAACAGCGCAAGAGATTCGAGCCGGACAGGTCATTATGATCAGCGGTTCTCCCTGGAAAGTGCAGAAGAGCGAGTTCACCAAATCAGGTCGTAACTCTGCCATCTGCAAGATGAAGCTGAAGAACCTGCTCAACGGCATGCAGACCGAGACAGTGTACAAGGCTGATGACAAGTTCGAAATGGTCATCCTTGAACAGAAAGAAGTGACTTATTCTTACTTCGCTGACCCGATGTACGTTTTCGTCGACACTGATTATGAACAGATCGAAATTGAGAAAGACGATCTGGACAGCGTGCTCGATTACCTCGAAGAAGGCATGGAAGACATCTGCAATGCAGTGTTCTACAACGGCAAAGTGATCTCCATGGATCTGCCGACCACCATTGTTCGCGAGATCATCTACACCGAGCCATCTGCACGTGGCGATACCTCCGGAAAGGTCATGAAAACAGCGCGCTTGAAGAGTGGTCACGAGATGCAGGTCTCTGCATTCTGTGAGATCGGCGACTTCGTCGAGCTTGATACCCGCACAGGCGAGTACAAGTCACGCGTCAAGCGCTGAGAAACGACTGTCATTGCACTACCGGGCAGGCGTTCACGCTGCGGGCCTGTCCGGGCTAAAAATCGCCTTCCGCTCCAGGGCCTACTTGTCCTGATCCTCCTTTGCGCCTCTCCCGCCTCGAATTGCTCGCATTGCCGATGTCACCTGTATTGAAAGTTCCTTCGACTAAGGAGTAGAGTACAGGCGCCGCAGTGATGTACTGCGTTGCTCATGATCAACTATTCAAGGAGTCATCATCATGTCGAAAGAGCGCAATGCAAAAAAAGAAGCAAAGAAAAAACCGGCCTTGACGATGAAGGAAAAGAAAGTAGTCAAGAAAACCAAGAAAGAGACCCGAGGAGAGTAAGTCCCTGCTGGCTTGACCCTTGAAAATGCTCCTGTGCCTGCCTTCTGGTGGGCACAGAGAAGCGAGATTTTTTCTGCTGAGGCAGTACCCGCCGAGTGTGTTTGCTGAGATGACAGGCTATCAGATATTGGTGATCGGGCCGCGGCGGGGGCTCATTGATGTGTTGCGAGCGCGCGCCATTCCCTTCTCGCTCTGGCAGGAAAAAAACCTCTTTATTGCAGTGTCTCCGCAAAAGAGTGTCACTGCACCCCTGTGGAGTTCTGCAGAGAAAGTGCGAGAACAAGTCCGCACGTCATTTCCCGGAGCACAATTCACTCACGTGATCGCCGGCACAGAAGCCGCTGTGCTTCCGGCTTCCGTTGCGCGCCGGCAATTGGGTGCGCGCCCTTCCAGTACGACAACTGTCAATCGTTGCCGCGATAAACTGCTGATGAAAGAGTATCTGAGCGGTTTCGGTATCCCGATGACCCGTTATATGGCTGACCACGCTGAACTCGATCCTGCTGCGGTGTTTGCAGCACTGGGCGGTCCCGTCGTGCGCAAGTACCGCAAATCGTCTGGTGGCGAGGGTATGCAACTCATCCAGCGTCCCGAGGATTTTGTGCGTGGAACCCATGGCCTCTCTATCCTTGAACGTTTCATCGATGCTCCCGAGGCGAGTGTCGAGTCGTTCATCGATCATGGGCGTATCCGCTTTACTAATATCACCCGTTATGAGGTCAAGGGGCACAGCAATTTTGTGCCGGCATCCTTTGACCGCGAGTGTCAGCGCACGCTGCTTTCCCTCAATGAGCGTGTCATCCAGGCACTTGGCATTGGCTGGGGTATGACGCACCTGGAGGTCTACCTGACGGAGAAAGGCCCTCTATTCGGTGAGATAGCTCTGCG
Source organism: uncultured Gammaproteobacteria bacterium (assembly GCA_903862645.1). GTDB lineage: Bacteria > Pseudomonadota > Gammaproteobacteria > Pseudomonadales > Pseudohongiellaceae > UBA5078. Next base: position 34,780 of record CAIOZF010000157.1, read on the forward strand.
TCCGCCGGGCGGCTACATCATGAACGCGCTTCAGCATGCCTGGGATTTCAATCCATGGGAGGCATTGGTGGCGATGGAGTTGGGCGAACAGTTTGAGTTTCCACCGCAGCCGGTGAGTTACGCGGCCTCCGAAGTTCTCCATCCGGGTGCCGGCCGAGTGACCGCAGTGCTTGGCAAATCCAAGGTGCTGGCAGAACAGGGGGTGAAAGAGTTTCGCATCAAGGTAAAGCAGGGCGATATCATCGATGCCCGCAGCGGACTGGGGCAGGATGCCGGGTATGTAGTGCATGCCAGCTCCAGTGCTCTGGAGCGGCAGAGGCTGCATGAATTGATTGCAGAAGAATTGGTGATCGAGGTCAGTCTTTAACAAAAAGCGTCACTAGTGGCTCATCACCCAGCTGTCGGCTCCAGTGGCCATGAATGGTGGGATCGAAGACGGCACCATGAGGTAGCAAGTCTGCGGAATAGAAATGCTCCCCTGCCTTGAAGATGCGCGAGCTGCCATCCGCGAGCCCAATCTCCATTTGCCCTTGAAGGACGAACAGCCAGTTCGGCGAACCAGTACAGTGCATAGTACTACTGAATCCCACCGGGCTCTCTCTCAACACCAGGCCTTGCGCCGCGAATTCGCGGGACAGGCGTGACTGTGGCGTCCCTTCGGTCAACGGAATCTCTTCCGTGCGAAACCCGGCACGTCCATCCGCACCGGTGTACAGGATGACTTTAGTAAACGTCTGCATACACTCTCCTACAGAAAGTATGCCTGCCGCAAAAAGACCCGCGCCTTGCAATGCGCGGGTCACTACGCTGGCAGGCAATTTTCATTACATAGCGCGACGTGCTTCCTGGATGACAAACTCGACAGGCGTGGTCCCGACATTGCGAACTTCGTAGGTGCTGTGCGCATTGCGCCAGGCCCAGCTGCCCATGGCAGTCAACTCTGCAGTGATGCCGTCGTCGCGTGTGACATGAGTCATACCATCGGTGACTTGCACGATGAGGCTCGGGTTGTGGTGCATCTGCATCGCAGTGCTTTCGCCCGGGGCCAGCGTGATGCGGTAAGAGCGGAACCAGAGGTTTTCGAGCTGGGGTTCACCCTCGATGCCTGTTGGGCGGTCGGAGGTCAGTTCGGCCATGGGCGGACCATAGTTGGTCAGCGCGATGATACGGAACAGGCCGGGTCCTTCATTGCTGACCTGGTGGGTGAAGTTCTCGGTCACATAGTCGGTGTTGCTGGTAACACGGCCGCCAGACGGGCCTTCACCTGAGCTGATGAATGCGTACATGATCGCAGCGTTATGCGTGTGCTGCAGTGTCATGTCGCCCGGGTTGATCTGGACGTCGAGGACTCTGATGTCGCCGTCCTGATGCATGAGGCGATGGCGCGGCTCCTGCAGGATGTTGACGATGCGAGTGGGGTCTCCCGCTTCGGCGGCACTGACGTTGCTGCTGATGCCAACCGGACCGGCCAGAGCCAGGAGGAGAAGAGAAAACAAGGCTGAGCTGCCTTGCACTGACAGATTGAGAATGCGCATCGGGTTGTCCCTCGTGCTTTCATTTATTGTTGTTTGCGAGTGCCCCGCATGGAGCGTCTTCTGCGGTTTCGGGCGCAGGGGTCCAAGAGTAAACAGCCTGTGTCTGCGAAGCAATCCTCTTGTTGTGCAAATCGGCAGAGAAGCGCAGTCCGGGGGTCAGTGCCGAATAAACCAGGTGCGGTGAATCTTCTGATTGCGTTCGAAATCCTTGTCGATGCTGGCTTCTGAGCAGTCTTCGATCTGAAATCGCTCGCTGAGCGATTCGTCGAGTTTGAAGCGCCGGTTGTTATTCGAAAAGATCAACAGGCCGTCCGGCGACAGCAGAGTCATGCATTGCTCGATCAGCAGCTGATGGTCGCGCTGGATATCCAGTACGTTCTCGGTGCTCTTTGAGTTGGAGAAGGTCGGCGGGTCCAGGAAGATCAGGTCGAACTGCTCGCGGCACTGTGCCAGAAATTTCATGCAATCCATTTGCACCAGAGTATGAGCGCGCGAATCGATGCCATTCAGCTCGAAATTGCGTGCCGCCCAGTTCAGATAGGTGCGCGACATATCCACGCTGGTGGATGAATGAGCCCCGCCCAGCGCCGCATGAATCGTGGCCGTGGCGGTGTAGCAGAACAGGTTCAGGAAGCGGGCATGTTGCGCGTGTGCGCCGATCCACAGACGGATGGGGCGATGATCCAGAAACAGACCTGTATCCAGATAACGCTCCAGGTTGATGATGAATTTCGCGTTGCCCTCCGAAACCACGAAGTCCTCGCCGCTTTTCTCCAAGGGTCGATATTGCTCGCTGCCACGTTGGCGCTCGCGGACTTTCAGCGTGACATTGCGCGCCGGAATCTGTTGAGTCTGCTCCATGACCTGGCAGAGTGCCTGATAGGCCTGACGGCGGCGCTGTGCTGCATCTTCCTCGCTGATTGACAGAGGAGCCTTGTATTCCTGCATGTGGATGTGATCGCCATAACAGTCGATCGCAAAGGCATATTCGGGCATATCGGCATCATAGAGTCGGTAACATTCGTGGCCCTGCTGGCGCGCCGAGCGCCCCAGGTTCTTGAGATTCTTGCGCAGCCGGTTTGCAAACATCTGGGCGCCGTTGTCCAGCGGCATCGGCGCCGGGGCGTCGTGTGCGCCCGGTACGGTGCTGGCGCCGTGCTGTTGATGATTGCTGGTGGCTGATTGCTGTGCATGTTTCTGATAGATCGCCTCAGGAGTGATATTCATCAACAGCAGCTTGGCGGGTAGCGCGCCGTTGAACAGTGCATATTGTTTGTGACTGTGGATGCCCAGCAGCTTGCCCCACTCCGGTTTGGCGGTAAACACAGCCGCACTGGCACCCATCGCGTGACGGCGCAACAGAGCGCCCAACTCGCCGTACAGCAATTCCACTTCGGTTTGTTCGCCCAGACGCTCGGCATAGGGGGGGTTGCAGATTACCAGTGTGGGCGTAGCAGGAGGCACCGACTCTGTTACGGAGCATTCTGCAAATTCAATATAAGCGGCGACTCCGGCACGCTCAGCATTGCGGCGGGCAAACCCGATTGCGCGAGCGTCAACATCGCTGCCAAACGCTCGGCCCTGCCAGTCGGCACCGGCCTCTTTGCGGGCGTTGGCTTCAGCAACGATTGTCGCCATGGTTTCGCGGTCGTGGTGCGGCCACCGCGTCAGGGTGCTCCCTCTTACCAGGCCCGGCGCGATATCGAGCGCCATCAAGACGCCTTCAATCAGTAGCGTCCCGGAACCGCACATCGGGTCATACAGCAGCGGTTCGGGGATGTCCTTCTGCGGCCAGCCCGCACGCATCAACAGGGCGGCAGCAAGGGTCTCCTTGAGTGGCGCTTCGCCCTGTTCAGTCCGGTAATGGCGGCGATGCAGGCTGGCTCCGGCCAGGTCTATCCCGAGGCTCAGGCGGTCCTTCTTGATGACGGCATGAATCAGCAGGTCCGGGGCGTCGCGGGAGACATCCGGCCGCGCCAGGCCCTTGCTGCGAAACTGGTCGACAATCGCGTCCTTGATCTTCTGGGCAATGAACTGGGTATGGATCAGGTGCTCGGTACCCCCTGCCGCACTGATGGCCAGCGTCTGTCCGGGCGACAGGTGATCACCCCAGTCGACGATCGCGGCACTGGCATAGAGGTCCTCAGCCGTGAGGACGGGCCCTTCGGCCACCAGCAGAATCACCCGGTTGCACAGGCGGGAGAAAATGATAACCCGATAGGCTATTGCCAGTGTCGCAAAGCAATACACGCCCGCCACACTCTGTCGCACCTGGTCCGCGCCACAGGCAAGCAACTCCTGCTCAAGCAATGACTCCAGCCCCTTGGAGCAGGTTATGAAAAAGCTGTGCTGGCGATAGTCTGCTGGTGTGCTGGTCATGCTTGTTCGCTTTTGTGACTGCGGTTCAGGACTGCAGATAATTCATGAATGCGGACAGACTGACTGAGCCGCCGAAAATGTAGAGTGCACAGATCACCCCCTCGCCAATGGAGACCCCGAGCAACGTCTTCCAGATGTTGATGCGCAGCACGCTGCAGACGCACACGATCATGTCGGTGGGAGTGAACGGCGCAAACCCCCACAGTGTAATCACGGGCAATTCCCGCTTGTTCAGCAGCTGGATCAGTCTCTCAACCTGCGCCGGATATCGGCTGTAGAAGAACTGATCGAAGCCCATCACTCGCGTCGTGTAATAGAGAATTGCCGATGACGTGACGACAGCCGCCTGATTCACGAGGAACAGCGGCAAAGGCGGAAATACCAGAATACCGGCCAGCACAAACGGCGTCAGAGGCACCAGCGTGAAACCTCGCAGCGTCGAGATCACAAAGAAGATAACCAGACCGCTGATCAGGTTGTCGGAAAAGAATTGCTGAATACGTTCCGGAGCGAACAGATCAGGGCGCAGAACGTAGAGCGACAGGCAGGCGACGATCAAGGCCAGCCACAGATAGAGCCCGATCGACTTGCCGGTATCAAATTCACGTTTTTTCACGGTTAGCGTTTCGTTGTCACTTGGTCATGCTGTAGACAAAAGCGGGCAGGATGTTGAGCGGTACGAAATCGATTCTGTCCATCTCTTTGCCAAAGACCGCCTCGATGTCGGCCTTGTTGCTCTTGAAGTACTGGTATTGCAGATAGATGCCACCCTCATTGAGGGCAAACTTGAATCCTTCGATAAGGCGGTAAAGAAAAGCATTTTCGTCGTTCATTTTCGTGAAGTTTTTCAGGGGCAGTGAGGACACGATGACATCGTAGCGTTCGGGGGCATTGAGCAGACCGGTGACACAGCCATTATGAAGCTGGACCTGCTTGTGAGGATGCTCGGCCATCAGTCTTTCTATCCAGGGGTTGTATTCGCTCTTGATCTCACAGACGTCCAGCGTCGACTCCCCCGACA
>CAIOZF010000158.1 GCA_903862645.1 uncultured Gammaproteobacteria bacterium
GACCCCATTTTTTTCAGCCGCGCGGGCTGCGACCAGCGCGCTTGCGCTCGCTCTCGGTCAGCAATTTCTTGCGCAGACGAATGTGGTTCGGGGTGATCTCGACCAGCTCGTCGTCTTCGATGAACTCCATGGCTTGTTCCAGCGTGTGCTTTACCGGCGTGGTCAGCACGATGTTCTCGTCGGTACCGGAGGCACGGACGTTGGTCAGTTGCTTGCCCTTGGTCGGATTCACTACTAGGTCATTGTCGCGGCTGTGCAGGCCCACGATCATGCCCTCGTAAACTTCCACGTTCGGGTCAACGAACAGACGGCCGCGTTCCTGCAGGAACCACAAGCCGTAGCCAAGCGTCTTGCCTTTGACCATGGACACCAGAACGCCGTTCTTGCGCTGACCGATGTTGCCAACCTTAATCGGACCGTAATGGTCGAATACATGGTTCATCATGCCGCTGCCGGAGGTCATGCTCAGGAACATGGAGCGGAAGCCGATCAGACCACGCGTCGGTACGACGTACTTCAGACGCACACGGCCTTTGCCATCCAGCGTCATGTCCTGCAGATCCGCCTTGCGGTGCCCAAGCTCTTCCATGACAGAACCCTGATGCTGTTCGTCGCAGTCGATGACCAGCGCTTCGTGCGGCTCCTGCATCACGCCGTCGATTTCCTGCACGATTACTTCCGGCCGGGACACTGCCAGCTCGAAACCTTCACGGCGCATGTTCTCGATCAACACAGACAAGTGCAATTCACCACGGCCTGATACTTTATATTTGTCCGGCGTCTCGCCCGGCTCAACACGCAGCGCCACGTTATAAATCAGCTCGCGTTCCAGACGGTCGCGCAGGTTACGGGTCGTCACGAACTTGCCGTCTTGACCGGCGAAGGGGGAATCGTTCACCTGGAAGGTCATGCTGATGGTGGGCTTGTCGACGGTCAGCGGCGGCATGGCTACCACGTGTTCCGGATCGCACAACGTGTCAGAAATATTCAGCTTGTCGATACCGGTGATACAGACGATCTCGCCCGCTCGCGCTTCCGGCACATCGACCCGCTCCAGACCGAGGTGGCTCTTCACCTGCAGAATCTTGCCCTTGCGGGTGTTGCCTTCACGGTCGATGATCACCACCTGCTGGTTCACTTTGGCAATACCACCGGTGACGCGGCCGATCCCGATAACACCGACGTAGCTGCTGTAATCCAGGGCACTGATCTGCATCTGGAACGGCGCATCAACGGCCACAGGAGGAGGAGGCACACGGTCAATCACAGTCTGGAACAGTGGCGCCATGTCGGTAGCCATTTGATCCAGCTCCAGCCCGGCATAGCCGTTCAAAGCAGAGGCATAGACGACCGGGAAATCCAGTTGTTCGTCCGTCGCACCAAGGCGGTCAAAAAGATCGAATACTTCGTTCAGCACCCAGTCCGGACGTGCGCCGTCACGGTCGACCTTGTTGATCACCACAATCGGCTTCAGACCCTGGTCGAACGCTTTCTGCGTCACGAAGCGGGTTTGCGGCATCGGGCCGTCAACGGCATCTACCAGCAGCAACACGCTGTCCACCATCGACATGACGCGTTCCACTTCACCGCCGAAGTCGGCGTGTCCCGGGGTATCTACGATGTTGATGTGATAACCCTGCCACATGATGGCAGTGTTCTTGGCCAGAATCGTAATGCCGCGCTCGCGTTCCTGATCATTCGAATCCATCACACGCTCGACGGCCTTGCCACGGTCTTCCAACGTGCCGGACTGTTGCAGAAGCTTGTCAACCAGGGTGGTCTTGCCATGGTCGACGTGGGCGATGATGGCGATATTGCGAATTTTCTCGATCACGAGTGGTATACCTGTATGGTGTTCTGTAGAAAAAGGGGCTGGAGTATACACCAGCACCCCTGCGCATGCCTACACTTTACGTGGCGTGCGTCGCGTTATGCGGCTCAAGAGGCCACTCGCGAGAGTTACTGCCCTTCGAGGAAGCGGCAGGACAATCATCATAAATAGGCCCGGACTCTGTGGCAGGCCAGCCCCTCCGCGACCACCCGCTACCGCCGCCAGAAGGCAGGCGTAAGCAATACAATCATAGTCAGAAACTCCAAGCGCCCGAGAATCATACCCATGCTCAGCACCCATTTCGCCGAAGCAGGCAGCGGCTGAAAGTTACCAGCGGGCCCGATGATGGGACCCAGCCCTGGACCGACGTTCATCAGCGCCGACGCAGAACCAGTCAGACTGGTTATCAGATCCAGCCCCATCAATGATAACAGCAGAGTCATTATCGTCAGGCTTATAGCCATCAAAAACAAAAATCCCACCAGCGATGCCACAATCTCGTCACTCACTGTGGTGCCGTTGTACTGCCGTTTCAGGATGGCGTTGGGGTGCACGGCCTTGATGATCTGTTCGCGAATGACAGTGAAGCAAAGTTGTACGCGGAAAGTCTTGATACCGCCGCTGGTAGAGCCGGAGCATCCTCCCAGAAACGCTGCAAAGAAGAATATGGCAATAGAGAAATCTCCCCACAGCGTGTAGTCCGTGCTGGCAAATCCCGTGGTGGTCACAACAGAGACGATGTTGAAAGTTGCAAGGGTAAAAGCCCACGGCAGCGTCTCGTCCGGCATCGACAGTGCTGGCAACGTTAGCAGCAAAGACAGCACAGCCAGTATCACCAGCATCCCGCGCCACTGGGCATCAGCGAAAATAGCGGTCTGCCGGTGCCTGACCAGTCGGATGAACAGTACAAACGGGGTGCCACCAAGAATCATGAACACAATCGCCACCCAGTGCAGCGGCAGGGAATCAAATTGAGCAAAGGAGAGGTCCGAGGTGGAAAACCCGCCGGTAGACACAGTTGCCATGGCGTGATTGACGGCATTGAAAATGTCCATGCCGAAGAGCCAGTACGCGAGGAAGCAAGCTAGTGTGAGCAGGCCGTACGTGAGGACCATCAGTAGCAGGAACTGTTGCGTGCGCGGCAAGGATTTGTCTGACCAATCCGAAGACTCAGTGCGGAATAATTTCATGCCACCCACACTGAGGAACGGCATCACGGCAATCGCCATTCCGATGATGCCCATACCGCCGATCCATTGCAGCATCGACCTCCAAAGCAAGATGTCTGGCGCAGTGCTGTCCAGCCCCACGAGCACGGTAGCGCCGGTGGTGGTCAGTCCGGACACAGCCTCAAACACTGCATTGGTGAAGGAAACATCAAACTCCCAGAACCAGAAGGGCAATGCACCGAAGAAAGGCACCACCAGCCACGCGGCGGCAGTGATGACGAACATTTGACGAGGTTGCAGGTTGGCGACGCGATACCGATAGCCGGTGGCACCCAGTATTACACTGGTCGCAGTGGCCAATCCGGCACTCCAGAAAAAAGCAGCTTCATTGCCGGTTTTCTGGGCCACTCCCAGCAGGGCGGGAATCAGCAGCAATACAGCGAGAATGCTGAGCACCGCGCCCAATACCAGCAAACTGGGACTTAAGAGCTTCATTCGCCCAGAGTATGTGTTCTCCATATAAGTTCTCTATATCCGACCGACGGGTTTGACTAACAAATGCGTAACAATCCCCGCGAACCCAGATTGGGGCAACTGATCCAACGACGCTGGCCGACGTATACAGCTCTAAGCCTAAAAATTGATGTTCGGCCAACGCCAGCCAAATTTACCGAGAGGATACCAATAAGTGAAGCGAATCATTCTACCCATCGCCATTCTGGCCGGTGCGGCGCTGCTGTTCATGCTGCTGGTGAACAATCCCAAGCGCTTGGAAGCCGTAGCCCCAGAACAGGCTCTAGCCACCGTGCGGGTAACCGCCGTGCAGCCTGAAAGCGTGACTCTGCAAGTCACTTCGCAGGGCAAAGTGCAGGCAAGCCGACGCGCCAGCCTCTCCTCAGCAGCGGCAGGCCCGGTGGACTGGATATCGCCTGCGCTGGTAGCAGGAGGATATTTCGAGGCCGACGAAGTGGTATTGCGACTCGACAGCAGTGACTACCTCAATGCCCTGGAGCGTAGTCGGACTAGTCTGGCACAGGCCGAGACCGAGGCCAATCACGCCATCAGCGAACTGCAGCGCTACACGGAACTGGCCGCCCGCCGCCTGATCAGCGAATCCCAGTTGCAGGAGCTGCAACGCCAATCTGACATTGCCAACGGGCGGGTGCGTGACGCGAACGCAGCGCTTGCACAGACAGAACTGGATCTGCGCCGCAGCGAAATACGGGCTCCGTTTGCCAGCATAGTGGAAAGCACAAGCATCGAGCTTGGCCAACAGGTCAATCGGGGTCAGGCTCTGGCCATGCTGCTCAGCGCAGACGACGTGGAAGTGCGTGTGCCGTTGGCACTGGCCCAGCTTGGTCATCTCAATATCCCACTGGGACATCGCGGCGAGTTACCTCTAGAACAGTCACCCAGCGTAATTCTCCGAGGCATGTTCGGAGGACAGATGCACACCTGGACCGGACGCCTGGTCCGAACAGAAGCAGGCATCGACGCCACAAATAACGCCGTGCAGGCCATCGTGCGTGTTGCCCAGCCAGCCGAAGCGGCAATGGATCCTGGTGCCGAAAGCATAAATGCCATCCCGCTTCCTGTGGGCCTTTTTGTGGAAGCCACTATCGACGGGCGCAGCATCGACAACATTTTTGCTCTGCCAAGAGATGTGATTCGGGCTAACAATCGCGTCCTAGTCGTCGATGAGGAGAACCGCCTGCGCTTCAGAGAAGTCGAGATCCTGCGGCTGGAAAATGAGCGCGTACTAATCAGTTCCGGCCTGCGTGCCGGCGAGCGGGTCTGCCTGTCACCAATTCAGGCAGTGGTGGACGGCATGGCTGTACAGGTTATTCAGGAATGAGAACAGTCATCTATTGGTTCACTGACAATCCGATTGCCGCCAACCTCCTGATGATGATGTTCCTGGTAGGAGGCACTGTCTCGTTCCTGAATATTCGCCAGGAAGAGTTCCCCAGCATCGACACCGGCGTGATTCAGATCAACGTAGTCTATCCGGGCGCTGCGCCGCAGGAAGTGGAGCAGGCAGTTTGTCTGCCTTTGGAACAAGCGCTGCAGAACGTCGAAAATATCGACACTATGACCTCAACGGCTCGCGAGGGTGCCTGCGCTGCTACACTGCAAATCGACGCCAGCGCCGACTTGAACCGTGTGCTGAACGAGGTCAAGAGTAGCGTGGACGGTGTTATCGGCTTTCCTGCCGACATTGAAAAGCCTATCGTCGCCGCCTTTTCGCCCAGCAGCACTGTCATGTCGCTGGCACTGACTGCCGACACCGATGCGGGCAGCCTCAAAGAACTCGCCGAAGAGCTTCGTTTAGAGTTGACCGACCTGGACGAGATCTCACGCGTCGACGTCAACTACGTGCGTCCCTACGAGATAGCCGTTGAAATTTCCGAGTTCACTCTGCGACAGTACAACTTGACGCTAAATCAGGTTGCCACAGCCATCAACAACTCTGCGATGGATATGCCGGCAGGCACATTACGCACCACCGGTGGCGACATTCTGCTACGCAGTAAAGGCCGCATGGCCACCGGCAACGAGTACGAGAACATCATCGTGCGCTCCTACCCCGATGGTTCTCAGTTGCGCCTGGCAGACATTGCCACAGTGAAAGACGGATTCGAAGAGGGCTTTCTTGCTGCGCGCATCAATGGCAAGAATACGGTCATCATTCAGGTGTACCGGATGGGCGAAGAGGACACGGTCGAATCTGCTGCAATAGTCAAGGACTACGTCGCGACAAAAGCGCCACAATTGGCAGATGGCATAGAGCTCACGATCCTCACGGATGATGCACAGGCATTGCAACAACGCATCTCCACTGTCGCAAGTAACGCCTACCAGGGTTTCATATTGGTTTTGATCATGCTGACGCTGTTTCTGCGCTTCAAGCTAGCGCTCTGGGTCGCGGCAGGCATACCGATATCAATCCTTGGAGCGCTTGCTCTCTTTCCAACCATGGATATCACGCTCAGCTCATTGACTATCATGGGCTTTATTCTCGTCCTCGGCGTATTGGTGGACGATGCAATCGTGGTGGCAGAGCGCGTCTTCGTGTATGAAAAAAGCGGCGTACCTCAACGAGAGGCAGCCGCTGAAGCCACGCTAGAGGTCGGAGTCCCTGTTATCTTCGGCGTCCTCACTACCATGGCCGCGTTTTTGCCGTTACTGCTTCTGGAAGGACCCTTGGGAGCCTTCTTCTCCGTCATCGGTATAGTGGTGATACTGTGCCTGCTCATCAGCTTGATTGAATCACAGCTGATCCTGCCCAGCCATTTAGCCCACCGCAAAACTACCGGCTACTGGCTGGAGGGCAGCCCCATAGTGACGCGCTGGCTGGCAATACAGCAGCGCATAAGTCAGGGCATGGACAACTTCTCCAATAACTCCTATCAGAACGCTCTGCGCAAATGTCTTGATTATCGCTATGCCACCTGGGCTGCGGCGATCGCTTTGATTGTCATAACCGTCGGCTTCATGGTGAGCGGTCGCATCGCGTTCCAATTCTTTCCCGCTGTAGAAGGGGATCGGGTCTACGCCAATGTGCAGATGCCTGAAGGGGTCGCTGTGGCGATCACCGAAGACGCCCTGCTGCGACTCGAAAATGCGGCAATGGAGCTGACGCGCGAATTGGATGAGGAGCTGGCAATTGAGATCGCATCCGGCGACGCACCTGCTTTTCCCGGCCATGTGGTCGAAAGATCATTGACCACGCTGGGCGCTCGCATCAATCGCGGCGGTGGGCCGGGGGGAGCACGCCCCTCGGCTGGCGGTAGCCATATCGCCGAAGTGGTGCTGATCCTGCATCCCTACCAACAGCGCGGTGGAATAAGTTCTAACGAGGTTCGTGATCGTTGGCGCGAAAAAGTCGGGTTCATTCCTGACGCACTTGAAGTGGGGTTTGTATCCGATTCCTTTTCGGCCGGTTCTGCTCTGAGCTTCCGCCTTGAAGGCCGCAGTGAAGAGGGCTTGCAGTCCGCCACCGCCGAGTTGCGTGAAGCACTGGGACGCTACCCTGGCGTTTTCGATATTAACGATTCATTCAGGGCAGGCAAGCAGGAAGTGCAGATCGAGATCCTCAAGGAAGGCGAGCTGATGGGGTTCACCCTCGACAGCATCTCTCGCCAGGTACGTCAAGCTTTCTACGGAGCCGAGTCACAACGCATCCTGCGCGGCTCAGAGCAAGTGCGGGTTATGGTCCGCTATCCAGAAAGCGAGCGCCGCTCCCTGGGCAATCTCGAAGGCATGCTGCTGCGTACGCCGGACGGTGGGGAAGTCCCGCTTTCAAGCGTCGCCAGACTGGCGCTCGGTAACAGCTATTCCAGTATTAATCGCCAAGATGGACGTCGCGTCATTACAGTGAGCGCCGATGTCAACCGCAGCGTCAGCATCCCAGAACAAGTCATTGCGGAAATCAACGCAGAGTTCACCGAAAAATGGCGCGATGAATATGGCGTCGGCATAGCGCTGGGCGGAGAGGCTGAGCAAGCTACGGAGTCGCTTAATGGGCTGTTGACCAGCTATCCACTCACTCTGTTCGCTATATTCGCGTTGTTAGCAATTCCACTGAAGTCCTACACACAGCCACTGATCATCATGTGCGTAATCCCGTTCGGTGCAGTTGGTGCGATCATCGGGCACTTCATTCTGGGCCAGGAATTGGTGTTCTTCTCGCTGATCGGCATTGTGGCTCTGGGGGGCGTTGTAGTGAATTCCAGTCTACTGATGGTGGATTATGTCAACAAGGAGAGGGACGCGGGACACAACGTACACGATGCCATTGCCAAGGCCGGAACCGCCCGCTTCAGGCCGATCTTCCTGACGTCGATGACAACCTTCATCGGCCTCGCGCCATTGATGGTGAACCCGACCCCGGCAACGTTCTTCATCGTGCCATTGGCAACTTCGCTTGGCTTCGGCGTTTTATTTGCCACGCTCATCACCTTGTTCCTGGTGCCGTGCCTGTACGCGATTCTTGAGGACGTTTCGTCGCGGAAGAACAAGGCGCAGTTGGCATCCGTTGCAGCTGGCACCTACCACGTCGAAAGTTAGCTTGCGGGGAGTGGCGGTCGATAGACTGCCACTCCCTCGTGCCCTGGATCGCGCAAGCGCAATACATGCAGGCGGCTCTCGGTATCTGCCCTAAACACAGCCCACCACTCTCAAGCTAATCGCAGCACTCTCAAGAGATCTTCCCGTAAATAAGGTTTCTCCAGAAATTGCCAGCTTGGCAAGAGACGCTCGAATCTTCGGTATTCAACGTAGCCCGTAGTCAAAACAATGCTAACTTCAGGTAGTTGGGAATCCACCCATTTTGCCAATTGTATGCCGTCCAGACTGCCTGGCATCGAGATATCAGAGAACAGAATGTCGACCTGCTCGTTACGCAGGACCTGCAAGGCCTCATCTCCAGAAGCCGCCTGTATAACCACGAATCCCATTTCGGCAATTATATGCGACGCAATGCGACGCAGGAGCTCCTCGTCGTCGACGACCAGCACTCGCCGGGGGCTCATCGAAACCGATAGGTCTGAAGAACCATCAATACGCACATCCGATTCCACCTCGTGCGATTCCAGAATCGGCAGATAGAGGCTTGCCGTCGTACCCTTCATTTCTTCGCTTTCGATATTCAAACTGCCATTTGATTGCTGCGCAAAGCCGTACACCATGGCAAGTCCGAGCCCCGTACCATGCCCGCGATCCTTAGTGGTGAAGAACGGTTCTATTATGCGTTTTAGGATTTTTCCCGGAATACCAGCACCATTGTCAGAAACACTCACACAAGCGAACCGCCCTGGCGGCAATCCCAAGTCACCATTCGGCAGCAACACTTCCCGGGTACTAATCTGTATAACGCTGTCATAGCGCCCTTCTACTGCATCCCGCGCGTTGAGCAGCAGGTTGATTATGGAGCTCGTGAACCCGGTCTTATCAATGCTGACATACAATGGCAACTCACACAGATGGGTGTCCAGATGCACATGCTTACCTACCGTGGTAGCAATCAGCGGCAAAAGTTCAGTCAAATGCGAATTGATTTCTTCCGGGCGACTTGCCTTCAACTCCCGGCGCGCGACTGCCATCAGCGAACGCGTTACCTGTGCCGCACGCAGCGCTGCATCCATCGCATGGTTCGCGTGGGTCGCCAAGTCTGCCGGTAAATTGGGTCTGTTAAGGTAATCAAGGTTGGAAATCACGATACTCAGGAGGTTGTTGAAGTCATGGGCCAGACCGCCTGTCAGCTGTCCGATGACCTCCATCTTTTCTATTTCAATACGCTTATCTTCGAATTTTTTGCGCGGCCGCAAATCCCTCATCGAACCAATATATTCCTGAACACCAGCAATGCTGACGGTCCTGACAGACAGCTCGACTGGAAACTCTTCCCCCATGGCGTCGTGCGCAATTACCTCCAGGGTATGGTTCATGACACGGCTATACTTGCCCGGCGCAAACTCTTGCAGCCCTTTATTGTGAGCATTCTCAAATCGGGCTGGGAGAATCAGGTCGACAAGAAGCTTGCCAATTGCCTCCTCGCTCGAGTATCCGAACATTTCGACTGCGGAATTGTTCCACTCCGTGACTCGCCCTTTTTCGCTTATTACAACTATGGCGTCGGGCGTACCGACAATGATCTGCGACGTACGATTAAGCAACCTTTCAAGCACAGCTCGATTTCTTAAGCGCTGGGAAAACAATATCGTGCCAAGCAGGCTCAGAAGCATTGATCCCAGCAGTACTGCCGTCGGCGTTAAGCTTTTATTTTGCTCGAGGAATTGTGCGCTCGGTTCAGCGAACACCTGCAGCTGCCGACCGGCTAGAGCGAAGGTTTTGCTGATAAGAAAAGGTCTTCTCGGGGACGCCTCTTCAGGCTGATTCAAACTAAGCACATTGTCGTTAGCGAAAACACGAGTGGCGTTTTGCGTGACATCAAACATCGTGACACTAGCACCGCTGACCAATTCTCTGCCGCTCTGAGCAAGCAGACCGTCATACTGAATCACCGCGACGAGAAACCCGGTGGGCCTTGCCTCGGCGCCGCTTATCTGATTGTGAACCGGCCAGATTAGCAGGGCACCGGTGGCACTGCGCCCATCCTTAATCTGTACCAGCTCCACGGGTTCGGTGAGCACAGGAGCATTAAGACGTAGCGCCTCGTCAATGCTTTTGCGCCTGGATGGGTCAGAATAGATGTCGAAGCCTAGAGCGGCCGCGTTGCTTGCCATAGGCTCGATGTGGAATACGGGGACATAAAATGGCCGCTTAGAAGCCACTTGCAGCTGGCCTTGAGAGTCGCGCTCCGCAATGCTGAAATTTTCATAGCCCTGCTGCTGCGCCAACTGCTCCAATGCCTCACGATCCTCTATCATGACTATTGGGTTCCAGGATAATGCGAAGATCCCTGGTGTTTGATAGACCCCTGACAGTATTAACTCCGCGTGCTGCTGAAAGTACTCTCTGTTGAACGACGCTTGGTACGATATCTCCTGCGACAATTTGGCCTGAGCCCGCATTATTTGACCGAAAGCCTGGTCATCGATCTGAAACGCCACGTCGGCGACGCTGCGGAAGCGCAACCGTATATTCTCGCGCTCAGCCTGCACAGCATAAATATAGAAAAATATGGAGAGCAGCCCACTGATGGCCAAGAATCCCATCTGTTTTGCAAATGCATCAGGGTGATCTTTGCTAAAGTACTTTTGGTACAAAAAGTAGAATATGGGGAAACCAATGATGATTCCAATGCTGTCACCTGCCCACCAAACCATCATGCTTTGCAGAATCTCTGGCAGAGTCGCGCTGTCGCCGGTCAACAGCAAGCCCCCCCAAAGCGCTGGAGGGAGAGTAGATACCAAGGCGACACACAAATCGCCTCACTTGACTGCCTTTTGCTCCCAGCCCCACAGGACCGAGAAATCGCGAAAATAACGCGCCAGCTAAAAGACTTTCACCCGCATTACCCATCCCCACCGCGAGTGCCGTAGGGAGTGAAGTAGGAGCTGCTGCATCAGCGATAACATAGTAGTTGGCTAAAAAGGCGGCAAGTAGGATACCGCCAGCCGCCCGATATCCAATCAGCACGACGGCAGCCATTGCGAGCCCCGAAGGTAGCCAAACCAGACTAATATTGGACGTTGGTAAGGCAAAAATAAATCCGAACTGTGCAAGCGCGAAATACAGAGCTCCGACTCCAAGAATTTCGATTGCCGACTTGTAGTGTGATGACATCTGTGATTCCTGAGAATGAAGCAGTCATCGTAAATTGTACGACCAATTATCCGGTCTTCCGGATTTTGCTTGGGCTTGACTTATTGCGGAACGATGCCGTCAGCGCCCCGCTCATGCAGCAAAGCACGTAGTGCTGCGCTGGTAATCTCACCAGTGCGCTGCAGCATTACTATTTGCGCTTCGATCCCTACAGGCTGCTGCTGCAAACAAATCGCCTCCAGTGTTTCCATCTGTTCGCCCAGGCGCATTGCTCCTACCGCCCTCGCTGAAGATTTAAATTTGTGTGCCAGCATGAGCAAGTCGGCTACGACAATGAGCTGCTGATGTGAAGGAAGTGCCTGCTGCATCTCATTCAACTGCTGCAGGAACAACTCGTAGAAACTTCGCAGTACCGCGGGATCATCGCTCTCAAGCAATCTTGATAACTGCCGGGCATCAAAAAATGGTATGTCATCAAACTTCATGGGGCGGGCCACTAACTTTCTTTGGATTAATCAACATGTATCCACCGCCTCGTGCTGACAGTATATCGATGCCGATACTCAATTCAACCAGCTTCCTGCGCAGACGACTGACCAGTACATCAATCGAACGATTGAACGGGGCCATTTTCGATTCATAAATGGATGAATAGGCTCTTTCGCGACTCAGCACGCCATCGACAGCGACCAATAACTCGAACAGAGCCATCTCCTTTTCGGTTAGGCGTACAAATTTTCCATCGGCAGTTGTCAGCATTCTTAACAACCAGTTCACGGTCACTTGCCCCTGCAATCGTTCTGCGGAGGCCTTCGCATTCAGGCTCAATGATGAATTGTCGTACAAGCGCATGGTCGCCTGTATGCGCGCTTCCAGCTCATCGATATGGTAGGGTTTCACTATGTATTGATCGGCGCCGGCCTGCAGGCAATTGACAATGGCGACGGTCCCTTTGTTGGCTGTCAGCATGATGACAGGGGCGCGATGACGACCCTTTATCTTGCGGCAGACATCCAGACCCGAAATGCTGCGCGACTCGAGGAAGTAGTCGACTATGTATAAGTCTGCTCTTTCTTCTTGTAAATTCAGAAACCTCATGAACTCTTCGGTGCGGGAGAATCCTCTGCAGCTGAAATGACGCTGCTTCAACTGCGCCAGCAGCAATCTCAAAATCACTTCGTCGTCGTCGAGTATCCAGATCGAAGGTCTTGCATTCAACGTTATCGTCATATTCATGTCTTGCAGATAAGCACGAAAATGGAGTGCGCGCAGCGGCTGCTGGACGCACCTTTTTGATACATATTTTTACACCATAATCGCGCGACTCTATGCCACTATTCAAGGCCTTATTAGATATTCCTTAATAAAATGCCGAAACTACGGATTCGCGATAACGTCATAGCCAGGATTTGCACCTACTGCTCGCTTTGTCGGCAACAACTGAATACTCCCTTCGTCGGCGTTCGCGTAATGACGGGTGAAATTCGCGACTATCTTGATCACAATTCGGAAGAGAATGCCGACATTTCACTGCTATGCGGTGCGGGCCTGCCTGCCAATCTTGAGGCGTGGAGTCTAGTCGAACACCCCATTCTCGGCATCGACGGCAAGTCGCTGGGAATTCTGTTCTTTCCCGGCCCACCAACAGCCGCCAGTAGCGAAGCACTGCGGCCGTTCATTACCAAGATTGAAGAGCACCTGAGGATGCTGCACTCGGGTATTCTCACGCCTGCATATACCTCACGGGAAACAGGAGCATTGCCAACGCTGGGTAAGCAGGTTTTTGATCTACTTGCTCAGCCCCTTTGCATTGCGACCGCTGACGGCCTCTTCAAGCGCGCTAACGCCAGCTTCATCGATACTGTTGGACTGAGCGAAGCAGATCTTCAAAAAACTTCCTTTCTAGCGCTGACTCATCCCGATGATCGCATGGCCAGTCTTAAAGCACTCGCTGAGTTACTTGACAAAGGCGCTATCCACGGTTTTCGCAATCGATATCTCACTAAAGACAGCCGATATAGGATTTTCGAGTGGGATGCTATCTTGGAAGAGGAAAACGAAGTATTTTTCGCTTCTGCGCGGGATGTCACCGACAAAGTGCGTGCTGACGAAACTATCCACGAGACAAACACCTTACTGTCTACAGTCAACAAGACCTTGATGGGCTACATTTCTGATAAGGACAGCGTTCACGCCTTCGATGGACTGCTGGCCGACCTCCTCGAAATCAGCAGCAGCGAATACGGTTTCATCTGCGAAGTTCTTCGGGAAGAGGACGGCACGCCTTATCTGAAGTCTATCAGACTAAGCAATATTGCATGGAATAGTGAAACAGAGCGATTATATCAAGATCACCTTGAAGGGAACTTCGAGTTTCGTAACCTCGACACGTTGTTTGGCACGGTAATAACCACCGGCGAACCTGTATTCTTCAATTCAAACTCCGGAGAGAACCGCTCCGGAAGATTGCCTCCGGGACAC
The DNA here is from genome assembly GCA_903862645.1 of uncultured Gammaproteobacteria bacterium. Classification (GTDB taxonomy): domain Bacteria; phylum Pseudomonadota; class Gammaproteobacteria; order Pseudomonadales; family Pseudohongiellaceae; genus UBA5078. Next base: position 13,711 of record CAIOZF010000158.1, read on the forward strand.
CCACAGCTAAACGCATTCCTTGGAATTCCTCTCTATGGCGGAAAAGAACTAATAGGCGTCGTCGGTATCGCCAACAATACTGAAGGGTATTCCGAGTCGAGCTTGAACAATCTGAAAATTTTCAATTCAGCGTGTTCGACACTGATTCTCGCTGTGCGAGCAGAACGCGAACGCGAACGCTTTGCTGTAAAATCGACTCTGGAATCGAGACGGAAAACACACGCTGTAATTTTAGACGCTGCCATGGACAGCATCATCGTGCTCAATCATAGCGGGGGCATTGAATCGGCTAATCCTGCAAGCAGTGAGCTGTTCGCTCGCCCAATCGGAGCACTGCAGGGCCGGCAAATCTGGGGTTTACTGTCTATCGATTCACGGGAGGCCTTACAAATATTACTAGACAAGGCAGTCGTCGATGAAAACACCAAAGCACGAATTGAGCTTGTGACAGAGCCAATTGATGACCGCGTATTGACGCTGGACAGCTCCTTGAGTGCTTTTAACGTCAGTGGAAATATCTATTTGGTCTGCGTGCTGCGCGATGTCACGACCGTCAGGCAATTGGAGCGTGAACTGCTTTATGCGAAGCTAGCCGCCGAGAACGAAAGTAAGACAAAGAGTCTTTTTCTGGCGCACATGAGCCACGAGCTGCGTACGCCAATTACCGGTGTCATTGGAATGTTTGAGCTCGCCAATCAGGCATCGAACGAAGAAGAAAAGGGCCGCTATATTCGTATCGCAGAGGACTGTTCCGATTCCCTGTTCGACATCGTCAACGACCTTCTGGATTTTTCCAAGATCGAAGCCAATCAACTCGAACTTGAAGAACTCGTGTTCAATCTGCGAGACAGCCTAGTCGAAGTAGCGGAAGCATCAAAGCAAAAATCTCAGAGTAAAGGTTTAACCTTTGCAATCGACGTAGACAACAGATTGCCGGCGGAGATGGTTGGAGACTTCAGGCGCTTGCGCCAAGTGCTCGTTAATCTATTGTCGAACGCACTCAAGTTCACCGATAACGGCGGTATCAGTCTGACAGCTTCTTTAGCGAGCGCATCGACAACAGGTACTCGAATTGCTTTTCGGGTTGCCGACTCTGGCATAGGGATTTCCGAATCTGAACAGCAGCAAATCTTTCAACCCTTTAAACAAGCGGATTCGACTATCACTAGACGCTTTGGTGGCACCGGGCTTGGCTTGAGCATTGCGTCGCGGCTGATCGAATTGATGGGTGGCAATTTGGCTGTTGAGAGCCGTCTGGGCGAAGGCAGTAGTTTCTATTTCGAAATCGATATGGACAATGCTGCAGCGGTCACTGAAAAGCTCACCAACGCTCGAAATAGAGCGCTAGAAGGGTCCCGTCTTTCTCTATCAACGAAATCGCGCGAACCACAAACTATCCTTCTTGCGGAGGACAACAAGGTCAATCAGATGCTGATCTCAAGTATCCTGATCAAACGTGGACACATCGTTCAGGTGGTAGAAAACGGCAGGCAAGCCGTTGAATTGGCAGCCATAACCCGTTTTGACCTAATCCTGATGGATATCCAGATGCCAGAGATGGACGGGATTGAAGCCGCGCGACTTATCAAAGCGAACAAAACCCTTGCCGCGAATCATCCACGAATTTTAGCGCTGACGGCCCATGCAACGAAGAACGACGAAGAGAACTGCATGGCGGCCGGCATGGATGGGTTCATTACCAAGCCGGTTTACTCCCGAGACCTGATATCCTCCGTTGAGGGTTATGCGAATTTACTATGAGGACAGAGCCAGAATTTAAACCCTGGACCGAGAATCCAAAACTTCTGGTCGTAGATGACGATCTATTTTTTATCCGCCAGATCGAACATCTTTCTGGCAGAGATTTCATAGTGATATCGTCCCTAAGCACAACGAGCGTGACAGAGGCCATGTTGAGCAATCTGCACACTCTAATCCTTGACCTGAATTTGCCCGATGGCGATGCCATTGGGTTTATGCAGTCGCTTGGCGCCCGCAGGCAGCGTATTCGACTGATCCTGGCGAGCGGCCTCCCGCCCAAGACCATTGAGGCAACTGCCGCAGTTGCGCGGCAGCTGCGGTTTCTCTCAGTCCACATTGCCAGCAAACCACTGAATGCAGCCAAGCTGACTCTGTTATTGAGCAGTTGCTCGCCGGCCGATCAGCCTTATGAGGAGCAAAGGGAAATTCCGCAACTGATCAGCAGCCTGGAACTTAATGTGGAGCTGCATCGGGCACTGGCGCACAATGAGTTGCAAACCTATTTCCAACCGAAGGTTGATTTGCACACCGGCCGCTGCGTGGGTGCAGAGGCACTGTGCCGATGGAATCATCCAACGCTTGGCATCCTGGGGCCAGCAATTTTCATCAATGACGTCGAGAATGGCCACCTATGTATGGCGTTCACACTGTACATGGCTGAGGATGCGATACAGCGTTTCCAGAGTACCGTCAGAGACACAGGGTTCGAAGGCAGTCTTAGCATTAATATTCCTGTACCAGCACTGGAGGAGCCGAGACTCACCGAGCATTTGATGAACATTATGCGCAAGCATCAGCTTTCGCCAGACAAGCTGATCGTGGAAATTACCGAAAAATGCGTCACAAAAGATGTATTTAGCGAAATGGCGACCATAGCGAGGATGCGTATTTGCGGCATCAAAATATCTCTTGATGATTTTGGTACTGGATATTCCAGTTTCGAGAAGCTTAAAGATATTCCCGTGGACGAAATCAAAATTGACAGAAAATTCATTTCGGATATTACATCCTCAGCGACGTCGAAGGCTCTATTCTTCGCGAGCATGGATATTGCGGCTTCTTTGAACCTGAACGTAGTGGCAGAAGGAATCGAGACTGCGGAGGTGGCGGACTGGCTCTCAGCACATGGCAATATTATTGCGCAAGGCTACCTTTACGCGCGACCAATGGGAATGACGCAATTCAAGGAGTACATCCTTACGCAACACGAAACGGCCGCCAGAGCCAACTCTCCGTTCAATCTTTCTTTACCCCCGACATCCCACTGAACACACCAACATCGAGATAGCCCGCCGCCTGCAGGTAGCAAGCGTGCAAGCGACTCATGGCGCCTTTTTCGCAATACAGCAAATAGTTGCTATCGGTTGCTAATGCCGGAAATCGTGAATGTAACTGGTAAAACGGAATGGGCAGAACTGGAAATGCCAGGACTGCTTCCGGTAGCGGCCTCGATGCACACTCGTCAGGATGCCTGATGCCAATAACAGTTGTCCTCAAAGAAGCACTTGCGGGCTCCGTAGACACGGGAAGCTAGCTCGCCAGCCTATCCATGACGCGATCAATCCTAAGAATCTCGATATTCTGGATTGCCATTTCCAGAACCTCAAAATTGAATGGTGCTTCCTCCTCTTCTATTCGAGGCCACCTGGCCCGCGTGGTTGGCCTCACGGAAATTGCCCCGCAGTACTGGGGTTCATGTCTTGAGAACTCTTCGAGGGCGCAGCACGAGCTTGTCCGTCACCCTGTCGATGATGGCAAGTTTCGCCAGTGTCTGACTGGCGACCTGGGCGACCTTCGTGACGATATCCTCCACCACGTCTTCGAGAGCATGAAAGGCACTCGCAGAGGGGAAAACAAAGAAAGGCACCAAAATGGATCGTGTTTTCATTTAATGCGCCATAATGGTGCCTTATGGGTTTCTAAGCCTTGGACAGCGTGGCGCCGGACCTTGAAAATACCCGGCTTGCAGGTATTTCCGTACTGGCATATATTTTGCTCCACCCCTGCACACGCGGCCCGCTTGCGCGCTATTATAGTACCGATGGAACAGAGTGCTGAGCGCAGCACTCTGCCCTTTATCAGTTCCCAGCGCTAAAGTACGGTTTTTATAGAGGAATCCCGTGTGTGTCGGCGATTCCAGCCATTAACTCGGGACACCGTGTTGTCATAACTGTTGTCACGACCTGTTGTCACGATCTCGATCACTCGGAGGATCAAGAATGTCTGCAAAGACTTTGAAATTAATAAAAGATAACGATGTAAAGTGGGTTGACCTCCGTTTTACGGACACCAAGGGTAAAGAGCAGCACGTGACTTTCCCCGCAGCTGTTGTCGACGAGACCTTCATGGAAGGCGTGATGTTCGATGGTTCTTCAGTCGCTGGCTGGAAGGGCATCAACGAGTCAGACATGATCCTGCGCCCGGACGACAGCACAGCAGTTCTCGATCCCTTCGCTGACGAGCCACAGATCAACATTACCTGCGACATCATCGAACCGAAGACCATGCAAGGCTACAACCGTGACCCACGCTCAGTTGCGCGTCGTGCGGAAGAGTTCCTGAAATCTACGGGCATCGGCGACAAAGCCTTCTTCGGCCCCGAGCCGGAGTTCTTCGTATTCGACCAAGTGAAGTGGAAGACGGCAATGAACCGTTCCCACTTCGAGATCATTTCCGATGAAGCGGCCTGGTCAAGCGACGCAGCCATCGAAGGCGGCAACAGAGGCCACCGTCCAAAAGTGAAAGGCGGTTATTTCCCGGTTCCTCCAATCGATTCCTTCCATGATCTGCGTGGCGCGATGTGCGATACCATGACTGAAATGGGTCTGGTCATCGAGTTGCACCACCACGAAGTGGGCAACGCCGGCCAGCTGGAAATCGGTGCCAAATTCAACACCCTCGTGAAGAAAGCCGACGAAGTGCAGATCCTCAAGTACTGTGTCCACAACACTGCGGATGCCTACGGGAAGACTGCGACCTTCATGCCAAAGCCTCTGGTAGGCGACAACGGCAGCGGCATGCACGTGCACATGTCGATCTCCAAAGAAGGCAAGAACGTGTTTGCGGGCGACCAGTACGCTGGCCTGTCCATGGAAGCGCTCTACTACATCGGCGGGATCATCAAGCACGCCAAGGCACTGAACGCCTTCGGTAACGCTTCTACCAACTCTTACAAGCGTCTGGTGAAAGGCTTCGAAGCGCCGACACTGCTGGCTTACTCCTCACGTAACCGCTCTGCAGCGATCCGCATCCCGTACATTATGGGCGGCAACCCGCGCGCAGTGCGTATCGAAGTGCGTTTCGGTGACCCAACAGCGAACCCGTATCTGTTCTTCGCCGCCATGCTGATGGCCGGTATCGACGGTATCAAGAACAAGATTCACCCTGGCGACCCAGCCACCAAGGACCTTTACGACCTCGAGCCAGAAGAAGAAGCGTTGATACCGCGCGTCTGCTACTCCCTTGACGAGGCACTGGAGAATCTCGACAAGGACCGCGACTTCCTCAAGCAAGGCGGCGTGTTCTGCGACGACCTGATCGATGCCTACATCGAGCTGAAGCTGCAGGATTGCACACGCCTGAACATGTCTACTCACCCGGTTGAGTTCGACATGTACTACAGCGTGTAAGACCTCTGTTCAGGGTCAGCCAGACCAAGAAGCCCGGCTTAGTCCGGGCTTTTTTTCGCCTGCAAAACCCTGCGGGAGCGAGCCTGCCCGCGATTGATTTTGTATCGCGTCAATTCAATCGCGAGCAGGCTCGCTACCGCATTCCCCAATTTGGAATCGTCGTTAATTGCCTTTTGCACTATTGTGGTGCACAGTGAAACTAAATTCTCCACACTCCTTGGCAGACATCTGATTCTGCGCTGCCCGCCGTACTTGGTTTGCTTATTGCATAATCTACATAAAGCCAGCAATTAGGCAGCCTGGCTGCGCCGAAAGTGAGCAGTTCCTTTGACTATCGACAACCTGCACAAGCGATTATTGGACAATTTGAGCACCGGCGTGGTCGTTTTCGATCACGCGCTGCGACTGGGCTATATCAATCTGGCAGCCGAAAGCATCCTCGCTATCAGCGGCCGCCAGTTCCACAACGCTTTCATCGCTGACATCTTTCTGGACTTTGCGCAGGATCTTGGCGAAATAAAGCACGCCCAAACCAGCAACCGCAGCTTCACCAAGCGCAAGGCGCAGTTGCACGTCCTGAATAGCGGCACGATCAATGTCGATTACAGCATCACGCCTTTACTGGACATGGGCAATGCCAGCGTCCTGATGGAGGTCCAGGCCATCAACTACGCCGAACGCATCAGCAAAGAGGAGGCCCTGATCTCCACCCACGAAACCACCAGGGAGCTGGTGCGCGGACTGGCACACGAAATCAAGAATCCGCTCGGAGGCATAAGAGGCGCTGCTCAGCTGCTGGCCAAGGAGCTGCCTAACAGCGACCTGACCGACTATACCAATGTCATCATTGAGGAGGCTGATCGCCTGCATAAGCTGGTGGACCGACTGGTCGGCTCACGCAAACTGCCGGAACTCAAATCTACCAATATCCATGAGGTGCTTGAGCGGGTTCGCAACCTGATTGAAGCCGAAGTGGTCGACAAGGATATCCAGGTCGTACGTAACTACGACCCCAGCATCCCTGATGTCATGGCCGATTCCGAACAATTGATTCAGGCCGTATTGAACATCGTGCGCAATGCCATGCAGGCCCTGGAGACCCCGAATGTACGCCACAGCACCGGCACCATTGAGCTGACAACACGGGTACTGCGCAACGTCACCATCGGCGCCACGTTTCATCGATTGGTAGCACGAATAGAGGTGATTGATAACGGGCCCGGCATTCCCGACGACCTGATCGGAAGCATCTTCTACCCGATGATCAGCGGCCGTGCCGAAGGAACCGGGCTCGGACTATCGATAGCGCACTCCATAATCACCCAGCACAAGGGCATGATCGAGTGCAACAGCAAACCCGGCAAGACTCGTTTCGCCATCTACATCCCGGTTGCGCCGGGCAGACGCATCAACTCTAGGAAGGACACACCATCATGAACAAACACAACTCAGTATGGGTGCTGGATGACGACAAATCCATTCGCTGGGTACTGGAAAAGTCCCTGACCAAAACCGGACTGAACACCTTGTGTTTCGACAACGGCGAGGATCTGCTGCATCGCCTCGAAAAAGAGCGACCGGACGCCATCATAAGCGACATTCGCATGCCTGGCATCAACGGCCTGGATCTGCTGTCGACCGTACATGACCAATATCCTTTGCTTCCTGTGATCATCATGACCGCGCATTCGGATCTGGACAGCGCGGTTTCTTCCTATAGTCGTGGCGCATTCGAATATCTTCCCAAGCCCTTCGACATCGACGAAGCGGTGGCGATGACGGTGCGCGCACTCGAACACTCACGCGAGAAAAGTGTAGAGATTCCTGCTCCGGCACTGGAAAGCCGCAAAGACATCATTGGTGAGGCGCCGGCGATGCAGGAGGTCTTCCGTGCGATTGGCAGACTCTCACAATCCAACATCACTGTATTGATCAACGGCGAGTCCGGCACCGGCAAAGAGCTGGTGGCACATGCACTGCATCGCCATAGTCCGCGCCGCAACAATCAGTTCATTGCGCTGAACGTGGCGGCCATTCCCAAAGACCTCATCGAATCTGAACTATTCGGTCATGAAAAAGGAGCTTTTACCGGTGCCACTGCACAGCGTACCGGTCGCTTCGAGCAGGCCAATGGCGGCACGCTGTTTCTCGATGAAATTGGGGATATGCCGTCCGAGACTCAGACCCGACTTCTGCGAGTCCTCTCGGACGGCGAGTTTTATCGCGTCGGCGGCCACACTCCAATCAAAGTAGACGTGCGCATTATCGCGGCGACTCACCAGAATCTTGAACTTCTGGTATCCAAGCATCTATTCCGGGAAGACCTCTTCCACCGATTGAATGTAATCCGCATCCATATTCCCCGATTGCGCGACAGACGTGAGGACATCCCACGTCTGGCACAGCACTTTCTGGCCAAGGCGGCAGAGGAGCTGGAGGCAGAGCCCAAGGTGCTGCGCCCCGAGACGCAAAAATACCTCACAGGCCTCAGCTGGCCAGGCAACGTGCGTCAGCTTGAAAACTTCTGCCGTTGGATTACCGTCATGGCCTCCAGTCGCGAAGTCCACATCGACGACCTGCCCCCGGAGCTGCTCGAGCCGCAAGCACAGAGCACCAGCTCTGGCAGCTGGTCACAATTGCTGTACAACTGGGCGGATCAGGAACTGAATATGGGGCACAAGGAGATTCTCAATCAGGCCACGCCGATTTTTGAACGGACGATGATAGAAGTTGCGCTCAAGCATACTGCTGGTCGTCGGCGTGATGCCGCGCTGTTGCTGGGCTGGGGACGCAACACGTTGACGCGCAAGATCAAGGAACTGAAAATCGACGGGGACAGTGACGACGAGGGTGACGACGACGTCTGAAAGCCCGCGATGAAATTTGGGGTTGAAATTTGGGGTCAGAGTAAAAATACAGTAGTTATAAC
>CAIOZF010000159.1 GCA_903862645.1 uncultured Gammaproteobacteria bacterium
ATGGCGATGACGTCACCTCGCCTGAGGCCCCTGGCGAGCAACAGTGCGGCCAGCGAATCGACCCATCCGCCCAGTTCTTGGAAGTTATGGTCACCCTCGGCATAGTGCAATGCTGGCCGTGCGGAATGCTTGACTAAGACTTCGTCGAGCAGGTGAGCCAGGTTGTGGTGATGCGAAGTTGCAGACATGGCAGCTAGAACACCTATCGGTTGATGGTATAGAAAGGGTAGGGGTCACCCAGCGGAGCGAAACCGGTCGACTGGCACAAGGCCATGGAGGCGGTGTTGTTGGTGAAGCAGTCCCACAGCGGCAGCACATTCTGCTTAAGGCAGCGCTGGCTAAACATGCGCACCACTGCCTTGGCTAGGCCCAGATGCCGGTAAGCCGGCAGCGTTAAAACGTCGATTTCGGCTCTGCCGCCGGCCACTGCTGCGGCGTAGCACAGTGCGGCTGCCTGGCCCTCTACCAAGGCCAGCACCGCTTTCGACTGACGCGCAAAATCGTCTCGTGTGCGCCAGAATCGCCCCACTACGCCGAAGACCTCCTCGATCAGGTCTACATGGCTTGCATCGGCGTATACGAGGTCCAGGCCCTTCACAGGCACTCCCGTAGCATGGCCAATGGATTCCGTGTGAGTGGTGTCAAGTTGGAAGTGCTGGCGCCAGGAGCGCAAGCCATCGCATTCGCTGACCTGCAGGAAGCCGGGGCAGTGATGGGCGTAGAGCCTTACCTTCGCACAGGAAAAAGCTTTATCGGCCAGTAAGTAACGCTGCAAGGCCTGCTCAAACGCCGGCACCGGCTTACCGAATACCTGCGCAAAGCCGAAGGCGTGTTCCACGTAGACCTGGGTCGGGTTCTCCTCGCGGTCCGCATGGATCACGCCATCCTGCGCATCGCTCAGTACCGCCGCGACTAGAGGAAAGTACGCGCCATAATTAAGGTAAATCATGTCGGCCGCAGCGTACTGGGCAGGAGACAGCCGCACCATGTCAGATCCTCAAGCCGCCATTGACATCGAGAACCGTACCATTAATGAAATCGTTCTCGACAAGGGCGATCACAGCCTGTGCGACCTCTTCGTCTTGGCCGAGGCGGCGCAGCGGCGTGTTGCCTTGTATGTGCTTCAGGGCGGTCTCGCTTAAGGCGTGACGCGTAGAGTCGGTTCCGATAAAGCCCGGCGCTACCGCGTTGGTGCGTATGCCCCAGCGGCCGAGTTCCTTGGACCAAGTGACAGTCATGGCATTGACGCCCGCCTTGGCCACGGAGTAGGCCGTCTGGCCTTCGTTGCCACAGGCGCTGATGGAACTGATGTTGACGATGGCACCCTTGGTTCTGCGCTTGACCATGTGTTCCACCACTGCGGCGGTGACGATGAACACCGAGTCGAGATTGACAGTGAGCGAGGCGCGGAAGCGACCATAGTCGTGCATGATGCCTGCTGGGGTCATGACGTTGACGAAAGGCTCGCTGAAGATTACACCTGCATTGTTGACGAGGATATCTAGGCGCCCGTGGCTCTCCATGATGCCAGCCACCACTTCCTTGACCTGCTCGGGATCGGTGACGTCCATGGTTACGCACTCCAGTCCCTGCGGCAGGTTGGCAAGTGCATCTTCGTTACGGTCGGCTACCACCACGATGGCACCATCGTCCGCCAGTCGGCGGGCGATAGCCAATCCGAGGCCTTGCGCCCCTCCGGTCACGAGCGCGACGGAGCCCTTAACTTCCAAGGTCCACTCCTTTGTCTTGGAGTACGTCCATAATCTCGGCGACCGAGGTCATGCGCAGTATGTCAGGGATGTCCAATGCGATGCCGTACTCCCGCTCCAAGGACATCACCAAGTCCATCTGCTTGAGGGAGTCCCAAGTGCCAACATCGCACTTCTGGAGTTCAGGTTGAATCTCAGCAACGCGCAGTCCGAAGACCTCCGCGAGCACCTCTGCAAGTTTTTTATTCATATTCAGATTCCAAAATGTTTAACGTAATCCTCCGACGAGTAGCGGAAGGGCTCGGCCGAGCGTGCCAAGTGGACCGAGTGGGGTTTGGTATCTCGTGAGATCATGGCACCCGCGCCAACAACGTTGAACTCTCCGACCGTGATGGAATTAACGACAGTGCAGTTCACTCCCAGAAAGGTGTTGCGCAGCACCTTGGCCTGTCCAGAGACCACGCTACCAGCAGCCACCCAGCAGTGGTCATCCAGACTACTGTGATGCGCCAGCGTCACGTTGCTCCACACCATAGTGTTGGCGCCAATTCGTGCGAAAGGCTCTATTACCGCCCCAGGGAGTACAACGCTGCCTTCGCCTATGGGTTTGTCGGTGTAGACCCGCGCATCGGGGTGGATGTAGGTCTCCACGCCGTAACCCAAAGCCTTTAGACGAACAAACATATTCTCTCGTGTGCGATTCAGGTCGTTATAGCCCATCGCCATGATCACGTGGTGAGTGTCGGGAGAAAAGTTGTCTAAGACTTCTGAAAAACCCACCGCTAGATAGCCACTTACGCTACCCTGCGCAACAAACTCATCATCAACAGTTACGCCTGCGATCTCGTAACGCGCGTCCTGAAGTAGGTAAGAGCACAAGATTTCGGCGGTGACCGCGTTGCCCGCCAACAGAATTTTCTTCATATCATTTCCTCCATCACGGCCAGACCAAAACCGGTTTTTCCATAGTCATTGCCATTGTAGAGCATATACA
>CAIOZF010000160.1 GCA_903862645.1 uncultured Gammaproteobacteria bacterium
AGAACTCGGCGAAACAGGTGCATCCTATGACCAGTTGGGTTACATCTATTACATGATGCACGACTACGCCAACTCTGTTGATTCCATTCAAAAGGCAATCGAGCGCGGCGGTCTTGAAAATCTTGGGGATGCCCAACTGTTCCTTGCAAGAGCGCTGGTTGAACTTGATCAGTTTGAAGCGGCTACCGTGGCCGCACGAAGGGCTCAGGAGCTCGGAGAAAGTTCTGCCGGTTCGTTCATCAATTACATTGAGAATAGCAAGGCACGGTTTGACAACCTGAAGCAGCGTAAAGAAGACGCGATTGATTTCTATCAGTCGTAATCAACTAAACGCTTGAAAATCGGGATTTAAAGCCCAATCTAGAACCCAGCCACTCACAAGGTGGCTGGGTTTTTTATTTTCCAGAACACGCAGAGGCTATGCTGATGACTACTGAATTCAATAAAGAGACGCGGGGTTTCGAAACCGAAGCCAAACAACTTCTTCACCTGATGATCCATTCCCTTTACAGCAACAAGGAAGTGTTTCTGCGCGAGCTTATCTCCAACGCATCTGATGCGGCCGACAAACTGCGTTTTGAGGCTCTTTCAAATCCTACGATGTATGAGACTGATTCGGAGCTTAAAGTTACCGTCGATTTTGATAAAGATGCGGGGACAATTACAATCTCCGATAACGGAATCGGTATGTCCAGAGATGAAGCGATCAGCCATCTCGGTACCATTGCCAGATCTGGTACAGCACAATTTCTCAATAATCTGTCCGGCGATCAACGGAAAGACTCTCAATTGATTGGTCAATTTGGCGTGGGGTTTTATTCGGCGTTTATTGTGGCATCAGAAGTTGAAGTTCTTACCAGGCGAGCTGGGGCTGCACTGTCGGAGGCTATACGCTGGACCTCCGCAGGAGAAGCAGACTACACCATAGAAGCAATTGAGAAAGCGCAACGCGGCACTACCATCATCCTGCATCTCCGCCCTGAGGACACTGAATTCGCTGAATACTATCGCCTGAAAAACATTGTAAAGAAGTATGCGGACCATATTTCCATCCCCGTACTGATGCCAACACAGGGACTGCCCAAGGAAGACGGCGAAGGGCAGAATCAGCCTAAGGAATTTGAGGCTGTCAATTCTGCCAAAGCCCTTTGGACACGCGCCAGAAATGACATCAAAGATGAGGAGTACATCGAGTTCTATAAGCATATTTCACATGACTTTGAGAACCCGTTGAGCTGGAGCCATAATAGGGTAGAGGGAAAGTTAGAGTACACAGGTCTACTCTACACGCCCGCCAAGGCGCCTTACGACTTGTGGAATCGTGACGGGGCACGTGGCTTGAAACTTTATGTTCAGCGCGTCTTTATCATGGACGACGCTGAGCAATTTATGCCCCTGTACCTTCGCTTCGTTAAAGGTGTCGTCGACTCCAGCGATATATCCCTGAACGTTTCGCGTGAGATTCTGCAAAAAGATCCTGTTGTAGATTCCATGCGCAGTGCCCTGACCAAAAAAGCATTGGAAATGCTAGGCAAGCTTAAAAAAGACGAACCGGAGAAATACGCCACATTCTGGAAGGAATTTGGACAAGTCCTGAAAGAAGGACCTGGCGAGGATTATGCCAACAGGGAAAAGATTGCAGGTCTGCTGCTTTTTGCATCCACGGACAACAGCTCTGCTGATCAGAATCAAAGCCTGACAGACTACCTAACACGCATGAAGCCTGAACAGGAAAAGATTTACTATGTGATTGCTGATTCGACGAACGCTGCGCGAAACAGTCCGCACCTGGAAATTTTCCGGAAGAAGGGTATCGAAGTTTTGCTGCTCTCTGATCGCATTGACGAATGGCTCATGAGCCATCTGCACGAGTTTGAAGGAAAGCAATTGCAGGACATCGCACGAGGTTCGCTCGATCTTGGCAAACTCGAAGGTGCAGAAGAGAAGGAAAGGAAAAGCGAAACCGAAAAGAAATTTGAATCACTAACAGCCCGTATCAAAACGCAACTAGCTGATGGCGTAAAAGAGGTGAGGGTGACTCATCGTCTGACCGACTCTCCAGCTTGCCTTGTGATTGACGAGGATGACATGGGGGCGCAGATGCGACGCATCATGGAGGCCGCGGGGCAGACACCTCCTGAAAGTAAGCCGATCTTTGAAATAAATCCAGAGCACCCTCTGATCGTGAAGCTGGATCAAGAACAGGATGAAGAGCGTTTTGACGACCTTGTGTCGGTACTCTTTGATCAGGCGAGCCTCGCTGAAGGGCGGCAGCTGGAAGATCCAGGCAAGTTCACAAAACTCCTCAACAAGCTGCTTTTGGAAATGTGCAACTAACCGATCGAAAAATGCTCGCGAGAGACCGGACAAATTCTCTGTTCGGTCGTTCTCGCTGAACCGATTCTACATCTGCTCAAGGGTTTCCAATCCCAACAAACCCAGCCCGTGTTTGAGTGTGTTCGCTGTCAAACTCACCAGCGTGACCCTTGATGCGCGCAGTTCCGTCTCCGCCTTCAGGACAGGACAGGCTTCGTAAAATCGCATGAAGACTCCTGCTAGCTCGTAAAGATAGGCGCACAGATAATTCGGATAGCATTCTGCCGCCACTACACCAATGACCTCGGGGAACTGCAGAATTTTGATGACCAGATTCCTTTCTTCTACTGCGGTTATCCTGATCTCGCTCAATTCAGGATGGACAATGCCTTCTCCTTGTCTGCGTAAAATGCTCTTGATCCTCGCATAGGCATACAACATATATGGCGCAGTGTTGCCGTCAAATGACAGCATGGTTGCCCAATCAAATATGTAATCACTGGTGCGATTCTTCGACAAATCGGCATATTTCACCGCCGATATCCCGACAACATTGGCAATCTGCTCGCGGTGTTCGGGCGAAAGCTCCGGGCTCTTCCCATTGACTATGTCGTGAGCTCTGCGCACAGATTCTTCGAGCAACTCATTAAGCTTAACAGTGTCGCCACTACGCGTCTTAAACGGCTTGCCGTCCTCACCCATCATGGTTCCGTAGGCAATATGTTCCAGCGAGCAGTTGGCCGGCACAAACCCAGCTTTTCGAGCTATGGCAAATGCTAGCTGAAAATGCAGGCTCTGCCGGGCATCGACAACGTAGAGCACACGATCAGCTCTAAGATTCAGGCCTCTGTGGCGCAAAGCAGCCAGATCAGTTGTTGCGTAGAGGTAGCCACCATCAGACTTCTGGACGATCGCAGGCAAAGGCGTCCCCTCCTTACCCGTAAATTCATCCAGAAAAACACACTGAGCGCCATCGGAGACAGTCAAGAGTCCAGTCTCTCGTAAGGAATTCAATATGCCATCCAGCTCATTGTTATAAAGGCTTTCCGGCATTAAATCCCTTGTTGTCAAAGTGACCCCGAGGCGCTGATATACGTTTTCGCAATGACTGAGAGACTCATCGATAAACTTCTTCCACGCTTGCAAACAAGCTGGGTCACCGCGTTGCAGCTTTACAACATAACCACGCGCCAGATCCGCGAATCCGGGCTCCTGATCAAAGCGAGTCTTGGCTTCACGATAGAAGGTTTCGAGATCGGCCAGATGTGTATGCACCTGTGCAGAGTTCTCCCCAAGAGATTCCATATGGGCTATAAGCATCCCGAATTGAGTTCCCCAATCGCCAACATGATTCTGACGAATGACGTCGTGCCCCACCGTTTCGAGGACTCGGACTAGGCAATCACCGATTATGGTGCCCCGCAGATGCCCGACATGCATTTCTTTGGCAAGATTGGGGCCGGAGTAGTCGACGACAATGCGCTGCGGACTCTCTACTGTGCCAATCATCTTCTGTTGACCATGGGCGAAGCGCGTGGCCGCACCAGCAAGAGTGGCATCTTTGAGAAACAGGTTGATAAAGCCCGGGCCCGCAACCTGTGCATCCGCAATTAGATCGTTTTCCTGCAATGCAGAAACGACGCGTGCGGCCAATTCCCTTGGGTTGCTCTTGAGTTGTTTTGCAACGGTCATGACCCCGTTCGCCTGATAGTCGCCGAACTCTGGTCTTGAAGAGTAGATGACATGTGCCTTGCAATCCGCCAGTCCCGTAGCCTCGGCAATTGCCGAACTCACTATCAGCTCAAGAGACTGTCTAATATTGAACATGATTGGTATCCCGGAAACTAAAATGCGAGGAATTGTACACTATCCATTTTCACGAGTTGGGCATTAATCCCCGTACTGCTATAATCAGCAGCCTTTCAAACTGGCTGCACTCAGTCAGACCTCGCGTGTGCGTATTGATGCCAGTACGAACATAGCATGCCCCAATCACTTACCGGTACGTGTCAACTTGAAAAATCCAGACAGTCCTGAATCGCTGCACACAACCGACAACAGGGCAGTAGAGTTTATAGAAGTCAGCACAGATTCTGACAATCAGAGAGTGGACAACTTTCTCCTTGGACGCCTGAAAGGGGTTCCAAAGTCACGAATATATCGATTGATTCGCAAAGGCGAAGTACGCGTCAACAAGAAGAGAGTCAAACCAGAAAGCCGGTTGCAAACTGGTGACAGTATTCGTGTCCCTCCAGTTCGAGTTGCTGAAACGCCTCCTCCGGTCAGACCCGGCCCGAGTCTGGTAAAGCTCATTAAGGACAGTATCCTCTTCGAAGATGCAGACCTTATTGTTATCAACAAACCGCAGGGTATTTCCGTGCATGGCGGCTCTGGCTTAAAGACGGGCTTGATAGAATCCATGCGCTGGATTCAGCAGGAGTCAGGGCAAGGGGGGGATTTTCTTGAGCTTGCACATCGCATCGACAGGGAGACTACCGGCTGCCTTGTTATCGCAAAGAACCCTAAAATTTTGAAGTATCTACACAATGAACTTAAGGCCAAACAAGTTGCCAAAACCTACCATGCTTTAGTGCATGGACGCTGGCCTGATGATGTCATTCAGGTCAATGCTCCTTTACAGAAAAACCAAGTCAATGCAGGTGAGAAGGTCGTCACTGTTGATCCGGAAGGCAAATCCTCAGTGACTAACTTCAGGGTGCTGAAACGTTTCCGTAATGCCACACTAGTCGAGGCGAGCCCGCTAACTGGGCGGACTCATCAAATCCGTGTTCATTGTCAGTATGTGGGGCATCCGATCGTAGGCGACAAGAAATACACTACAACGGCACGTGATGAACTCTCCGACATCAAAACATTGTGCCTTCACGCCGCTATTATCAGCTTCAATCGGCCAGAGGAAGGAATTAGATTCACTGCCAGCGCCCCAGTCAATCCAGCGATGATTCAACTTATGAACGCATTGCACTGATCCGCGAGTTGTCGTTACGTAAATTGTCGGAAAATCATGCCGTTGTGAGTATATTTTTTTGACAGAACTGCTTTGTCCGCCTATTATTGCGCGCCTATGGCAGGCACCCTTATTCCCGACTATGTCGATGCAAAGAAAATCTTCAATCAGCAGGCTACCATTAACGGCAGTTTGCCGGTGGCAGGATTCACGAGATTCTCTGAGCTTCTCGCGAACACATCGGGAATAGTTGAGATCAAGCTGGAATTTTTGCTGGATGGCGAGTTCAGGCGAGTCATTTCCGGCGCACTCAAGGGTGATGTTCAGGTGTTATGCCAGCGCTGTCTGGAAAGTACAACGATAACACTGAAGGACAGTTTCAAGCTGGCTCTGGTGGAAACCGAGAGCCAGGCCGACAAACTGCCTGCAGACCTGGAACCCTGGGTCTGCACTGATATCAAACTGGTGTTGGCAGATATACTGGAAGAACAATTGATTCTCTGTATGCCGATTGTGAGCTATCACCAAGAGAATTGCGCACCAACCAACCGTCTGATACTGAACGCACCGGAGACGAGTACGGAAACAAGCGCCGATAAACAGGACAAGCCGAATCCGTTCGCGATTCTGCAGTCATTAAAAGAACCACGATAAGTATTACCATTTAAGCGAGCCGGACAAGCAGATTTCCTGCACAGTTCAGCAGCCACTCAGGAGCAACAAGCATGGCCGTTCAACAAGTTAAAGTTTCCCGTTCACGACGCAATATGCGCCGCGCTCACGACGCACTGCCGGGCGTTACACTGTCTACGGATCAGACCACTGGCGAAGTACACCGCCGTCATCACATCACTGCAGACGGCTACTACAAAGGTAAGAAAGTGTTGGATCTCGGTGACAAATAAGTTTGTCTACGCTTAAGCGCATTGCAATCGACGTCATGGGGGGGGATTTTGGCCCCTCCGTGGCAGTTCCGGCGGCACTGAAATGCTTGGCGGCGCATCCAGAGTTACATGTGGTGCTGGTAGGCGATCAAGCTAAGATCAAACCCTATCTGATTGGCCAGCCTGGTGCCGCTGGCAAGAGGCTGGAGTTACTCCATACTGAGATCAGTGTGGAAGACACCACCAAGCCTGAAAGTGTCCTGCGAAAATACAAAGATTCTTCAATGTACCTCGCAGTCGATCTGGTAAGAGCCAAACGCGTCGACGCCTGCGTGAGTGCCGGCAATACTGGTGCGCTCTTATTGACAGGTCGACACCTGCTAAAAACTATACCAGGAATAAGCAAACCAGCCATCATTGTAAGTATTCCTGCAGCAACCGCCAGTCGTCGCTGTTATATCCTCGACGTCGGCGCCAATATCAACACTGACGCCCGCCAGTTACTGGAATTTGCAGTCATGGGTTCTGTCCTCGCATCGTCCCTGAACAATACTCCATCACCCCGAATAGGCCTGCTCAACATCGGGCACGAGGAGCATAAGGGGACAGAACAGATCAAACTCGCCGCACAGTTGTTAGAAAGCGCAGCAGCATTGAACTACATAGGTTTTATCGAAGGGAACGAGATTTTCGGAGACAAGGTTGATGTTGTGGTATGCGATGGTTTTGCCGGAAATGTCACCATTAAAACCAGCGCCGGAGTCGTTTACGTTATTGAAAAGTTTCTGAAAGAAAGCGCTACGAAATCCTGGTTGACGCGATTATTTTATATTTTCGCCTCTCCTTTGCTGCGTTCACTCAAGGCTCAGATTGATCCAGCCAGGTTCAATGGCGCAAGTCTGTTAGGTCTCCAAGGCATTATCGTGAAAAGCCATGGCAATGCGCTGACCGAAGGCTTTTACTACGCCATAGAACAAGCAATCAAAGAAGTGACCGATGATGTTCCTGCTCTGATCTCTCGGAAAATGTCTGCCTTCATCGATACAGACGACTCTATCGAAGCGCTCACGACGTGACATCAAACAACTTCAGAATTTGCCAGAAAACAGGACTCAAAATGCCAAAATTTGGTTTCGTTTTTCCAGGACAAGGCTCTCAGAAATCAGGCATGTTGACTGCGCTCGCAGCACAACATCCTTGCATCGAAGAGGCTTTTCAAGAGGCATCAGAGGCAATCTCGATCGATCTTTGGGGAATTTCAACAACCGACACATCAGGCCTGCTTGATCAGACTCATATCACGCAACCAGCACTTCTGGCAGCGTCCGTAGCAATCTGGCGTCTGTGGATTAATGAGGGTGGCCCTCTGCCAGACTTGCTCGCAGGCCACAGCCTCGGTGAATATTCCGCGCTAGTATGTGCAGGCGTGCTCACGCTCAAGGATGCTGCGCGCGTTGTGCACCGTCGAGGTCAGTACATGCAGGAAGCGGTTCCTTCCGGGACAGGGGGTATGGCAGCGATTCTGGGACTGGAAGATGAGAAAATCATCGCCATCTGCAAGCAAGTCGAACAAGGGGCCGTTGTCTCCGCCGCCAATTTCAATTCCATGGGACAAACAGTCATCGCTGGTGAAAAAGCGGCTGTAGAGCGGGCCATGCTGGCCTGCAAGGAAGCCGGAGCAAAGCGGGCATTGCCATTGAATGTCAGCGTCCCATCGCATTGTGCATTGATGCTGCCAGCGGCTCGCAGGCTCTGCGAAGATCTTGCTCAGATCACTTTCCAGACACCTTCAGTCCCAGTTGTGCAAAATATAAACGGTCTGGTTGCCAAAAACCCAAATGACATTCGCGAAAACCTGCTAAAGCAGCTGTATATGCCTGTGCAGTGGGTAGATACCATTACATGCATGCGGGGGCTTGGTCTTGGACGCATCGTCGAATGCGGGCCGGGCAAAGTGCTGTGTGGTCTGATCAAACGCATTGAACCTGAAATTGAATGCTACGGTACGGAAGACCCCGATAGCTTCGCGCAGGCAAAATCAGCACTGACAAACTAAAATGTGAGTAGATGATCCGTTCATTAATTCGCAAGGAGACCGGATAGAGCATTATGACCAACGAAATCAAGAAAATTGCACTGGTGACGGGCGCAAGCAGAGGAATTGGAAAAGCCATTGCCCTTGAGCTTGGACAGCAGGGATTGATCGTTATTGGCACAGGAACAACCGAGAAGGGCGCTAATGATATTTCTGCCTATCTCGCTGAACATGCAATCGAAGGCTCTGGGTACTGCCTGAATGTCGCGGTGACGGAATCCATTACCTCCGTGCTTGAGTCAATTGAAAGTCGCTATGGTGCACCTTTGATTCTGGTTAATAATGCCGGCATAACTAAAGACAATTTGCTGATGCGCATGAAGGAAGAGGAATGGAATTCCGTGATGGATACCAATCTCAATGCGCTTTACAAGCTCTGTAAATTAACTTTGAAAGGTATGACAAAAGCACGCTGGGGCAGGATTATAAGTATCAGCTCCGTGGTTGCTTCCAGTGGCAATCCTGGCCAGACCAACTACGCCGCATCCAAAGCCGCAATCGAAGGTTTCTCGCGCTCACTGGCACGTGAAATTGGCTCCAGAGGAATTACCGTCAATTGCATCGCACCCGGCTTTATCGAGACAGATATGACCAGAGCTTTGTCAGAAAAACAAATCGAAACTCTGCTGAATCAGATTCCGCTTGCACGCTTTGGAAAGGCGGAGGAAATTGCTGCAGTAGCGGGCTTTCTTGCCTCGAAATCAGGGGCATATATCACTGGAGAAACCCTGCATGTGAACGGCGGAATGTATATGTCGTAATGCCTGAGCTTAGAGTCTCAACCATTTGAATTTGTTTATTATTAATCTTG
This sequence comes from uncultured Gammaproteobacteria bacterium, assembly GCA_903862645.1. Classification (GTDB taxonomy): domain Bacteria; phylum Pseudomonadota; class Gammaproteobacteria; order Pseudomonadales; family Pseudohongiellaceae; genus UBA5078. Next base: position 9,075 of record CAIOZF010000160.1, read on the forward strand.
GCGTAGGAATTATTTTAGACTTTCACATTACAACCAGATGAAAATAGATGTAGACTTGCGTTTTGGGTTATCTGGGTTGACCAAATTACAACCAAATTTAATCAAAAAGCAGTATTAAAATTTAGTATTTAGGAGCTAATAATAGTTATGAGTACCATTGAAGAACGCGTTAAGAAAATTGTCTGCGAACAGCTTGGCGTTAAGGAAGAAGACGTAAAGGCTTCTTCTTCATTTGTAGAAGATTTAGGCGCTGATTCTTTGGATACTGTGGAATTGGTTATGGCTCTGGAAGAAGAGTTTGAGACCGAAATTCCGGATGAAGAAGCCGAGAAGATCACCACGGTCCAACTGGCTTGCGACTACATCAATCAGCACCTGTAAGCGAATCGAGGCTCAATACCAAAGCTACTCCGGGGCACAACCGGAGTAGCTTTTATTTTGCCCGAAGTATTCAATTCATACTGACGATCTTTATTCATCTGCATTGGAGAGCGACGCAGTGAACGGCAGAAGAGTGGTAATCACTGGATTGGGACTTGTCACACCGCTGGGCAATGACGTACAGAGCTCTTGGTCTGCCATTAAGGAAGGACGTAGCGGCATCAATGCGCTAAGCCAATTCGATACAACCGAGTTCACTACCCGCTTTGGCGGATCCATCAAGAATTTCGATTGCACTCTCTATCTGAGTGCTAAAGACGCGCGCCGTATGGATGTTTTCATTCAATATGGGCTGGCCGCTGGCGTACAAGCCGTCGAAGACTCAGGACTGCTCGACTCCGCGGTGAATTTTGAGCGCGTGGGAGTTGCAATTGGATCCGGAATCGGTGGCATCAACTCCATAGAAGAAAGTTCCGCGCTGGTAAGGACCTCAGGCCCTCGGAAAATATCTCCATTCTTCGTCCCAGGCTCCATCATCAACATGCTGGGAGGAACACTATCGATCCGTTACAACTTCCAGGGGCCTAATATAGCCATTACTACTGCCTGTACCACTGGCACCCACAACATTGGTGTTGCAGCCGCGATGATCAAAGCGGGACAGGCAGATGCCATGATTGCTGGCGGAGC
>CAIOZF010000161.1 GCA_903862645.1 uncultured Gammaproteobacteria bacterium
CACTGAGCAGCTTATGCGCCGCCGCTACATATGCCCCTCCACTCGCCAGTCTCGCCATCGCCCAATCCCGGTAGTTGTAATGGGATAATTATAGACGTTTCTATTGATAAGTGGAATTATCACTAAGTCAATTAAATTCTTGTAGTTTGAATTTTATTTACCGATTTTTATGAAAATCAGAGTACTGGAAACAATTGGACGTTGACGGGTGGAAAGTATTGGACGCTGATTGACATGGACACCGAACCTGCCGCCCGGTGAAGCCGATGCCACTTCCCTCAATTCACCAAAACAGAATTATCCTTTGAGCTTGGCAAATGCTGCCGCCATCGCCCCACCCTGGTCTGGCTTGCGTACTTCCTGCCGTTTGTGCTGCGACAGACGCTTGGTGTCGGTTGCATGATCGCGCGGCGTTTTGTCCTTTCCGCTCTCGGCAGCACTGTCAGTTAGCCGCATGGTCAGCGCGATGCGCTTGCGCTTCTCATCGACTTCCAGCACCTTGACCTTGACCACCTGTCCCGCTTTGACCACGCTGTGCGGATCCTTGACAAAGCTACTGGAAAGCGCCGAAATGTGAACCAATCCATCCTGATGAACACCGATGTCGACGAAGGCACCGAACGCCGCGACGTTGGTGACGACACCTTCGAGGATCATGTCCGGCTTGAGATCGCTCAACTTTTCTACGCCTTCCTTGAAAGTGGCGGTGGTGAACTCTGGACGCGGGTCGCGCCCCGGCTTCTCCAGTTCGAGCAGAATATCGCTGATGGTGGGCACACCGAATTTTTCGTCGGCATATTTGGCCGGGTTGAGTGATTTCAATAATCTGGAGTCGCCGATCACTTCCTTGATGTTCTTGTTGAGGTCGGCGAGAATTTTCTTAACTAAAGGATAGGATTCCGGATGCACTGCCGAGGCATCAAGTGGATTGCCGCCGCCCATGATGCGCAAAAAACCAGCAGCTAGCACGAAAGTCTTGTCTCCCAGGCGTGGCACTTCCTTTAAGGCCGTACGTGTCGCGAACATGCCGTGTGTGTTGCGATAGGCCACGATGCTTTGCGCAACGCTGCTGGAGAGGCCGGAGACACGAGCCAGCAAGGGAACAGAAGCGGTGTTGACATCTACGCCGACCGCGTTCACACAATCCTCGACTACGGCATCCAGCGAGCGCGCCAGCTGGAACTGGCCCACGTCATGCTGGTACTGTCCGACACCGATGGATTTCGGATCGATTTTCACCAGTTCTGCCAATGGGTCTTGTAGGCGGCGCGCGATGGATACCGCACCTCGTAGTGTCACATCCATGTCAGGCAGTTCGTGCGAGGCAAACTCGGAGGCTGAGTATACCGATGCACCCGCTTCCGAGACCACGATTCGGGTGAGCTTCAGTTCCGGGTGCTGCGCGATCAGGTCTTGCGCCAGTTTGTCGGTTTCGCGCGAGCCTGTGCCGTTGCCGATGGAGATCAGTGCCACCTGGTGCTTCTCGGCCAGTTTGGCGAGCGTGTGCAGCGAGCCATCCCAGTCGTTCGTGGGCTGATGCGGGTAGATGACGGCTGTGTCCAGCACCTTGCCGGTGGCATCCACCACAGCGACCTTCACTCCGGTGCGCATGCCGGGATCCAGCCCCATGGTGGCGTGTGGCCCAGCCGGGGCTGCGAGCAGCAAGTCTTTCAGGTTGCGCGCGAACACCTTGATCGCCTCGGCCTCGGCACGTTCGCGCAACGCGCCCATCAGCTCGTTTTCCAGGTGCAGGAAACTCTTCACCCGCCATGTCCAGCGCACTAGATCGGCCAGCCATTTGTCGGCGGGACGACTCTGGTTGACGATACCAAAGCGCTTGGCGATACGCGCCTCGCAGGGGTTGAACGGCGCATCCCACCTGGGTTTTTCCACCTCGCTGTCGAGTCGTAGCGTGACGTTCAACAATTCCTCGCGACGGCCACGGAACAATGCCAGTGCGCGGTGCGAGGGAATCGCGCTGATCAGCTCGTCATAGGCGAAATAGTCGGCATACTTCGCGGCAGCGTCCTCCTTGCCTTCGATCACACGGGCTTCGACCACACCATGCGTTTGCAGGTGTTCGCGCAAGTCCTGCAACAGTGGAGCATCCTCGGCGAAACGTTCCATTAGAATGAAGCGCGCACCTTCCAACGCCGCTTTGACGTCGGGTACGCCGGGGTTGTCACCCTGCTCGGAGGTAAAGGCAGGTTTCAGGTATTTGCCTGCTTCTTCCTCTGGGTTGAGCATGGGGTTGGTCAACAGTGCATCGGCCAGCGGCAACAGTCCGGCCTCCAGCGCGATTTGCGCCTTAGTGCGACGTTTCGGTTTGTACGGCAGATACAGGTCTTCCAAGCGGGTCTTGTCTTCGGCGTGGCTGATCGCGTCAAGCAGCTCCGGCATCATTTTGCCCTGCTCATTGATCGAGGCGATGATCGCCGTACGCCGTTCTTCCAGTTCACGCAGGTAGCGCAGGCGCTCTTCCAGCAGCCGCAGTTGCACATCATCCAGCCCGCCTGTTACTTCTTTGCGGTAGCGGGCGATGAACGGGACAGTCGCTCCATCATCGAGCAGGGTAATGGCAGCGTAGACTTGGGCAGGTTTGGCGGAAATTTCGGTAGCGAGGCGTTGTTCGATGGATGGCAGCATAAAAGTCCAAGTGATTTAAAATAGTTAAAGCAGTTTTCTGGTAGACCTGCTCAACGAAAGAGGTGTCGATTCTAACTGATACGCGTATAGCCAAAGTCGCGCAGACACTGAGTAGGTAGTCTATATCAGGAATCAACTAACATTTGCGGGAGTTCACAACAATACAGGCTGTGCTAACAGTTTTTCAGCATTTCGCCGCCTAGTGCTTCAGTCAGGTCTGTCAGCATCTTGGCTAATTCGCCAGTCATCAAAGTAAAGTCGAGTTCAAACATCTC
>CAIOZF010000162.1 GCA_903862645.1 uncultured Gammaproteobacteria bacterium
AAGGGCATATTGCTGATTTATCTGTAGGAAATTTCCTACACATGGGGGTTTACCTTGGATCTCTGTGAAATCCTGGGGCTAATAAAGGCTTATTTATGAAAAGCTCTTGAAAACCATGAGATAAGACCTATATAATCAGCACTCGCTACACAAGAGTGCTAATATGGATGAATGTTTATGACTTAATAAGAAATAAACATATAAATCATTGAGTTATATAGATATTCTACTTGTGAAGAATTGGCGCACTCGTGCTACTACTCAATGTCATAGGTCACGCAAGCGGAAATGACACTCAAAAAGAAAGAGTTCGCAGCAGACGAATTTCCCATCTTCGACGATGCAGTTATCTTCATGCGAGGCGAGTTCTGGCAGTTCAGAATGTGGCTCGCAAAAGAGCATAAATACGCTCGCTTCAGTTTAAAAGCCCGCAACAAAAACACCGCAACAGACGAAGCAAAACTTCAGTACCACGAACTCAAAGCACAAGAGCTCGCGGGTAAGACGTACTTCTCAAATAACAGTCAAATTTGGTGTTGATCTGTATCTTGCGCAGCGTCTGAAAGATGTCGAAGCAGGGTATATCGTCAAAAGGTAGTCTTGCGACTACACAGCGGGATATAGATGTGTCAGTGGATAAGCTTAGATTGGCTGTTGAGACTGTGACTTTCTGATTAGTTGATCAACTCGATACAATTTTAAACAAAAAAATTTTCTATCTTACTTTTAGTATTGCAAAATATTGCTAAGATCGACGATCTACTGCCAATTTTTTAGAAATGCTGATAGTTCACGCCTGAGAGTAGGTGTGTTTGTATGGGTGATGGGGTAATTTAATGGCTGAGTGTAAAAGTTGTGGGGCCAAAGTTGAATTTGGCTCATATTCTTGTAGTTATTGTGGCTCGCTAGTAGGTCCTCAGCGCGATATACAGGGAGATGAACAAGCGCAAGATTCATTAAGTAACAAACTGCTAAAAATTGAGACAAAACTAGATGAGCTTCTTTTGATACCACTGCCAACTTACTGGCACATGCTAGTAACTCCTTTTCGATGGTACATAATCATAGCAACCTTAGGAATTGCAGCTTATTTTTGGCGAAAACCCAAGCAAAAGGAACCTTTTGACTCGAAGAAATTTAATGCGTTGAAGACACAAATCGAAAGAGAGATTGCGATTATTGATTCTGGATCCAGATCGTCAATTGAAATAAAGGAACGATTAGAAGTTTTTAAAAGCGAGTTGAAAAAAATTACAGACCAATTTGCTTACCGTCGTATTCTAAACATGACTCCGTTAGCCCTAATAGTTCTATTATTAATAATTTCAGGACTTAAGCAGTAATTAGGTTTTTTTCTTTAGCTAGTAAATAACGTCAAAGACTATATTGAAAACTATTGAAATTAATATTCGTATAAAAACTTGAGATAAAAATGACCGCCATTGATGTAATAAAGTGCGATGTAGTTGATGACACTCTTGTCTGGAAGTTCCCCTCAGATAATTTGCGATTAGGATCCCAACTAGTAGTAAGGCCCGGTCAAAAAGCAGTTTTTGTTTATAGAGGAAAGGTCACCGACTTATTTTCTGAAGGAACGGTTACTCTAAATACTGGGAATATACCGCTGCTAACTAATTTTCTGAGTCTTCCTTTCGGCGGAAACACACCATTTCAAGCTGAAGTCTGGTTTTTCAATACTCTTTCCAAGCTTGAAACTAAATGGGGACTTCCAACCCCTATCCAAGTCGAAGACCCTAAGTACGGGATAATATTGCCCGTGAGAGCATATGGGCAATATGGATTTAGAATTGAAGATCCTAGAATGCTTCTTAACAAACTTTCGGGCGTTCAATCGACTTTGACTGACGACGACATTGCAAGATTTGTTCAAGGTAAAGTCGTATCTTCAGTTGGCACAATAATAGGGTCTCTCTTTAACGAAAATATTGGTATTTTAAATATTGCTTCTAAGTTAGATCACGTATCTTCGATGGCACATGAGAGGCTATCAGATTTCTTTTCTGGATATGGTTTAGCTCTCGAAAATTTCTATTTTATGTCAATCAACTCGCCAGAGGACGATCCCAGCTATCGTAAGCTAAAAGAAATAACTGAGAAAAGAGCAGAATTGCAAATGATTGGGCGAGACATATACCAATTCGACAAGTCGATGGATGTAATGAAAACAGCTGCTGGTAACGAAGGTATGGCGGGTGGCGTCATGCAGGCCGGACTGGGTGCTGGAATCGGTCTGGGACTGGGGGCGGGTATTGGGGGTGCCTTCGCTCAACAATCCAGCCAGCTTGCACAAACTGCGCAGTCAGCAGTACCCCCGCCAGTGCCAACTCCTGCTCAGTATCATTTGTTCTTTAACAGTCAGCAGTATGGGCCGTATGACCAGCAAGTTGTCACTCAAATGTTAGCCAATAATTCTATAACAAGAGATGCTATGGTATGGAGGCAGGGGATGGCTCAATGGTAGAAGATTGCAGAGTTGAACGAGTTTAACTCTGCTTTTAGTGCTCCCCCACCTCCGCCACCACCCATGCCATAAAAATACTGGAGATTTAGTGTGAGTGTAGTCTTTCTAGCTTTAGTCTATGTCTTGTATGCGTCTATCATCTTGGTCGTTGGGTTAAGCATCGAATCATTGGAAGCATGGTCGCATTGGTCGATGTTAATACTGATGTTTTATCTAGCCCTCGACATTCTAACTGACAGAATAAAACTCCTAATTGCAGCAAAAACCATGATCTGGTTTGGCACAGGTGCTTTGTCGATTTTCTCTATTCTCAGTCTGTTAGCGTGGATGACATTTGATTCAATACTTTGGGCGATAGGTGTCATCGTATCTATGCTCCTATCCATTACTATTGTCCTGGTACAAATGTATGCAGGAAAAGTGACAGCTGATAACGCCTACTTTAAAGAGTAAAACATATACCTTTAGTCGTCAGCAGGCTAAATTAGATAAAACTATAAGTTGGGATATTATTATCGGAGTTTGTATTAACTGCGGTGCTCAATTAAATAGTTCCTTACTGCGTTGCGAACATTGCGATACGCCAACCAAAAGTAGTGATGGTGTTTCATAATCTGTTTTTATAAAGTTATTTAATAATAGATTGTCAGGAGAGATGCCGACTTTTCCTTTCAGCCTGATAACAGGCGCCAGCAATTGCAACAAGATGCTTATAGTCAATCTTTGAAGATTGCGGCGAGTGAGGTGCAAGTCCGTCTTGCTCAGCTAGCTTAACTGTAGATCATGCTGACAAGCGAATACGAGCAATCAACACAGATATTTCAACCTCTGCAACCAATTAATGTCTATGCGATTGATAACCGAACGGTAAGAGGATATGACCTGAGTTTAGTGCAACAAGAACTGGAATGTGGTTCTTGCGGCGCATCAAGCATGGCACTGCAGCGGCCTCCCTTGCGCGCGATGGCCTCGATCACGCGCTGTTGCTGGTCATCGACGCCCCACCATCCGCCCAACCAACCGCTCAAACCCATCCACATACGTGAACACAATCGGCACCACAAGCAGACTGAGCATGGTGGACGTGATCAACCCACCAATCACTCCGATAGCCATCGGCTGCCGGAAGCTGGCATCCGCACCCAGACCCATCGCGATCGGCGCCATGCCGGCGATCATCGCCAGTGTGGTCATCACGATCGGTCTCGCGCGCTTGTGACAGGCGTCGACCAGGGCGTCATACAAAGACAGCCCATCCTTCTCCCGTCCCATGATCGCGTAGTCCACGAGCAGGATCGAGTTCTTGGTCACGATCCCCATCAGCATGATCAGTCCGATCATCGCCGGCACACTGAGTTCGCTGCCCGCAATCAGCAGCGCCAGGAAGGCGCCGCCGATGGACAGCGGGATGGCTGACAGGATGGTGACAGGCTGCAGGAAATCTCTGAACAACAGGACCAGCACGCAGTAGACGCAGAGCACGCCCACCACCAGCGCCATCGCGAATCCCGACATCAGGTCGCCGACGATTTCAGCATCGCCCCCCTGGATCACCTGCACATTGGAGGGCAATGTTCTCATCGCCTCCATGTTGTCGGCGGCCGCCTGTGCGGCGCCCAGAGTTATGCCACCCAGGTCGGCCGACACCGTCACGTTGCGGAGCCGATCGTAACGATCGAGTTGAAGGGAACCGCTTTCGACGGACAGTGTCGCTATGCTGGACAACGGGACCAGACCGTCACGCCCCTGCACGCGCAGGTTGGCAATGGTATCGATGTCCTGTCGCGCCGCATCGGAAACGCGGGTGCGGATATAGACCTGGCGGTTGTCCAGGTTGAGACGTGCAACTTGGGGATCGAAGTCGCCACTCGTCGCCATGCGGATGGCCTCGCCAATCGCCGCTGTCGTGACGCCTTGCTCGGCGGCGCGTTCCAGATCGGGGCGAATGATGATTTCGGGGCGTTCGAGGCTGGCGGTTGAGGTGATGCCCGACAGGCCATCGATTTCCCGCAACTGCCGTTCTACGGCCTGCGCACTCGCAGTCAACGCAGCGGCATTGTCGCTGGCCAGGATGATCTGCAGACTCTCGCTCGGGCCGCCGCTGCTCACCGAGAAACGCGCGCCGGGAACGGTCAGGAGTTGCTCGCGGACCGCGCTTTCGATCTCCTGCTGACGAGGACGTTCTCCGCGGGGCGCCAGTGCAACCGTCAGCGAAGCGCGGCGAACTTCACCGGCCTGCATTCCGCCCAATCCCGCTACTTGCGCAGCGCCTGCCGTGACGAAGACACGCTCTACGCCTTCGACATTGATGATGGCCAGTCTGGCTGACTCCGCTGCCTGCAACGTATCTTCGAGGGAACTCGCGGGCGGCAGTTCCACGCTGACGTTTGAGAAGTTGCCGTCAGGCGGCGGTATGAAACCGGTCTGTATCATTGGCACGAGCGCCAGCGAACCGGCCAGAAATATCGTCGCGCCCGCCATCGTTGTCTTGCGATGCGCCAGGCACCAGCGGACGACTCCCAGATACCAATGCATCACGCGGCCATCCACATGCGGTCTGGTCGGTTGGGGTTTGAGGAAGTACGCGGCCATCATCGGCGTCAGCAGCCGTGCTACGAGCAGGGAGGCGAGTACCGCGATCACGGCAGTCCAGCCGAATTGCTTGAACACCAGTCCCGCAATGCCACTCATCATGGCGGTAGGCAGGAACACTGCGACCAGGGTCATGGTCGTCGCTGTCACGGCCAGAGCGATTTCCGTGACTGCGTCCTCGGTGGCCTCCCGGATCGACTTGCCCATGTGCCGGTGGCGTTCAATATTCTCGATCTCGACGATGGCGTCATCCACCAGAATACCCACGACCACCGCCAGTGCCAGCAGGGTGACGGTGTTGAGTGAATAGCCAAGCCAGGCCATCGCTGCGAAAGCAGGAAGAATGGACAGAGGCAGGGCAGCGGCAGACACGAGCGTCGCGCGCCAGTCCCGCAGGAAGACCCAGACAACGAGAACTGCGAGGATGGCGCCTTCAATCAGCATCAGCATCGAGCCTTCATATTGCTCGAGAGTCTGTTCCACGGAGCCTGAAATGTAGGTCATCTCGAGGCTCGGATCGCTCTGCTCAAGACCCTCCAGTGCGGCCTGCACGTCTTCCGCAATAGTGACCTCGTCGAATCCTCTGGCGCGGTACACACTGAACCCCACCACCGGATTGCCATCCAGCAGGGCGGCCTGGGCGCGTTCGGCGGCACCATCCACGATCGTGGCTACCTGATCCAGCCGGAAGCTTTGTCCATTTGGCAGCGTTATCCGCAAGGCGGCGAGTTCGTCTGCGCGTTGCATCGTGGCGATGGTGCGCAGCGACTGTTCCTGTCCGCCGAGTTGTCCGCGCCCGCCGGAAGACTCCTGTTGAATCTGGCGCAGCGCGCGCGAGATATCCCCGGCGGAAATGCCCAGAGATGCCATCCGTATCGGATCAACTTCGATCAGTACCTCGCGCTGAACTCCGCCGACTCGCTCGAAACGGCCAACGCCGGTGACGCCGAGCACTGTCTTCGCGACGATATCGTCGACGTACCAGGACAGCTCTTCCTCGTCCATGCGAGAGGAGGCTATGGCGTAGGTGAATATCGGCGCGCCTACACTGGTGGCCGCGCTGACGGTGGGTTGCATCAGCTCTGTCGGCAGATCCGCCCGAATGCTGTCCACGGCATTCTTGGTTTCAATCAGCGCGTCCGAGAGGTTTTTCTCGAGCTCGAATTCAACGCCGATCGAGACCCTGCCATTGGTCACCGACGTGTGCAGATGGTTGAGCCCGCTCAGAGTGGCAAGCGCATCTTCGACCTTGCGCGCGACCTCGGTTTCGAGCTGGGCAGGCGCCGCGCCCGGTTGTGACAGGTTCACCGAGACCATGGGCATGTCGAAGTCGGGCAGATTCTGCGTGGGAAGGGCTTGAAATCCCCAAATGCCGGCCAGCGATAGCAGCACGAACAGCAGGATCGCAGGGATGGGATTGCGGATGGACCAGGTGGCGAAGTTCATCGTTGGTCTTCTCTCAGGGGTTCGCTGGTTGATGCCGCAGGCACGATACGCACAATATCGCCATCGTTGAGAAAGCCTGCGCCCTGCACGACTATGCGCTGTCCGACGTCGAGCCCCTCGGTGATCTCGATCTCCTCACCAACACGACGCCCGACCGAGACGCGGCGCAGCGCTATCGTGGAGACGGCACCCTCTTCTGCAAGCGTGGGCACATGACTGCGCCCGTCGCGGATGATGACGCTCTGCGCCGGCACCACTAGCGCAGCACTCTGTTCCAGTTCGATGCGACCTTCCGCGTACATGCCCGCGCGGGCATTGCTGCCTTGGTCGACGTCGGCATAGACGATGGCTAGACGCGTTGTTTCATTCAGAGTGGGGGAGGTCTGGCGAACCGTCGCTGCTGCGGTAGTGCCGTCGGGCAACTGCAGCGTGATTTCCTGCCCGATCCTGACCTGGGCAAGTTGCATGGCGGTCAACTCACCACGCCACTCCAACCTGTCCTGACGGATCAACCGGAACAATTCCTGGCCTGTTGGCACGACGGCACCAAGCGTCGCCGTGCGCGAGCTGATCGTTCCATCATCAGGAGCGACCACGTTGGTATAGCGGAGCTGCAGGCGTTTGCCGTCGAGCGACGCGGCCGTGGTTCGTGCGAGCGTAATGGACTGCAGGGCATCCTGATCGCTGATCGAGCCTCGGCTTTGCAGTTCAAGGGCACGTTGGTGATTGGCCTCTGCCTGTTCGTGGTTGGCGAGCAGCACAGCCTCTTCCGCCTGCAGCAGAGCTGGATCGAGGCGCGCGAGGACCTGACCCTGGCTGACATGATCTCCCACGTCCACAAGCACCTCAATCAATTGATAGCCACCGATCTGGGCACCGACACTCGCTTCCTGCCAGGCCGTGACCGACCCGGAGGCATTCAGTATGATCGGCCAGTTGACCTCTCGAGGCGTGGTGCTGGTCACGGTCAAGGCTGGCACAGGCTGGGCGGCCACAGGCGCGGCGGGCACTTCGGTCGCCGCGCTGCCCGAATCGGTGATTGTGATGATTGATATTGCAGCCAGCGCTGCGATCGCGAAGGTCGTCAGGACGAGCCAGTTTCGTCGTGCGTGACCGCGACTGGGTGTATGGATTTGTTTGAGAGCGGAGTTCATTGGAGATTTCCCGATTGATGAAAGCGACACATTGCTATTACTGATCCGTTACTGTTGATCTGTTACCAGGGAGAAGGCTGTTTCCATGATGGGGCGAAGTTCTGCCTTGCCCCCGCCCAAGTACCATTCGTCCAGAGCGGCGGTCCAGGCGGTCATTGCCATTCCAACAGTTATCCGGGCCTTGAGGCGGGGCGTGACCGTCCGTCCTTCCCTTTCAATGAGAGCGGCCGTCAGTGCCTGCTCCCACACCATGCGTCGCTCCATATCCCGGCCAGCCAGAGACGGGGTTTCTTTGAACAGACGCATCAACGCCAACGCCATTTCGGGGCTCGTGTTGATACGGGATGCCAGCGACAAGAGCGTCTCGCTGACTGCTTTGAATGGCGCTTCTTCCCTGGGCCTGCTGTTCAACTCGTTCACAAAGGCAGGCGTCATCTCCGTTTGCCATTCGACAACCAGGTCTTCCTTGGTAGCAAAGTATCTGAAGAAAGTCCGTTTGGAGATGCCCAGCGGCTCCACGATCTGATCGATTGTGGTAGCGGCGAACCCCTGTTGCAGAAACAGCTCAAGACCCACGCGAGTCAATTCCTCGCGGGTGGTTGTCTTAAACTGTTCCCGCAGGTTCGTGATTTTTGCCGTCATGCCGATTGTTTCCGAGTTGTGCTCAAAGTTTTGGGAGCTTGCCCTGCAAGCGATGGGTCCTTCCGGTGATTCAATCGCGGGCTTGGCCCGCTCCCACAAATTGTTGTGCGGGCCTGGCGGGTGCGAAGAGTGGACTTGGTGTCACTAAATGTCAATACGTCACTTAGTGACAATGTGCGGTCAATGTCTCATTGAGACGAGCTTGCGGTAGCTGCTCTCAACAACCCTGCACGCCGAAACCAGATCTCCAATGGAAACGTCACCAACGGGGGTATCGCCGCCAGCACAGCCACCAGGGTCGCCCACCACGGCCATCGTAAACGCAGCCCCGCGACAACCGCCACGATGAGGTAGGCCAGAAATGCGAACCCATGCAGACGGCCGAACAGCCACACGCCGACGTCGGTAGTTTCAAGCCCATACTTGAGGAACATGCCAATCAGCAGACCGGCCCAGGTCAGAGCTTCAAGTCGGGCAACCATGATGAATACTCTATTGATAGGCATGTTTGAGGTACTCGCGTTTGTGCATTTGTCTGCGCCGAAAGAAAAGCGTGCATGATGATGAATTCTGTAACATCAAGCAACGATCAATCCGCTTATGCGCTACCATGCCGTTCATCGTTCGAATCAATATGCTCTTCCAATCGCCAAGCCAGGAGGCACACAATGAAAGTCGCATCCAATAAATCCGCCATCGAATGGACAGTAGAGTTGCACGCGAGGCTGGCCGAGGTGTTTGCGGCGGGTGAGGCCATTCAAACTGACGAGCGAGCGAAATGGCTGTTGGACTATCTGCAGCAACAGGAAATCCGCATCGGCGACATGGTAGAGGGGTTTCAGGATCAGGCTGCCCAGAACGCGCTGGACACCCAAAAATACGACTGGGAGGCCCACACGTCTGTTGAGATCGCCAGCCTCAGCGACAAACCATATGGCACCATGACGTACGATGAGATTGCGGAGGATGTGATGGTTACCCACAATCAGATTATCGAGCTTTACCGCTCCATGTTGGCCCGTGCTTCGATTTCCGACGAGAAGAAGCTGTTTGAAGCACTGGCGAGCGTCGAGGAACAGGAAACCAAACAGATGTCGCAAAGTATCAATCGCGGGCGCGATATGTGACCGCGACACCGTAGTTTCTGCTCCGTACTTGAGATACATTCCAATCAACGCTCGAACTGTATTCCTCACAACAGGGAAAATAATAATGAGAATAATCGGCCTGCTATGCCTTCTGCTCGTCCTGCTGCCTTCATTGGCTGAAGCGCAGCGTCCCATTCGCCCGCTACTGCCTTTACGCGCCTACACATTGCAGGACTACGTGGCGGTGGACTACCGCGAGACGCCGGCGTTTCCTGCCGACATGGAAGCGGCCTCTTATGCAGGGGTGGCGACGACGCTTGCGGGCAACCTGATCGTCCTGAGTCGCAGTGCTCCGCCGTTTCTGGAATTCGATCCGCAGGGCCAGTTCGTGCGTGGCTTCGGCGCCGACGATTTGCTGCGCCGTGCGCATGGCATGGCCATCGACACCGACGGCAATATGTGGGTGACCGATGTGGCCGATCATCTGGTGATGAAGCTGGACAAGGACGCCAATGTCTTGATGACGATTGGCACCAAAGGCGAGGCGGGCGAATGGAATGCGGCAACCGGCGCGCAGTTGTTGAGTGAGCCCAACGATGTGGCGCTGGATTCCCAGGGCAACATTTACGTTGCGCAGGGCCATGGTGGCGACCTGCCGAAGGTACTGAAATTCAGCCCGACGGGCGAATTCATCGCGCAGTGGGGCAGCCGTGGTTACGGGCCGGGACAGTTCGTCGCCGCCCATGCCATCGAGATTGATGCGGACGATGTGCTATATGTGGCAGATCGGGAAAACATGCGCATCCAGCGCTTCGACACAAGCGGCAATCTGCTGCGCGAGTGGAAGTTTGATGCGATGGTCTGCGCCATCTTCCTGCATAATGATGGCTTCATGTATATCACCACCGGTTTTGACGGTGAGTTCGCCAAGGTCGATATGGACGGCAACGTGCTGGGCGCCATTGGCAGCCCCGGCACCGGCAATGGCCAGTTTGGCGAGGCGCATGCATTGACGATGGATGCTGCTGGCAATGCCTACATACCGGATGTGATCAACCGCCGAGTGCAGAAGTTCGCGAAGGAACCGGCCCGCAATTGACGAATAGCAATCAACTGATAGCCACTACTGGGAAAACAAAATGAAGATTTTCACATCTGCAGTCGCCGTATTCACGATCCTTTTCTCGATGGCCGCCCCTGCGACTGCGCAGGACGCCAGCTGCGCCCCATGGCTGCAGCATGAAATCACCAAACTCAACTCCTCCGACACTGTCGATCTGTGCGCCGAGACGGCGGGCAAGCCCGTGTTGCTGGTGAACACTGCCAGCCATTGCGGATTCACCTATCAGTTCACTGGTCTGGAGACGCTTTATCAGCGCTACAAGGACCAAGGATTGGTCGTTATCGGGTTCCCTTCGGATGACTTCAATCAGGAGGACGACAGCGCCGCAGCCATTGCCGAGGTCTGCTACATCAATCACGGCGTCACGTTCCCGATGACTGAAGTCGTGAAGGTGAAGAACGCCGATGTCCATCCGGTGTTCGCGCATCTAGGCAGCGAAACAGAAGCGCCGGGCTGGAATTTCAACAAGTATCTGGTAGGCAAGGATGGCGAGGTGCTGGCGCATTTTGGCTCCACTGTGGAGCCCGATGCCGATGAACTTATCAAGGCAATCGAAGCTGCACTTCCTCGTTGAGCCGGATTGATTGTGTGTAATTCCTGGAGTTTTTCAGCGCCCCGGGAACCGATGGCATTTCCAAGTGTCGATAAATATGGTCGTTGCGGGACTCGAGGCACCCTTTTTGACAATTGTCATAATTTTGCCCGAAAGATGCCTTTTTCAGAAAAAGGGGTTTTCTTTAGTGTAATCAAGGTTATACTCCGGTTTAATAGATTTCGACTTAAAGTTGAAAAACAAAAACAGCGTTTTGCAGGACAGGTGATATGCAAAAGACAGCTTTGACATTGGTCGCGACAGTCTGTTTGACCGTTGGAAGTCTCGGTCACGCGCAAACCCTCAAAGGGTCACGTGCTTCGATGGAGCGACAGTATCAGGAAGCCGTCAATCTCGGTTATACGTTCATGCAAACCTCCGGTGCGGTTACCCGATTCGTGGAATCCGGATATCTGGTGAAGGTTAACGGCAACGACCATTTCGAACTAAACGATGTTTCCTACCCGTATGTGCGCCCGGCTGTGAAGACTTTTGTGGAGCGACTCGGTTCTCAATATTTTGCAGCCTGCGGCGAGAAGATGACGGTCACCAGTCTAACCCGTCCCATCGAGAAACAACCAGCCAATGCAGCACAGGATTCAGTCCACCCCACCGGCATGGCCGTTGATCTGCGGATTCCACAGAAGGGCAGGTGCCGTTCCTGGCTGGAGAGCACGCTGCTGTCGCTTGAGAAGACCGACGTCCTCGATGTCACTCGCGAGCGTAATCCTCCGCATTATCACGTAGCCGTGTTCCCTCAGGATTATGAACGTTATGTCGCTGGCGTGGCGGAATCAGCCGCACCCAGTGCGACACTCGTATCTGCCCCCGCCGTTGCTGCTGCACCGGTTCTAATTGCAGCAGCTGAAGTCGAGACGAATCGGGAATACGTGGTACGTCGGGGGGATACGCTCTCTGAGATCGCCACCAAGACCGGTGCTAGTATTGCTCAGTTGCGCTCTGCCAATGGCCTGCGCGGTGATATGTTGCAGATAGGGCAGAAGCTGCAGGTCCCGGCGTCCACGTCGGCAATTGTGGCAGCGGCACCGCGTAATTCCAATGAAGTGGCCGCCGTGACCGAAGTGACTCATCGGGTAAAGCGTGGCGAGACGCTTTGGCGCATCGCGAACCGCTACGGCATCCCGGTCAATGATCTGAGCAGACAGAATGGTCTGTCAGATGATTTGCTGCAGGTCGGGCAAACGCTGCGTGTACGCACTGGTGTCAGTGCACGCTGATCAGCCTCTCTTTCACTAGCACTCTTCCTCTCTTGATAGTCCATTACTCACACTCTGCTCTGTCATGAATTCATCATGACGGAGCAGGGGCGTCTTGATCCGCTAGTTCACAATCTCAAAACTGAACGCGCGGTGACCCTGCTGGCCAAATTCATCTTCGCTGAACACTTCGATGCGATGCACGCCGGGGCTCAGTGTATCCGGCAGCGGCAACTGCCAGATGTGGGCGGACAGCGTCGGCTCGCCGATCGCCTGATCGGTACCCTGCAGCTGTTCGTGCACGCGCACCACAAAGGGGTCAGTACGCACCACATAGCTCATGGGCTGACGCTCGGCCCCATTCAATGACAGCCACACGGAGTCTCTCGCGCCGCCATCAAATAGGTTCACGACCACCAGAGTATTTTCAGCCAGCGCGCCACGATTGACACTGCCCCCTTCGGATTGAGTCAGCGGAGGATCGAGCGTGATGCGCATACTTTGATTGGCATCGGCGCCGTAAGGAAACGGCATGAACTCCGGTACCACTTCGACGTCATCGAATCGCAGCAGGTAGAACCCATTGGGCGTGCCATCCTGCATCATCGCGTCGCTGACACCGCGCATATCCTGCGGCCCTGTGTGCCAGCCGTTGCCGCGCACTTCCGCCAGCGTGTGTGCGATCCACGGCTGTCCGTGCCAGCCATGACTGTGGCCGACTTCCACCTTCCAGCTGTTGCTCGTGTCATGTCCCGCCATGCCGTAGATATGCTCGAACGGTTCCAGTATTTCCAGCAGAGCGGCAAAGTTTTCCGTCTGCGGACCTGTTGCCTGCGCACCAGTGTCGTCCACTGCCTCAGTGACCAGTGGAATGTGTGAGGCGATCACGATGAGATGATCTTTCGGAACGTGGGCGAGATCATTCGCCAGCCAGTGCAATTGATCATCGTGAACATAGCCGCGATAGGCCTCACCGTCTTTCATGCGTCGACCGGCACCGGCGTACTCGACATTGTTGAGCGCAACAAAATGCACGTTGCCGTAGTTGAACGAGTAATACGTGGGACCGAAATGCAGTTTGTAAGTCTCGTTGGCAAACCTCGCTTCCGGCGATTCGAAATTGATGTCGTGGTTACCGGGCAGATACCATTGGGGAATATCCATCAGCGCCATCATTTCCTTGTGGCGGTCGTACAGACCTAGGCTGTCGAACACCACGTCACCGACAGTGACACCAAACTCCGCACCGAACGGATTGCCAATCAAAGTGGTGACAAGGTCCTCGCGCAATTTGTCCTGATCCAGTTCCGAGCGGGCCTGCGGGTCGGCGAAGGCGTGTGCTGTGAACACTGTGCTGTCTTCAGCAATGGCTGTCAGCGGAAAGTCGATCGCGTCTGGCAGCGGACCAGTTGCATCAGTCACCGGGAACTGCCACGCCACGGCAGCGCCGCCGATGTTTGCGGGCGTGCCATCCGGATAGTAACGGTAGTAGAACCGTGGAATGTTGTTGTCGTCGACAGCAATGCTGTATCCGGAAGGCTGGGAAATAAACAGGATCTGCAGTGGCGCCAATGCAATCTCATAGCGGCCATTGGCATCCGTCAGGACCACCTCACAGCCATTGCTGACACTCACTCCCTGCAAGCCGAGTTCACTGGACGCTCGCACACCATCGCCATTGTCATCGACGAACACGATGCCAGCAGCAGTCTCCGCACCGGGGTCAGAGACTCCGCATTGCGCCACGGCTGTGACAGAAACGAGGGGCAAACTGCAGGCGACAAACCAAGGAAGCAAGGGTATGCGTGTCATGGCGAGATCTCTTAGGGGTGTGCTTAACTTTAAACCACTTATTTGACACAGCTGTGACCATGCGGCGCGGGTGGCCGGATCGATTTCAATGACGATGTCCGGGCATGTCGGTAGTCAGCTGTGACCGTAAAAAACAGGTTCACTTCACCGTTATCACCGCCATCGTGATCCGCGAGATGCACGTCGGCTTGCCTTCCTCATTCACGATTCGGATCTCCCACACCTGTGTACTGCCGCCGATATGGATCGGCCGCGCCGTGCCAGTCACCCATCCCGAAGCCACAGCACGCAAGTGGTTGGCATTGATCTCCAGCCCCACGGCGCGCTGGTTCTCCCCCCGCACACAGTTTCTGTACTTGAATGTGACGGAGTCACCCGTTTAAAGAATTCCATTGAAGAATAACTATCCGTTATACTGGCCCCAAGCCATCGGAGGCCAACATGAAGATCAAGAAGCCAGCCAATCCAAAGCCTACCAGGGAGCAGATTATCCGCTCTGTTGCGACTTCCACCGCCATTGAAACGGGACAAGATTCAAAGAAGTTGCAGGAAATCCTGCAGGCAAACAATTCCAAGTACTCGCATATCCAGCTTGCTCGCTAGACGCTGACCAACGCCTCCGCTACAAACGCTTTCATGGGCCCGTAGTCATGATCCAGTCCATGATGGACGGCGGCAATGTACTCATCTTTCCTTTTTTCCCAAGCCTTATAGTTCAGCGGCTCATAGCCCGCCTGCACCGCCATCACATCTGCCAGCAGACGGGATATTCGTCCGTTTCCGTCTCTGAAAGGGTGGATCAGGATCAGCTCCACGTGGGTGACTGCGATCGCTTCAATTGTCTGTTCATCCGAGAAACCTGCGCAGGGCGTATACCGTGCAAGACACTGGGCGTCGAATTCACGCAACAGATGGGGTATCCGCTCTGCGGGTGCAAACATGAATCCGCCCTTGCTCATCTGCACTGAGCGCTCTTGGCCAGCCCATTCATAGACATTGCCTAACCACTGGTGATGCCAAGCCTTGACCATGGCCACTGTAATGCGCTCTTCCGGCAAGTCGTCCTGGATCACTGCCTGGTAAAGTTTGCCCAGCAGAGATAGTTCGACATCATCAATGTCGACCGTATTGATGATCCCAAGTTTGTTTGCCAGAACCTCGCCTTGGGAGCCGTCCTGAAATGAGCCCTGTGAGCCGTTGACCTTGTATCTGCTCATGCTCCCCACTCCCCCAACTGCTGCCCCGCCCGCAACTTCGCCCTCTGATACTGCAGCGCCTGAAAAATCCCCTCCATATCCCTCGCCTCCGCACTCACCAGCGGCAACGCCGACTCCGCTTCAATGAAGAACCGCTCCCGCATTCCTTCATCGTCCAGATACGCCCGCTCCCACCATTGCATGATGTGCGGACGCGAATGCTGCAACAGCGCCGCCGATGGCAGTTTGTCGCCCTTGGAGCTGTTTGCCTGCACGGTGGTCGGTATCAGGTTCCAGAGGTCGTTGTTCAGCCAGCGCGACCACGGGAAGCAGTGGTCCACGGCGTAGCTTTCCAGGCGCAGGTTCTTTTGCGTCCAAACGCAGGAGACCGGCTGGCCCTGGCCATGTAACTGTTGTACGCGTGCGCGGACGTTGATCGTGGAGCGCTCGGCGTCTATCCGCTGGAAGGCGTTGCTGTAGACGCTCAGGTCGTACTGGTGGCGCCAGCTCTGCATCAGTCGCACCCATTCGTTGAAGATGGCTGGCTCCAGCCAGCACGCGTATTGACTGAAGGTTTGCCATAGAGCGGCGGGTATGCGGAACGTGCCGAACTGTTGCAGGCTGTCGCGGGTGATCCGCCATGGCGTGGCGCCGTGCTTGACGCTGCGCGTTTCGCACTCGAACACCTGTCGACTCTGGCCGGGGTAGGTGATGCGCATGGCGCGTTCGTGCTGGGTGGGGAGCTGGTCGCGCCAGCCCTTGTGGACGTCTTCGGAGTTCAGCGCGTTGTAGCGCTCGCTCAGGGCCGTGGCGTTTTGGGTGTAATAGTTCATGGGGCGTGTGCTGGTCCCGGGCGCACTTGGGGCGACTTGAATGTGTGGGAGCGAGCCTGCTCGCGATGGGTGGCTGCGGGTTTGGGGGCAGCTTTCATCGCGGGCAGGCCAGCTCCCACAGGGTGTACAGTTGTTTTCGGGGAATTTCAACCTCTTCGGCGGTTGAGAAATCGGTTTCCAATTCCCCGCGCTGACCGCACAATGTCAGCACAATAAAACCAAGGAGCCACCCATGTCCCGCTCATATTCTGAAAAGCGCACAGCGCTGTCTGCATCCCTTCACTTGCTCTTGCTGGCTATCTTGCTGCAGCCGATTTCAGCCAGCGCGCAAACTGTCTCCGGCATCAATGCCGAGCGCCTGGCGCGGATCGATGGTGTCCTGCAGTCCTATGTGGACAAGGGCGAACTGGCCGGCGCTGTCGCGCTGGTGCTGCAAAATGGCGAAACGGTCTACGAGACAGCGGTTGGCTTTAGCGACCGGGAGGCCGGTCGGGCCATGACCACGGCGAATCTGTTTCGTATCGCTTCGCAGACCAAGGCGTTGACCAGTGTGGTGATTCTGTCTTTGCTGGAGGAAGGCAAACTGAATCTGAATGATCCGGTGAGTCGTTTCATTCCAGAGTGGGCATCCACGACGGTCGCCGAGGTAACTGTCACCGGCATGAGCATCGTGCCGGCGCGGCGCCAGATCACACTGCGGGATCTGCTCACGCATACCGCCGGCATTTCCTATGGCACCCAGTCACATATTGCGGAGCTGTACGCCCAGAAAGGTCTCGGCCCCGAGGCGGGTATGGGATGGTACACGGCAGACAAGGAAGAGTCTGTTTGCAGCACCATGGAACGCCTCGCTTCTCTGCCCTTTGTCGCTCAGCCCGGAGAGCAATGGGTTTATGGCTATAACACCGATGTGCTGGGTTGTGTCGCGGAACGCGCCTCTGGCATGCCGCTGGATGAGCTCATCCGCAGCCGCATTACCGGACCGCTGGGCATGCAGGATACCGAATTCTTTTTGACGGCTGCGCAAGCAGAGCGGCTGGTCACCGTGTACTCCAGTGATGACAGCGGCAAGGCGGTGCGGGCCGTCGAAGGTGCAAAGGGTCAGGGACACTACGTGGACGGGCCGCGACGCAATTTTGCTGGCGGAGCGGGGCTGGTTTCCTCGGCACGGGACTACAGTCGATTCCTTGAAATGATTCGTCAAGGAGGCGAGCTCGACGGGGTGCGGATTCTGGCGCCGCGCACGATCGCGCTGATGACCAGCAATCAGGTCGGTACCCTGCATTCGAGCACTGGTCTGGGTTTCGGCCTGGGCTTTGAAACTACGGATCTTTATGGGGCCAACGGCATGGACTCGGTGGGGTCTTTCGGCTGGGGCGGCGCTTACGGGTCTGTCTATCGCGTAGATCCGGAGGCAGGTCTCAGCATTCTGTTGATGATCAACCAGTTGCCCAACAGCACGGATATCCGCGTGAAGTTCCCGACGCTGGTTTATCAGGCTCTGGAGTAACCCAGTGCCAAGGGGGCTGGTTTGAGCAGGGAAGCCCACTCCCCCAACTGCTGACTAACCTTCAACTTCGCGCGTTGATGCTCTTCGCGCTTTGAAATACTCCCAGACAATCGGTAACACGGAGATCACGATGATCCCCATGATCACCAGTTTCATATTTTCCTGGACCACAGGAAGAGCGCCGAAAAGATACCCGGCACCACAGAACAGGCTGACCCAGAGGACGCCACCGATCACGTTGTAGGAAAGAAACTTGCGCGCGTGCATTGCACCGACTCCCGCTACGAAAGGAGCGAAGGTGCGGACTATGGGCACGAAGCGCGCGAGGATGATGGCCCGCCCGCCATACTTTTCATAGAACGCTTGCGCTTTGTACAGGTACTGCTTGCGGAAAAAGAAGCTGGAATCGTATTGGAATACTCGTGGCCCGCTCCAGCGGCCGATGCTGTAATTCACGGCATCGCCGAGGATTGCGGCGGTAATCAACAGCGGCACAATGATCTCGATCTGGAGCAGGCTTGCCCCTGCCAGAACGCCCACGGCGAACAGCAGCGAGTCCCCCGGCAAAAACGGTGTGACAACCAGGCCGGTCTCGCAAAACACAATGGCAAACAGCAGTACGTACACCCAGGTACCGTAATTGGTGATGAAGTCGCGCAGGTGGGTTTCGGCGTGAAACAGAAAATCAATGAATTCCATCATGAGTTGACGAATATCTGAATAATGAAAGAGTGGCAGAGGATAAGCAGTGCTTGCATCGAAGTCCAATTGATACACTGAACTGGGCGCACAATGCGAATTACACTGTCGACCCGGTCAATATCACGGCGTTGCTCAATGCAATTGGGTGATGGAGAGGGTGCATAAAGAGGGGGCATAAGGAGTAGGGTGATGGAGTCTGCGACAAACAATTTTTCTCAGGAAGACTGGATGGCGCTGGCGCTTGAGCAGGCAGCCCTGGCGGCGGCTGCCGGAGAGGTGCCCGTGGGCGCTGTCGTGGTGTCTGCAGAGGGGCAGTTGCTCGGGGTGGGGTACAACCAGCCCATCGGCGGCAAGGACCCGACTGCCCACGCCGAAGTAATGGCGCTGCGCGCGGCGGCAGCGCATGTCGATAATTATCGACTGCCGGGTTGCACGCTCTACGTCACCATTGAGCCTTGCACCATGTGCGTGGGGGCGATGGTGCATGCGCGCATCAGCCATCTGGTCTATGGGGCGGCAGAGCCTCGGTTTGGCGCAGTGGTCAGTGGGCAGCGGCTGCTGGATGAGGGGGAGTTCAATCACCGGGTGATCCACAGAGGTGGGGTGCTGGCGGAGCGCTGTGGGGAGGCCATGCGAGTGTTTTTCCGCAGCAGGCGCCTAAGAGATTTGGCGCCATAATCAAGGGTTGAGTTTCACTGGCAATCGCAGTACCTTTGCTGCGCACTCCAGACAGCGGAACCACAATAACAATCATTTCATAAGAATCACGATACATGCTGAACCGCCTCTCTTTCCCATCGCTCTTGTCGGTATCACTAGAGCGCTTTAAACCTGCGCATTCGCGCGCTTTCCTGCTTGTGTGTTCCTTTACGATTCTGGCCTGCTGTACTTCTATCGAACTTCCCTATAAAGCTTATCGCGGGGAAGTACGCCCGGCTACCGAGCTGGCCTTGGTGCAGGGCGACAACTTCTACCGACAGGACTGGCTGAACAGTTACGCCGACGCTGTGCGCTTTCTCAGTGTAGATGGCAGAGAGGTCAACAACAGCAGAGCCCATAAACAGATTCTCCTGAGTCCGGGCGAGCGCGAGCTGGAAGTCTATTACTCTTGGGACATGGGTGCGCGCATCGGTCTG
>CAIOZF010000163.1 GCA_903862645.1 uncultured Gammaproteobacteria bacterium
ATTCATGCCCCCCCTCACTGGCCACAATTCCGCCACACCCAGTTGTGGCAATTGTGGCTAAACATAAGAAACACAGCGGATTGCACTCCCCTACCGGCTTGCTATGCTGGCTTTGCAGCAATTCGATCAACCAAGCGCAAAACTGTGACGGATCAAGGCGGTAGGCGCCCTGGAGATGAATCGAATGTCCGTTTCGCCCCACCGCTTTGGTAAAATGCGCCGATGGCCCCGGTAGCTCAGTGGATAGAGCAGCCCCCTCCTAACCGAGGAAAGTGATTTCCGTGAGTCTTGAAGGCTCAGTAACTTAGCCACTGTCGCAACGTCGGATTGGGTGTTCCGCCACAGTTTTGCCACACATCGTGAGGGCAGGCTGTGGCAGCGATACGCAAACGTGGAAAGTCTTGGCGGGTTCAAATCCGCCGCCGTGGTCACCCCCCGCAGTTCAAAGCATTCGATACCCGTGTTGATGCTGAGGCTTGGGCAAGGCAGATCGAATCCGAAATGGACCGGGGTGCCTTCGTCTCCCGCGTAGAAGCCGAGAAAACCCTCGTTGCCGACCTTCTCGACCGGTATGAGAAAGAAATCACGCCGGGGAAAAGGTCATCCCGCGCTGAAATCTACCGGTTAAAAATGCTCAAGGAAGCGTTAGGCCGCTTGCCAATCGCTCGCCTACGCCCACAAGACATTGCCTCATACCGAGATCAACGGATCGCTCAGGGGATGGCAGGCGGCACCGTCATTAAAGATATCAACACCCTCTCCCATGTCATTCAGACCGCCCGCCGAGAATGGGGAATCAACTTACCCGACAACCCCGTAAAGCTCATCACCCGCCCCAAGGTGGCTCCCGGTCGGCAGCGCAGGCTTGAACCTGGGGAAGAGGCGGCACTACTGGCAGGATGCAAGGCAAGCGGTGCAACCGCCCTACCCTTGATGTTCCAACTTGCCCTAGAGACCGCCATGCGACGCGGGGAGCTACTAGGGCTGGAATGGAAGCACATCGACTTGGAGCGCAGGATTGCATTCCTGCCGCATACCAAGAACGGGGAATCCCGTTATGTGCCGCTATCGACTAAAGCCGTCGCAATCCTGACTGACTACCCCAGATCAGATTGCGGCAAGGTATTCCATCAATGGAGTCGCCCCGACAGCTTTGAGAATGCGTGGCGGCGAGTGATCGAGAAATTGAAGCTAGTGGACTTCCGCTTTCATGATCTACGACACGAAGCTACCAGCCGATTCTTTGAGCGCGGATTGAATCTGATGCAGGTCGCCGCGATTACAGGACACAAGACACTTCAAATGCTCAAGCGGTATACCCATTTAAGAGCAGAGGAATTGGTTCCGTTGCTTGGATGAAATCTAGAAAATCCCCATGCCAGCCAACTACTGAGAAATACGTCGGAGCGTGAAAGAAATATCGTATTCGAAAAGCGAAATGTCAAGAATGCGCGAAGCCGCGAGTCTAAAGTCCTCTGTAAATGCGTTCGCCACCACAATCCCTCTCACTTTCTTTGTTCCCGCCAAATCCTTCTGCACCCATCCCATATACGCAAGCAATTGCCCTATAGCACGGTCGTGTCCGCGAGAAACCTTGAGTTCAATAACAACAAAATCACCGTTACGATCAACCGCCAAAATATCAATAAATCGACTGCCTACTGGAAACTCAATTCCAGTTAACTCCTCGTCTTGATATAACGTAAGCCCAGACTCAAGCACTGCAAGATTTTTTGACAAGTAGTTTTGAAGGTCACGCTCAAAAGCAAATGTTGGTGATGCCTCCGTCAGCTCTTCAGCCTCGTCCACCGGCGTAACGCTTACGTCCGACACTCCCCCAATGAGTTGCCCCTTATATATCGGGGCCGGATCAGATAGCTGATTCCACAGCCTAAATTTCCCAGGCCCGACCTTAAAAAACAAGTCATGTTCCGAACCAGGCTTAATGCTCGGGTGATGTTTTCTCGCTGAAGAGTTCACCGCCATTCCCTCCACATGCTGCTGCACGGTAGTCGGTCTGATATTCGGATAGTTCTTAGCGAACCAAGCTACTGCCTCATTTTTTTCAAATATCTGACCCTGCTTAAGGCATTGCTGGACAAATTCAAGCATCAGGGTTTTCGTGGGTTTATCGTAGATAGCCAATTCACGCCTCCGCTTAAAGATAAATTATTTCTCGAGAGCTTTTTATAATTACTTGCTTTCTATAGCAC
>CAIOZF010000164.1 GCA_903862645.1 uncultured Gammaproteobacteria bacterium
AGTGCTCGCGAGGACGAGTCTCGACAGCGAGTTTGTAGACGCCTGCACGAGTACCGGCAAGTTAGACTCTCTGGAAGCCTATCTGGACAGGCCTGCAATTCTCGGTCGCGACGACCGTGCTGGAGGCATGGTCATGAATTTTGCGAATGAGATGGTCGGTAATTATCCCTCAGATACGACTGGCCCCGGCGTTTAATTCAGACGACCCAGTTCTCCAGCCGAATTTCCGGTGCATTCTCGAACTGTTTGATATTGTTGGTGACAACCAGCATGCCTTGCGAACGAGAGTGCCCGGCGATCATTTCATCACAGGGGCCGATTGGCCTACCCATTTTCTTCAACTCGGCTCTGAGTTGCCCCGGGTGAATCGCCGCGTCGTTGTCGTAGGGCAACACCTCCAGGCGGGCAGCTAATCCTTCAATCTCACGCAGGTTTCGTTCGACAGCAGCAGAGGCTTCAGCCCCGTAAATCAATTCCCATGAGTGTCACCGACGAGACACACATCCAGTAAGCATTGACCTGCGTACAACCTTTTGTTGCTTTTATGAACGGCAACTTTCCGGCCCAAAGTACAGGGATGGAGAGTGCACTTCAAAAGCGTTTAGTTTGTTCACGAGAGGCCCTCTGTTGCTGCTGCGCACTTGCCGTTTAATGATAGCCGTCGGTACTGGACTCGCTCTCGTAGGGGTGCTGGGACTGGTGCTTGGTTTTACCGGATTAATCAATCTCGATGTGTTCGCGTTTGGGATATCGGCAGGTGCTCGTGTTGTGGGGACTCTGGCTATAACCGGTTGCCTTCTGGGTGCACTTGGTTGTTTTTGGCTGGAATTCAATAATGAATCGTAAATCTTTACAGGTGATGTATGTTCCGAAAATCTGATTTTTTTATCATTCTGGCGGTAATGGTTTCGTTCGCGATTTCCGCGTACCTCTGGTTTGTGCTGAATGACCGTGAACAGGCAATTTTTACAGCCATTTGGATTCCATCCATCTTTACTTTCGGAATCTATTTCAAATTGTGCGCGCTGATGAGTAAAACTAAATGAGCTTAGATCTCTTACCTTTTTCGATAGGGGTTTTCCTGCTACTGATCACCGGACTGGTTCTGACAGTGATCGAGTTCGCCGATCTGGGGAAGCAGGAAGACCAGCGGAATACCGACCGCGAGGCAAAGCAGGCTACAAAGCAGAGGGATTGAGGACTCTCAATGGCGCACCTGGAAAGCCCTACAGATAATTCGATTGCGTTTTCTGGAGATAAAGTATGCGTTCGAGAAATGAACAAGATCAGACAGCTGGATAACAGTGGTCAGCTGGACTTGCAGGTCATGTCGCTTCAACGGCAGCCAGGATTGGATAGAGAGAACAGCTAGCAAATGCTTTTTGTGAACGCAAAAAGCATTTAGCTGAAATGCTCTAACGAATGCGGCTATTGAACTTTACGAGAGTTTCTCAATTTCTGAGACCTCCGGAAAATTGCAGCATAACCCCTTCTTATGGACCAAAGGATTGCGGGGCGACAAGCCCTCGCTGTTGCTTTGTAATTTCAATTGACCCACTTCCGCTGGGTCAGTTTCCTATGCAATTCCGCAGGCCATCGTGGTCGGTTGTGTCTCCCGCGTCTAAAACACGCAACATCGCCCCAACCGCCAGATCATAATCCATCTTCTCCCCCTGCCAGCGCGCCGCCGCTTGGGGTCAGAAATTCGAACTGCTGCACATGATGCGCATCCACGTAGCGGGATTCGCAGCAGCCTGGAAAGCGGCAACCGTGATCGCGAATCTGGAGAGCACGTCGGATAGAAGGCGGAATGGCGCGGGTCTTGCGGCCGACACTCAGCACATTGCCGCTGGAGTCCTCCAGCACTGGGACCAATGAAGCGTCGCAGCACAGACGTCTTGCAGTGGCTGGCGACAAGGGCGAGTGATGGGCACCGCTCTCGATTGAGCAATGCTGTTCATTGCCATGTTCGATGTGGAGCACCACCTGATATTTGTCGGCGGACGAAAGTGGCTGCAATCCTTCTTCCATCGTGCTCATCGCCTGCTCGGCCAACCCGAGCAACGCATCGACACGTTTCTGCGGAAACGTTTTTTCCGGAAACTTTTCCGCATCTTCATCCTGAGTGACAGGTGGATTTTGTGCGGCGTTGATGTGCCCGGCGAGACGCGTAATCTCGTCGCTGAGTGCGGCATTGTCTGCAGGGATAAGAGCGAGAGAAGAGATCTATGACATTACACGATTCCTTCATGAAAAGGCCACAAATGGATGTTCATAACATACTGTTTATATATACATTTTATAGCTCTATCTCGATGATTTAAATGCTAAATATCCACATATATTTTCACGAAAAAAACATTAATCCTGCGTCACCGCTATCCCCAGTTCTGGCCAGAACGCTCTCAATCTGCAGATCATAAAAGATGATGCGTTCAACAATATCAATGATGAGAGTTTGATGCTTCTGGCCCGTACTAGGCTTTAGCATCTGCATAATCAATTTAACCAGCCTGTCCGACACAGTTGTGCTGGAGCATGAGATCGGCTGTGATGAAGCCACGGACTTACTTCAGAGTGGTGGCCAACAACGCCGGGGTTCCTGCTGGCGGCCCTGCTGGATCAAGGGCTGATTCAGCGCAGGGAAGGCAAGTCTCGACACTATGTCCTGACAGACAAAGCCCGCACGGTCGGCAATGGGCTAAAGGCCTCGCAACTCGCCGCTATGCCGATCGTTGGCGTTTCCAGAGACTTCTTGATTGCGTGGACGTAACGCTAGCCTGGGACTCAACGCTGCTTGTACTGCGTCGGGCAGTAGCCGCGACTGATCTCAGGATTGCGCAGTTTCAGATGTTTTGAGGCACGCCCGCTGACGCGCTCACGCCACAATTCAAAGCTGCCGCGCTTCAGGGAACTGCGCATCAGAAGGATTACCTGCGACTCATTCAAGCCAAATTGCAGTTCAATCGCTTCAAACGGCGTACGGTCTTCCCACGCCATTTCGATGATTCTGGAGTTTTCTTCTTCGGTTAACGACATTGGTACATTCCTGCATCCACCGCATGACTGATATTCAGCATATTGCCACCATCTGCCAGGAACAAGTAATACGGCAACAGCTCAGCGTTCGACATATCTGCAAACTCGGGGTAGAGCCCGAAAGAATCGGAAGGGAGGTCAAACAAACTCCGCTTTGCGCAGAAGCTACCATTTTATACGAACAATCAACAGACAGACATCACTCAGGCAGCCGACCTCGCCGGCTCCCGCAATAGGCAGGTCTATATCCGAAAAACCCTGCATACTCCCCCTACATTCGGCCGTACATGGACGGCAACGGACGGATGCGGCGTGGTGTGATTGCCGGACTATGCATTCTGCGGTTTGCATAGCCCGACTTTCACGTGCATCAGTTGGAGGTAGCTCGGCGCAGCTTACTCCAGTGGGCCGAATGCGGCAGGTGGCACTCGGTGCCCGGTCGCCCTTTCGTAAGCGGAAGCGGCCTTTACCAGAGTTGCTTCATCGCCCGGGCCTGCCCAGAAATTGATGCTGAACGGCATCGGTTGAGCCATGAGTGATTGTGTATCGCCAGTCACCAGGGTGTAGGTTTTCTTGTCGTCGCTCAGCACATATTTGGGCTCGTAGACGATCTGATTGAAGCCGGCGGGAATTGTAATTTCCGGTGCGCCAAGCAGGTCGGTAATCGAGGGTCCGGCTGCCGTGCGGCTGTTGATCTCGGGTTCACGATCAATGCCAATCTTCCATTGCGGCACACTCATGTTGGGGTGCACGAAAAAGTCGATCTGATTCTCACGCATGACCTTGAGTATCGCCAATCTGAACACGTGCTGCATCTTGATGCGATCCATCCCTTGCGTGGCACGGGTGTCCTGCACATTGACTGCTGCAGCATTCTGCACGCCCACCGCTTGCGAATTGGCGCGCCATTTGGAGTTGGCAGCATAACTGGCCGAATTGTTAACGCGCGCATCGCCGCGCTCCGTCAGATACTTTTCCACACTGAAGGCAGTGATGTTTGTATTGTCCAGTCCATTGATGATGCGGCGCATGTTCAACGCGGGTGACAGCGGCGCCTCTCCCAGAGCGAGTTTGACCATGTAATCTTTGGTTCTCACGTCGTAGCCAGGCACAGCGAACTCTGGTTCATCGTCTTTCATCTGGAAGAAGTACTCAGGCGCCATGAAGGCGATTGTCTCGGCAAACGCATCCTGGAAAGTATATTCCATATTAGGCACGGAGGGATCGTCTGGATACATTGGGTCGAATGATTCCACTACCTCTGCGCCGAGCTGATCGCGCAGCACGTCCTTGATCTCCTGATCAACGCGCTCACTGATCGCCACATCGTTGGGCGTGTGGTGCACCATGTACTCCCGCACAATACCAATACGCATGCCTTGCAGCGGCTTGGCGTTGCCTTCCAGTTCTTCCTCGCTTACCACAAATGATTCGAACGGCTCTTCTGATATCAGGCCATCTGGAATGGCCGTGAAGATGTCTTTTGAATCAAAGTAGCCACGCTCGGGGCTTTTCATCGCGTCAATAACGCGGGCGGAGTCGCCGATCGAGTGGCAAAGTGCACCGGGTCGATGATTGATGAACTGCGCCGTCATGGATCCATCTTCCGATGTCAGTCCCTTGGTGGTCACGAAGCTGGCTATTGAATTCTGGGCCGCAGGCTCCCGGCACGAGCCACCAGTGGTTTCACAAATAGCGCAGGTAACCAGGCTTGCGGATACCGATACGCCGGCGCCGCCGCTTGAGGGGCCTGCCGAGCGCTCTGTGTCGTAGGGGTTGCACACATGCCCTGCCCAGCTGCTTCTGATGGAGCCTCCGCCACCGACAAAGGATGCAGTCGGCTCAATGTCGCCATCGGCGGTGAAGTTGACCTCTGCCGCAATCGTGACCGCCAGGATTATCGCGCCTTTGTTGCGCAGTTCAGCCACTATGGTGGAATCGTCAGGAGCCGCATCCATGGCGAAGTTCACGTCGTTGCCCCCTGTGGAACGCATGTCCTTGACGTCATACCAGTCCTTCACCGAAATGGTCGCGCAGTACATTGGCAGACTGGCCAGGTCAGGTCGATTGCCGTAAAGCGCGTCCAGCTCGGCTGCGCGCTCCAGCGCATCGGGCTGCTGACGAAACTGCTCGCAGCCCTCTGGCGCACCTGCCGGCAGTGGTCCAGTCGTGGGATGGGCATCAAACTCGCCCTTGCACGTCACAGAGCGTTCACCGCGAATATTGATCGTCTCCAAGGCATTGACCTGACGGGCATTGGGGATGCCCGCCACCATGCCGTATTGCTGCAAGACACTCGGGTCCGAAATGGTGGATTCCATCCTGCCCAGGTCAAGTGGCAAACCCGCATACTCATCCAGATTGGGAAGGTAGGTGGAAGCGGAGCGTGTCGACGTGGGAAACATAACAGGTGCTCGCGCGCGAACAGCACCCAGAGCCTGGGCAACGGGTCCGCCATCCTCCGTGACAAGCGCCGTACACACACCGTTATAGGCTGCGGCCCTGTCTATGTAAGCCTGAACGACTCCCACACAGGTGGTTTGACCGCTTTGAATAGCTTGTTGTATGTCATCAATTGAGGCTTCGGCCACTTGAAACCCGTCTGCGGCCGCTGCCAACGCGGGCGCAAGGCTCAATACCAATATTGTGCTGGCCATAGCCGACTTGAGCCAGCTGCGCGGATGCAGCTGGCGTTGTCTGTCATTGGCCGGAAGTTTTTGCATTACGTTATCGCGGTAAAACATGGCAATTCTCCGGTTCAGTCTAAATAATTTGGTTTTTTTGGATCCAACTCAAAACTTGATCCTGACGCCGAACCGCAGTTCCCGGCCCAGAATGTCGTAGTAGGTTGGGTTCGATGCCGGGTCCACAGGGTTCGCGCCGAAACGGGGAAACACTTCTGGATCCTTGTCGGTCAGGTTCTGGACCACCAGAAATAGTTCGGATTCGCTATTGAGGATTTGGCTAAGCTGATAACTTACCGAGAGATCAAAAAAGACTGCGCCATCCATTTGATTGTTGTCGATGGTACGGTTGAACACCGTCGATCTCGGACAGCCGGTTTGGCATTCGACATAGGTGGCATCAATGACACCGGAGCTGAGCCCACGCCCAGTCAGACTCACCCGCAGGTCATTAAGACGGTAGGTGCCGGTCATTGTGTACTTGAGCTCGGGCGGTCCATCACCATTCGAGCCGACCGTGTCGACCACAGGGCCGGCACCAGTATCAGTGGATCTCTCAAGATACCGGGTTGCCAGTGCGCGCAATTGCACCTCTCCGGGTATGCCGGACACCAGGTTGCCGACTTCGAACGTGTAGCTGCTTTCTATGTCGACCCCGCGGTTGGTTTCAACGACGAAATTGATTGGCTGGGTTCTGACATTGTTGAGAGTGCCATCAGGGTTGCGAATGATCGATGGACAGAACTGCGTCTCGCCAGCAAAGCAGCGATCGAGGGTCGCCTGTCCACCAACTGTTCCAATAGAGTCATTGATATCAATGTTGTAGAAATCCACCGAGGCACTGAAACCTTCGAGAAGGCTGGACTGATACACCAGGCCAAATCCTGTTGAGTCGGCCACTTCAGGTTGCAGCCCGAGATTGCCGACCGTTGCGGTGTTGGCTGTGCTGACTTCATTGTTGCGGAAAGGATCGGTAACCTGATTTCCTGCAAAGAGAGAGGTGGCGAAAAGTTCACGTCGGCTGGGCGAGCGAATGTCACGCGACAATGTGCCACGAAGAAGAATGTCTTTGAGAGGCTGAAAATTCAGACCTGCCTTCCATGTGGTGACTGTGCCAGAAGTGCTGTACTTGGCAACGCGCACAGCAGCATTCAGTGTGGTCGGCAACGGATTGAACAGGGGGATAACAGTCTCTGCGAATCCCTCCGTTACTTCGTAGCTGCCGAAGATCGGAGACTGGTTACCAAACCAGGATTGGTTACGCCGGTTGTTGTCACTTTCGATACCGTCGCCGTCTTCAATTCTGTTTTCAAAGCCCACCGCCAGCGACACTTCGCCAGTCGGAATATCAAATGCTGTGCCTGTAATGCGGCCAGCAAATACCTTCTGAATATTGTATTCCTTCGCATACGACCAGCCAGCCACATAGTTGACAGCTTGCGCACTGTTCACGCCGATACCAAACAGATTGTACGGCACGCAACCATCATTCGGCGATGTCAGTGTCGAACGGCAGACCACCACATTGGAGCCTGGCACGATGACAGAATCGATTGCTCTGTTGTAGTTGTCTCGAAGAGTGTCCCAGAACTGCTTGGTATTGATCGACTCGCCATATTGATAATAACCACTGTAGGTCCAGTCTCTATCGAACATCTCGAAGTTGCCGTCGATACCAACAACGTAGCGATCCAGAGCAACATTGTTTTTTGACCGAATCGTTCCTACATCAATGTTGTAGGTCCCTATGGTGAGAGTTGTGAGATTTCTTGCAGCCATCAGGCCGCGCACAGATGGCGGGATAAACGCATTGTCACGCTGCACCCTGAGGGTGCCAGGGTTGAACCTTACCGCGGATGCTACGAGGGAGTCATTGACGCCAGTGCTGTATTGCGCGAACACCTCCATGTTGCTTGATATCTCGTAACTGGCCCGGGCGAATACGTTCTTGCGCATGGCGTAGGGAGAAACGGTGGTGTACTTCTGTACGCTGTTCTCAACCCAGTCACCGCCCTGGCTGAATGCAGTACCGACCAGCGAGCCATAGTTGAACTGGTAGGGCACGCCACCAGGTCCGAAAGCGGTTCCTCGCAATGGGCCTGCCGTGATGATGCCGCCAGCGGTCATATTGTTTGGCGCACTTCGGTCAACGACTATGCGTTCCGGAAGACCGTTCGTGGCGGTATACGCAGGGTTGTTGATGATGTTCCAGCCCTCAGTACAAAAATCCAGCATGCAGTCTTGAATGCCGTCTACCTTGCTGTACTCGCCACTCAATAGAAAATGTCCACGCCCTTCAGCAAAAGAAGCCCCATAAGAAGCCGTAATTTTCTGCGCGTCGTTGTCACCATCGTCGGTCATGCCACTTTGCAACTCCAGCTTGGAGCCGGTGAATCGTCGGTCCAGCACAAAGTTGACGACACCGGACATCGCATCCGACCCATACACTGCTGAGGCGCCACCGGTGACCACATCCACGCGCTGAATCAGTTGTTGCGGAAAAGGGTTGATATCGATCTGACCCGTGGGCTGCGATGCAACAACGCGCTGCCCGTCAAGCAGCACAAGCGTGCGGGCAGTACCAAGATTTCGCAGGTTCAGCGAACTGATTCCGGCCCCGCCAGCGCTTGTAGAGCGGCGCGTATTGACGGGCGTTTGATTGCCGGCAAATGCTGGCAACTGATTGAGATAGTCACCAATGTTCGTTCCGGAGAAGGCATCGATCTCATCGCGACTGAGCACACTCGTCGGAGTGGGGGCCGTGTAGCCATCACGCTTCACCAACGAACCCGTGACGGTGATCTCTTCAATGTCCTGCGCGATGACCGCACCTGCATCCGCAAGCAGAAACGGCAGTAAAAATGCTGTCAGACGTGGAGTCAATCTGGGGTACCTGGCGACTCGGCCGGGCTCAGTGATACATGCAGATTCGGTTTGCGCTGAAATGGATTGGTAGAGCAGCGTTTGTCTGCCAATGAACCACGGGTGCTTGCGGAGCGCTTGCTCAAGATAGTCACGTTTTGCTTGCCTCATATCGTTATGCCTCATGTTTCAGTCGTATTTGAAGGGATCAAACAGCGCTGTGCACATGGGCTTCGCAAGTGCCGTGCCACAAATATAAGCTAATGATTTAACAATATTTTTATGGTTTTTAAGGAATACCTTGGACCTCTATTATGCCGTTTTCGTGCACCAAGTTATTGAACACCTTGCACAGTTAGTGCGCCTGTGGCGTCAGCCTTCACCCTTGTTAGCGATCTCCTGAATCGTGGCGCAAGCCAAAGAGAAATCATGGGGCAACTATTGCCCTGGCTTCACAGGATTGGTGCAAAGGGGAGCTTACGCATGCGTAACTATCTCAACAGGCAATCCTGTTGGCGGATGTGCTGAACCTGCGCACTAGTGCCTGAAATGGCAAGAAATTCAGGGTGTTCATTGCAGATTGGAGGTGCAGGAGTCCCAATCACATTACGGTACTAATCCCACATGGCACCATTAATGCTTGTTGTGTTAGCCAGTACTGATTCTTAGGCCAAACAACGTGTATTTCGTGAGGCGGATGTTAGATGCAGAAAAACATTCTCAGCGAGCGTCAGGAAGCTCCGCTCTCTGAGCCTGAAGTCATAGGATCAGTGCTTAATCTTCCAGTCGCCGATGTGATTGCCAAGCCACAGGTCAGACAGTTCTTTTCCGGTATAGAGGAGCTCGCGAGCTCACTGGCAATTGAGGGGCAGCAATCGCCTATCATTGTGTATCCCGCCAATTCGCGCGGAAAGTTTCTGATACAGAAGGGCGAAAGGCGGTGGCGCGCTTGTCTGAAAGCTGGCATCAAATACATCAAGGCAATTGTCAATGATGTCCCGGCGAATCCCTTGGAAGAGACTGCTGGTGAACTTATAGAAAACATACAGCGAGAGAGCCTGACCTCGCTGGAAATTGGTCGTGCGCTCAGTTCCTTTATTGAAGCGGGCTGGAAACAGGTCGATATCGCCGCACGAATAGGCAAGTCGAACAAGTATGTCAGCATGCATCTGGGCTTGCTGAATCTACCCCAATGCGTCGCGGACCTCTTTGAAAAGCGCGCTGTCACTGATGCCGACACACTGAATACGCTAAGAAGAATTTACGAGCTGGACAGCGAGCGCTGCCTTGAACTTTGCCAGACAGGACTCACCCAAGGTTTGCAAAGACAGCAATGCCGATATGTATTGAGGTATCTGCTGAGCAAACTGACCAAAGTCGAGAATTCCCAGACCACATCGTCAGGCGGGAGAGCGAGGCCTGCTTCGACACGCAGATCGTTTGGGAAGCCTCTCTTGAATGGATATAGGGAAGGTGCCAGTTCAGACGTGCCGTGGGTGTCTGTGCCACACGAATCGGTGATCGTGTTGACCGAGATTCAGATTGAAGGCGCTCGCAAGGTGGTAAGACTCATTACCGACCGCATCTCATTTGACAAGAGCCTCGTGTGGATAGAGATTGAAGAGGACAACGGATCCAAGGTAGTTCGATCCGTAAACGTCGCAGAACTCAAATTGCTGTCGATCAGTGACTAATGTGTTGAGTTGCACCCAGAGCTGACCCACTAACCGCAGGGAATTGCATCGAAAGCGGGTCAATATAGCGTTGAGTAGTCGCAAGACTGCTGTGACGCGAGCTCTCTTATGAAGTTAGCGCTTAGGAGATATGTCCGTAGAACAATATCAACGTCTAATCTTTTTACTTATTTTCAAGAAATCAGTCACGATCTAGATGGACAAGAGAATGATAGAAGCGATCCCATAGCTAGCTGCAGAGTTTAAAAGCTTAGGCTCTTCATCATCCACGAAACCATAGCCAGCAAGAATTGTTGAAACCGACTAAGTTATCGCTATCGAGTAATAATATTTTCTGGGCTTTGCTATTTTTCGAAAGACGCGGATTCAACTACGAAGAGCATGCCGATTTAGGCGGACTTTCGCAGTGTGCCAAACAGCAGCAGCCCACCCACCTGCAGCGGGATAAGCAGCGCCAGCGTCCACACCGAGGCCGTGAAGCCCGCCAGCACATAGCCGCCGATGCACAATACCCCGTTGGCCAGCGCATAGGGCAGCTGGGTCTGGAAGTGTTCGAAGGCGTCGCAGCCCGCGCCGGTGGACGACAAAATAGTGGTCTCGGAGATGGGCGAGCAGTGGTCGCCGAACAGTCCGCCCGAGAGCACCGCGCCGATGCACACATACAGCGGCGCATCGATGGCGACGGTAGCCGGCAGCGCCAGCGGGAGCATGATGGCAAAGGTTCCCCATGACGAGCCGGTGGCGAAGGAGATGCTGCAGGACACAAGAAAGATCATCACCGGCAGCGCCCACGGTGCTGCGTTCTCGGCCGCCAGCGTGGCGACATAGACATCCCCCCCCCAGCGCCGTTGTCATGTCGCCCATGGCCCAGGCCAGCAGCAGCATGACCGCCACCAGCATCATGCGACTCATGCCTTCCAGAAATACCTGCACACTGGTCATCAAAGGCTGCGCTCCCGCGAAGGCCATCAGTAGAATCAGCGCAACGGCCGCACTCAGATAGGCTGTAGAGAGCCCCGCACGGAAATCGGCGCCACTCACGCGCCCGAAGGGAAAGCCCAGCGGCACCAGCGTCCACAGCAGCACGATGAACAGCACCAGCAGCGGCAACCAGATAAAAGATGCCCGCGCCTTGTCGGAAGTGCCGGGCGGCGGCGCATTCAATGCCGCATTCGCCGCTTCGTCAGGCGTCAGTCCTTCCAGCGCGGCACGGCGTTCCACCCGCGCCATCGGCCCGAACTCCACCCCGGTCAGCGCCAGCAAAGGCACCGCCAATACTGCCAGCCAGGCGTAGAACTGGAAAGGCAGCGCCGCAACCAGCGCCTGAAAGTCTGACTGCTCGATGCCCAGCGCTGTGAACTGCTGTTCCAGCAGACTCATGATGTAGACGCCCCAGCCAATGAAGGGCACCAGAATCGCCACCGGCGATGCGGTGGAGTCGATGATGTACGCCAGCTTGGCGCGGGACACCCGCAGGTGATCCGCCATAGGACGGAAGGTAGGGCCGACGATCAGCGGTGTCCCCAGATCGGAAAAGAAGATCACGACGCCGCCAATCCACGCCGAGATCTGCAGACGCGCTTTCGTGGTGATGTAGCGCGCGACTTTCGCTGCGAAGGCCCCGCCACCACCTGAACGCTCCATCAGCGCCACGAAGCCCCCTATGAACACCAGCAAGACCAACACGCCGGCGTTGTAGCTGTCGGTGACCTGGGGCACCAGATAGTCGCGCACCATCAGGCTCACCCCGCCCAGCAGCGCCGGCCCCTCGATCATCAGCACGCCCGCGAACAGCCCTGTGAACAGGCCAACGATGACATTGCGCAGACTGATGGAAATGAAGAGGGCAAGAAGGACGGGCAAGAGACTGAAGATATCCGGAGCAGTGACAGGCATGGGCGTTCCGCAGTGAGTGAAAGTTGTTGCGGCATCATACCCCACCGCTGTGGGACCGGGACGAGCCCGCGAACTTTTTTCTCATTGGTCGCTCGACCAGAGCATCCGGGGGGGGCTGGCTGGCGAACCAGTCATGCCAGTGGGATCTGATCACCGCCAAATATCTGCGAACTGTTGGCCGCGGGCTGCCGCGACATCGTCGTATTTCTGATGGCGCTTATTTTTGTAGGGCTTGACCGTTGCAGGCGGGTAACCTCACGCGCTAATCGCTTGTGGATACAAATCCAGCCCACCGCAGTAAAAATAAATAGCGTTGCGAAATCCACACGCCTTCCGTTTGATGCGCTGAATGCCGCTGTTCATACTTTCCGAATGCCCGTTGTGACTCTTTAACAGCACTGCGTTCAAGATTAACTACAGATGCCGCTTGATGGTCGGCCCCACTTTATTCATCGGCTCCAAGCGACAGCGCTGCACCAATCCCAACCGGCGCGCCGCATGATCCGATCCACCACGCCCCAGGACAGATCCAACATCTGTGCTACGGCGCCTGCAACCCTATAATCTGTGCGTAAAGGTCTGTGTCTCTCTGGGGATAAGGGTCATCTACCCACTTCAAACGGTGAAGCCCCAATCAGTTTATATATCGATATATGTCGAACGCGATTACACACCTTTCTGTGTCTTCGCTAAAAGGAATGGTTCTGTGAAAAAGAGAGGAAGGGAATAAAATAATATCCCCCACTTTGGGATGATGAATTTTACGAGCATAACTATCATCTAGGATGGGTAAATCATGACCGTGAAGACCCAGCTCTATTGAACCTTCATCGGTATCTGATGAATCGATAGTTTTTAGATACACGACACCGCTTAGCCAACCCGAAGGATGATTGTGTGCTTGCTGATAACCAGTCTTAAGCAGTCGAACGAACCATCCCCTGATGTCATATTTAGCAGGCCATGATTTCATGTAATCGCAATCTTCAGACTTGAATTTGGAATGATATGACTCTATTTCCTTGCGCAGAATTCTTTCAAGAGCCTGACAGTTCTTACCAGCACCAAATATAGTGGGCGAGGTCTGAAAACCTGATCTTGTTACGCCGTGCTGAGGTTCCCAGACCGCATTTTCGTTCGCGGCCTCGAGCATTAGAGCTTCGGCAAAGCGGCTCACATCAGCAACGTGATTATTTAAATTGCCTGCATGAAAAAAGTCTAAGGGATTTTTACAAAATGGATACGGATCTGCGAGCCCTAGTTGATTAGTGACAAACGCACTGACGGCGGCTATCCGAAGATTGGTTTCACCTGAATTGGCAAGTACGTTCAACCTTTGTTCTAACTCTGCATAGCGCCCTAAGAAATAAAGACATTCAAGAGCGAGAGATTTCGAGTTAAACCAGAATTGAGGGTCAGATGGGTTAATAACTGTTGCTGAGATGTAGTCAAAGTGCTCAAGGGCTTTTTCATAGTTGCCAAGTCCTTTTAACGCGTTGCCCATATTGTTATGGGCTTGGGTGGAGCCAGGCATAATCTTTATAGCATTTTTGTAACAGTCTATTGCGGCTTCCAAGTTCCCCGTATCCTGCAAGATACAACCCATATTGATGTAGGCATTGGCATAATCTGGCTTTATCTTAAGAGCCTGCTTGTAGCTTTCCAAGGCCTCCCCTGTATCACCTAGACCTTGAAGCGCCCCTCCCATATTATTATAAGCTTCGACGCAAGCCGGGTCGATCTTGAGCGCTTTTCTGTAGCTTTGGATAGAGCCTTCCAGGTCTCCCATGTGCTGTTGAGCGGCGCCTAAGTTGTTATGGGCGTCGGCATTGTTAGGCTCGAGCTTGACAGCCTGTTGATAGCAGTCGATGGAGAGTTTCAAGTCTCCCATATCGCGACGGGCAAGACCCTTTAGCCAATAGATTTCAACAAAGTCAGGCCTGATCTTCAGGGCACTTCGGTAACAATTTATGGTCTCTTTCAGGTCTCCTTTGCCATGCAGAAGAATGCCCAAATTGATATAACATTGAGCAATGACATCTAGTGTTTGGCTACCGGCAGACTTTTTTTTGTGGGATTTTAATATAGCGCGATAACATGCTTCGGCATCGTGAAGGTTACCTTCATTATGGGCTGCAACGCCTCGGTGCAGCGCTTGAGCGGGTGTTAGATGCACTATTGTGACCGCCGTAAGAATTGATAAGACACTGACTCGTTAAAGGCTTTTCTGCGATTACTACACCTTAGAAAAGAAGGCATAGTCGATGTGGGGTGGCAATCCTACCAAATAGTCAGGGTGCTCAAAAGTAGAATTTTCTCCTAATATTACTTGAGGAGATCTCGACATGAGGACATCACGATTTTCAGGCAGCGAGATTTTGGCGATTTTGAAGCGAGCATCAAGGCAACTGGCCTCTTTGTCTCCGACAAGAGCTATGCGAAATGAGTGACTACAAGCAACCGACCTACGAACAACGATGCCAGATTGAGATTTTAAACAAAAGCGGTTTTAGCGAGCAGGCCGTTGCAGAGGCGATTGGGGGTCATCAGTCTTCGGTCGCCAGACAACTCAGACACAACAACGGCGAGCGGGGATAACGCCACCAGCAACATGACATCCGCAGCGATCACCCTGATTGCGGGGAGGTTGCGCGAGGAGTGGAGTCCGGGCGAGGTCAGTGGATGGTGGCTGGACGAGCATGAGCAGTGCACAAGCCACGAGGCCATCTATCAGGAGGATCGCGAAATTGGCGCTTTGCGAAGTAGACGAAATTTCATCGAGTTGAGGACGCAGCAATGGCGAAGGCAATCAAAAGACCTGACGGCAGACCCAAAAAACTGCTGCCGTTCAAAACCCCAGTGTATTTAATGCAACAACAAATGCCGGCTTTGGCAGCCTAAGTCGTTATTCACTTCGAAGCTGAATCCGCATCCGCGGAATCTATGAATCGAGATCCGTAAGAGTAGCTGTGATGTCTTGCTTGGATACGTCAATATCCCAGAACGTGTAAGTATCACCGTCTTCGTCTACTAGTTTTATATCGAAAACCGGGCTCTTGTATCCGTTGAGATTAACTCGCTTACTCTTGCCATCCATCAAGACCTCTGAGCCCAAAACATCTTCTTCCCATTCGCTCGATTTGTCAGGGCTTACGTATACATACTGAATCGTATAACCAGTCTTGTTGGTTATCTCAACGTAGTAATCAGCGGCTTGTGCACTAAAAGACAAAAGAGCGAAAATCACTAAAAATGCGAGTTTGAGAGATTTAATCATCATCTGGTTTCCTTAAAAATATTTGAGCTTCATTAACCACAGTAATTCTTATTTCGAATCACGGACGTCGAGCAAAATTAGATCACAGTGTGTGGAATCGGTAAAGATCTGGGTTACACTTTTGACGCGCCTGCGTTTAACAGGGCAATTTTTACTTGGTCAGATCCTCTGCTTTTCCCTCGTCTAGCCAATCATTCCCAGTTACTCAGTTTCTCGCCATTTGAGAATTATTCCCAACGGCGGATTTCCAGGTAATGGCTGGCCGGGTTCTACCCCGACTTTTTCAGACACCCCGAAGAAGCCCCGTAACCGCCAAAAGGAGTGTTTATGTCAAAATGTCACCATTGAAAAACTTGATCGTCCGTTTAAAAGGACTCATCCTCCAAAAGGCACAAGACAACAACCAAAAAAGAGGCACTGAATGACTCGACCAATTCTTCAAGAAAGCAGGGTTCATAAAGCGATAAGACAAACTATCGCAGACAATAACATCGACATTATTCAGGAGGTGGAAGCTGCCATTGCCAGCAATGCCATTGTGATTGTTGGCATGGCCCAGAATCCGGTCCCCAAGAGAGCCAGGAAACTACTCGACGGACTCGGCATTGAGTACTGCTATTTGGAATATGGGAGCTATTTCAGTCTCTGGCGTCGCCGCAATGCCCTGAAAATCTGGTGTGGTTGGCCCTCGTTTCCGATGATTTTCGTCAAAGGCACGCTCATTGGAGGCGCGGACGACTTGCAAACTTTAGTGGATAAAGCCGAGCTCATGGAGATGCTCAAGTAGCGACGGAAGGTTTCCGATCAAAGCGCAAAAGCAAGGCCGGGAAGAAGGTGAGATCGAGCACGAGAGCGATCACGACGATCGGCACCAGCAGCATGGCCGCCTGCTGAAAATAGAGAGTGCTGGCGCCGATCAGCACGCAGGTGCCCAAGGCTAGCACAGCGGTTGTGATGATCATGGCCGGCCCCGCTTTATCCAGGGCTCGGTCGATCGCTGCCGCCGGCATCATCCCGGCAGCGCGGTTCGTCTGATAGGTGCTGAGCACGTGCACAGTGTCATCCACCACCAAACCGATACTGATGCTGAACAGCATCATCACGAAGGGGTCTATGCGCCCTACCAGCAGCCCCCACACACCGAACACCAACACGGCAGGCAGAAGATTCGGCAGCATGCTCAAAAGCCCATAATAGACGCTGCGCATCCCGAGAATCACGGTGAGCGTAATCATCAGCAAGCTGAAGGCATAGCTCTGCAATAATTCCACTGTCACGGCTTTATCCATGCGCGCAAACAACAGAGTGCTGCTGCCATGCAGGAGTTTTGCCCCAGGCATTTGCCTTGTGAACTCCTGATCGATCCGCTCGCTCAGCTCGATGATCGCCTGATTGCTCTGTGTGTTCGTCGTCACGAACACACGTACCAGGCTGAAATCCTCATTCGCCAGCGTGTCGAGATTGAAATCTCTTGCCTGTGCCACGCTGTAATTGAACAGGGCCTCTTCCACCTCGGCCAAGGTATCTGGTATGCGGTAGAAGGCTGCATCGTTCTCATTCATGACTTGATTGACGGTCTTCACAACTTCGACCAGGCTGGCCACGCCAAGCACCTGCTCCTGTTCACGCAGCCACTGTGCGAAGCCATCCAATTGCTGCAGAAAATCCGGCTCGATGCTGCCCATAGGGGTGGCTAACTCGATGCCGTAACTGAGCGGTGTTCCTCTGTCCATGCGCTCACTCACCACCGCGTAATAGTCGTGCAGGGGAGAGTCCTCGCTGATGAAGGACGCACGGTCGAAGTCAGTGCTATTTAGGAAACTGAGGCCCACAGACAACGCGCCGAGCGAACCGAACACCAACAGGAGCGCCGAGCCATGTTTAGCCACCAGTGACTTCGCGATGCGAATACTGGCATTGATGATAGCCACGCCGCCATTCGGGCCGCGCTTGCCCAGGAGAGTTGCGGGCAGCAGCAACACGAGAGCTGGCAGTACGCACAAGGTGAGGAAATAGGCGAAAGCGACCCCAATAGCAACGACGGTACCGAAGGAACTGATGGCGGGTGAGGACGCGAAGTTGAGGCTGGCGAAACCAATCAGTGTGGTGATTGTCGCGAGACTGATCGGTCGAAGATTGGACTGCAGGCTCTGCAACATCGCCGCTGGGGGGACTAAGCCCTGCTGCAATGATTGCCGGAAAATCGAGATGATGTGCACACTATTGGCCACGGCAATCGTGACAACCACCAGCGGCGCCATTACCGAGATTGTATTGAAGTCTTGCCCTGCCCAGGTGAGCGCCCCGATGGTCATCAGCACGGTGAGTAACGCAACGCCGAGTATGCAAATGCCGAGTGCTAGAGATCGAAAGCTGAAGCAGATGATAGCCGTGCATAGCAGCAAGACCAGTGGCAACAGGAAGCTCAAATCGCTGATCATGGCATTACGATTCGACTGCTCGTAATGCGCCTCGCTACTGACGTAAAACTGCACGCCAGGGTGGCGCTCGTGCAGACTCTGGATGAGCGCGTTACTGGCTTGCACTATCTCCCGGCTCTGCTGCGAGTCAATACTCGTCACCCGCAGGCGCACATTCGCAAGCGTCAGATCGAAAGCTGGGGCGACATAGCCGGCACTCAGGAATGGGTCCGCCAGCACACGCTGCTTGGCATCAAGAAGATCCTGCTCGGTAAACTGAGTCCGCTCCGTCACAGTGCTTTGAAACAGGCTTTGATCTCCGAAGGGTGATTGCCATTGCAGCAGGGAGTTCAGCGAGATTGCCAACGGGATGCTGCGGAACTCTCGATTCAGATCGGCCAGCGCCAACAAGGTTTCGCGCTCGAATACGTTCTTGGAATCCGGCAGCAAGGCAAAACTGATCTCGACCGGTGCCGGAAAGGACTCTGCCATCTGGTCGCGTTGTTGCAGATAGGGGTCGCTCTTGGTGAGCAGCACGCCTAACGAGGTGTCGAAGCCGGCGCGGGGGATGGCGAGGCCCAGCAAGACGGTAAGCACAATGCTCAATGCCAATAAAACACCGCGCCTGTGGATCAAGAAGGTCACTGCTGCCAGCATTGCATTGCGTCCTCACTCACTTGGGGATAAAGCGCGGTGAAGCATAGAATTTACGCGCCCGGATTGAAAGGAAAAATCAAGCCACCCGGACGCCACACCATCAATTCTTCGTATCACTGACAA
The DNA here is from genome assembly GCA_903862645.1 of uncultured Gammaproteobacteria bacterium. GTDB lineage: Bacteria > Pseudomonadota > Gammaproteobacteria > Pseudomonadales > Pseudohongiellaceae > UBA5078. The sequence goes on from CAIOZF010000164.1 coordinate 18,653, forward strand.
TATAGCCATCCACCAGATTGATGTTGCGATCACACATCGGCGCCAGGCGAGGGTCATGTGTCACCAACAAGATTGCGCAGCCACGTTCACGATTGAAGAGCCGGAACAGTTCGAAAACTTCCGAGGCTGTGTGTGTGTCCAGATTACCGGTGGGCTCGTCGGCCAGCAGCAGTGCCGGCTCGGTGACCAGCGCCCGGGCAATCGCCACGCGCTGCTGCTGACCACCGGAGAGTTGGTTGGGCTTTGCGTCTGCATATTTTTTCAGCCCGACGGCCGCCAGCAGGTCTTGGGCACGCTGGACATCCTGAGCACAGGGTTTGCCGCGCGCGAGCATTAGCGGCATCAGTACATTGTCGATGGCGGTGAAGGCCTGAATCAGATGATGAAACTGGAATACAAAGCCGATTGCGCTGCCACGCAGGGCCGTGAGCCCGGCATCGTCCATACCGCTGGTGGGCTGGCCACGCAGGTACAGCTCCCCGCTGCTGGGTTTGTCGAGCAAACCAATCAGATTGAGCAGCGTGCTCTTGCCTGAGCCGGACGGGCCAACCAGCGCGGCGAAGTCGCTGCGCCCGATACGCAGATCAATGCCATGCAGCACCTCTGTCGCGTTGGGCAGGCCGGGGTTGTAGGTTTTACGCAGCGCCTCCAGGCGCAGCACTTCGATATTTGCATCAGACATAACGGATAGCCACCACCGGATCCAGACGTGACGCACGCCGCGACGGCACTGCCGCCGCCAGCACGCCGGTGAGCGTTGCCAACAACAGCGACAGCGACACCAGGGTTTTGGAAAGCGGAATATAAAACAGCCCGGGGCCAAGCGTGTTGAAAACCCACACCAGTGCGTAGCTCACGGCGATCCCGATGAACGAGCCGCACAGGCCGAACACTGCGCCCTGAATCAGGAACACTTTGAGAATCTGCTCGCGTGTGGCGCCGGTGGCACGCAGGATGCCGATTTCACGCGTGCGCTGCACCACGCTGACCGACAGCACGCTGGCGATGCCAAAGGCCACCGATATCGCCACAAACACAATGATCATATTGGTGGACAGGCTCTGCGCGGTGAGGGCGTTCATCAGTTGGGCATTGGTCTCGATCCAACTTTCCGCGTTGAGCGATGTCAGACGCTCTATCTGCGCGGCAATAACGTCGGCCTCGAAGATATTGGCAACTGTCAGCTCAATCACCGTGACACCGCCCGGCAGCCCCAGAAGCGACTGCGCCTGTCTGAGGTCAAGATATACAAAGCGCGAATCCAGCTCACGCACTCCCAGTTCGAATATGCCGGCAATGTTGACCACCGCGCTGTTCTGCTGTCCTGTGTCCAGTCGCAGCTTGCTGCCAACGCGAACGCCGAGATCATCGGCCAGCAGTTTGCCGATGACCACATCATCGGCGCCAACACGCAGCTGGCCACTGACCACATAACGCTGCAGTGGAATGATCTGTTGATAGCGTGTCAGATCGATTCCCACCAGCGCCACAGACTCCAGCGCTTCTCCACGGCGGACGAATGCGGGCCCGGACACCACCGGCGAGACGGCGGTCAGATTCGGTAATTGATCCAGGGTGGCGCTGATCTGCTGCCAGTTATTGATCGAGCGCAGGCGCTGCGCCCGCTTGTCTTCCTGCACCAGGAGCTGAGTGCCGGCGGGTGCCGGGAGCAACACGTTAACCTCATCGGAGGAGAGCAGACGGATGTGGGCCTGGGTACCCAGTGTGCGTTCGATGATGTTGGCCTGCAGGCCCTGGATCAGCGCCGTGACAAACACGATCACCGCCACGCCCACCGCAACCCCGATCATGATCATGACTGACTGCGCGCGTCCCTCACGCAGAAAACCCATCGCGAGAATCCACTCTGTCCATAAACTTCGCAGCAGGCGCATCAATCGAAGCTCACCGGCAGTTCATTGCGGGAAGCCGAGTCTACGGCGCTGCCGGGCAGCGGCGCCGGACTGGCCGTGAAACGAACCCGTGCGCCATCGGCGAGGGCTGCGGTGGGGTCTGCCAGCACGCGATCACCCGCCGCCAGCCCTGAGAGGACTTCGGACATTGCCAGACCGCGCAGGCCCAGGGTGACCTGCTGCCGATACCCCCTCCCCTCGCGCAGCACCATGACCTGCGCCTGCTCGCCCTGCACGTCTGCAAGGGCGTCGTTTGGCACCGCCAGCGCCTGTTCACGCCGGCCGGTCTCGATATTCACCGATACGGTCATGTCCTGCCGCAGAAATTCGGGGATCTGATCTACCGTCAGACGAACCTCCACCGTGCCGCGTTGGGAGTCGATGCTGGGGGCAATGTAGGTCATGCGGGCGGGGAAGGGATGATCGGGGTAGGCGTCGGCAACGGCGACTGCGCTCTGCTGCAAAGCCAGCAGGGACAGATTGCGCTCATCAAGCGGCACGCGGATTTCAACCTTGTCGCCAAGGGCAATGGTGAACAGCACACGGCCGGGCTGCACTAGATCACCGGGCTCGACATTGCGGGTCAGCACGGTGCCGGCGACCTCCGCGCGCACCTCGGTTTTGGCAAGCAGTGCCTGCAGCACCGCCAGACGCTCACGCAGCAGCACCTCTTCCACTTGCCCTGGCGCCAGCGCCGCCACCGTCAGACTTGCCGCTTCCACTGCGGTGCTGGCGAGTTGTTCCTGCTGCTGCGCCTGCTCCAGCGCTTCGATGGACAGCACCGAGCGCTCCGCGAGCGCGCGCCGCCGCACGGTTTCCCGGGCGGCCTGCGCAAGCTTCGTCTGAGCATTCTCCAGAGCGAGCGTCGCTTGCGGTCTGGTCATGGTCAGCAGCTGCTCCAGCGCGGCCTCGGCCTGCCGCACCTGTGCGCCGATGTCATCGGCCCGCAACACCAACAGGATGTCGCCGGGCTGCACCTGGTCACCCTCCTGCACCCGTCGTTCCAGCACCACCCCAGCCAACTCACTGCTGACCTGAGTACGCGACTCCGTCACAACCCTTCCCGCAGCCACGACGGTCTGCAGCAAAGGCAGCGGCGCTATCTCATAACCTTGCACCTGGGGGCCTTGCGACCAGCCCAGCACGCCGTAAGCGGCGCCTAACAACAGCACAAGGATGGCGGTCGCGCGAACGTACCGAATTGAGCGCATAACGAAACTCCGCCGACTATAAAGTCGGCCTCTGTTTTTGATGGATATAAACAAATTAACTAACAATTATGAAGGCCGCGTTCTCAGAAACGCCTCGAAGCTCTCCAGTGGCATAGGTTCCGCGAAATGATAGCCTTGGAATTGAGTGCATCCTTCGCTCAGCAGTATCTCCAACTGCGTAGTGGTCTCCCCACCCTCCGCAATCACCTCCATCCCTAGCGTTTTTGCCATAGCGATGACCGTCCTGACAATAACAATGGCACGTCCTGTTTCTATTAGATTGCTCACGAAAGACTTATCGATCCTTAGTCGGCTGACCGGATATTCGTGGATGTACTTCAAGGAAGTGAACCCAGTCCCCAAATCATCCAGTTCGATCAATACGCCCAGCGCAATCAAGGCGTTCATGCATTTTATTGTGACATCGAATTTTTCAACCAGCATACCTTCCGTCAGTTCTAACCTGAGCGCACCGCTGCGGACCTTGAAATTCTTGAAAACACTTTCAACCTGCTGCACAAATCCGGCGTGACGGAACTCACGGCCACTGATATTGACGGAGACTGGCAGCTCACCGAAAACAGCATCTCCTGCCCATTGTTGCAGCTGTGCGCAGGCCGCATTGAGCACCCATCGCCCCAAGTCGCAGATTAGCGCAGACTCCGCGGCAAAAGGGATAAATTCATCGGGACTCAACAACCCCCTGTGGGGATGATTCCAGCGAACGAGTGCCTCGACGCCAATCGCCTTGCCAGTCTCGTCTACCTGTAACTGATAAAAGAGTTTTAACTCATTGTCGGTTAGCGCAGAGCGTAGAGCAACATCAGAGTCTGATATCTCGTATTGACCATCAATGCCTTTCTGCATTACCAGTTAAATGAAAACAAGTTGACTCAACCCCCTGAATAATCATCAACCCTGGGGGTATTAGTCACACGCAGGAATGAGATAGACAATCGAGAGCAAGACAGATCAGCAATCGCTTATGCTCAAGGCGGCCCTGTCATTGGCGAACTGACGCGATACGAACGTAATCGCTCACGCAACGCCATGGGCACGCAACAAGCCGCTACCAGGAGCGCTGGCCGATAATCGTTTACTGAGATTCAATGCGAAAAAAAGGGCTCCCTCTGGGAGCCCTTTTTTGTTACTGCCGCCGTCAGCGTCAAGAGACTCGCTGCTCAGGCCGCACGACTACCTGCTGACTTAGAAGTCGTAAGTCAGGCGCGCGTAGAGAGAACGACCCATCGGGTCCTGCAGCTCGCCTATCACGCCGGCGAAATCAGGAGTACGTTGGGCTGCACGGTCGAACAGGTTGCGCGAACCAACGCTGACGCCCATCTCGCCACCGTACAGGGCAATGCCACGGTAGGTGTAGGCCAGGTCGAAGTCGGTCCAGGCCTTGATCTGACCACCGATAAGCGACGGGTTCGGGCTGACGCCGCCAAACTGCAGGATTTGCGGGATGTAGTTGTTGCCATCCCAGTCCAGCGCGCTCAGGTAGTGCACTGTGCCACTGACTGAGTGATTAGCCATGTTCCAGCCAAGACGCAGGTTGGCCTTGATCTCAGGCACTGCTGGCGCAGTACCCGTCAGCAAGTTGGTTATTCCAACACCATTAATCATCGGGGAGGTCGGATTGTCCTGGAACAGGAACTCGTCCATCACGGTGGCCTGCAAGTTGATGCGGAAAGCACCCCAATCCCCCAAATCGAAGCGGTAGTTGGCGTCCACGTCAAAGGCTGTAACCTCGACCGAATCTGCGTTCACACTGCCTGGAGTCGTGACCTGCAGTATGTTGCCACTATCATCCGGGTCGCGCACGATTAACTTGTTGCTCAGGCCACTATTCAGCCAGGCCAGACGCTGCGCCAGCGGAGGCTGGTTGGCTGCACCCACACCGCTGCCAGCGAAGCCTGACCAGGCCTTGAAGGCGGCGAACTCGTTGTTCATGACCGTTTGACCGGAGATGCCGACGATACGGTTCGCGAATACGGTATTATTCCAAGTCAGCGAGATGTCGAAATCACCGAAGGTCAGATCCGCACCAAACTGCTTCGAGGTGGAGTACTCGTTTTCCAGCAGCGGGTTACCGCCGGAGCAGGCGGTGGTAAACGCGGAGTACGGAGAGAAGCGGTCAGTCACCGTAGACAGACCACAGCTGACCGGATTCAGTAGTTGCGTGAGCGATGGCGCAATGAACGCGTCACCGGTGGTAGCACGCAGAGTCAGCCAGTCGGTTGTCGCCCAGGTGATGCCGATTTTCGGATCAGTGGACTTTTGCTTGGTGCTGAAGCTCTCATGACGCACGGCTGCTTCGATTTCCACGGTCTCCAGGACAGGAATTGCCAGTTCGGCGAAGTAGGCATCTACTTCACGGGTACCCGTGGTAATGCTTTCCGGGAACGGGCTGCCGATCCAGGTATCTCCACGCAATTCAGTGGTGGACGGCGTGTTGGTGTACTTGTCGTTGCGCCACTGGTAACCCACGGCTGCACCGATCACGCCGCCGGGCAGTTCGAAGCCGCCCAGCGGAATCTCGCCGTTCAGCACGATGTCCACGGTATCCAGCCAGGTCTGGGCCTGTTTACGGGTGCGGGCGGCGATGGCGTTCGCCACGTCCTTGGTGATGTTGTTGGCCTGGTCCGTCACGAAGAACGGGTTGTAGCAGGCTTTCTTGTCACGCAACACGTCGCACTTGAGGCCCTGCTTCATGGCCTCGATGTCGTAGACCTGGTTGTTCATATAGCGCAGAACCTGTTCACTTTTGGCGTAGGCGGCCATGCCTTGCCAGCCTTCCAGGAAGGGCACTTTGAAGTCGGCCTGGAACAGCATGCGGCTGTTGTGGTCGGTGCTGCCGGACAAGTTGTCGCCGTCAGCAGTATGGCCATCTGACATTGTGTGTGTCTTGTTGAGCGGACGCAGCGAACGGGCGCGGACGTCTTCACGCAGTAGCACGCCATTGGCTGTGGTGCCGGAGACGATGTAGTCCATCAGGCCGTCTTTGTTGAGGTCTGTTGTGCCACGGTCTGGCAGTTTGTCGCCGTTTAGGTCGACGCCGTACAACTGCAGGCCGGCAGAGTTTTTCGCCAGGAAGGGGTTGCCAGGCTGTTCACCGCGGATCGTGGGGAGTTCGCCGATGCGTGAGTTGCCTGGATTGGACGTCGAGGTGTAGGACGTCTGGTACAGACGCGCGTTAAAGACTTGCGCGCGCAGGGTCAGGTCGTCGCTCAGTTCCCAAGTGGCATTGGCGAAGACGGACGCGGTGTCGGTCGGCTCGCGATAGCTACGAGTGTCGCCGTAGTCAACCCAGCAGGTGTTGCCGACCTTCATTCCGAAGGGGTTATTGAGGGCATCGACTTTGTAGGACTTGCGCTCTGCTGCCGGGGCACAGTTCGGATCAGCCTGGGGGCCTGTTGCCCCAGTGTACTGGCCCGCAGCGTTGCGGACGGGAACTGTGTAGTTGCCCGGCGCCGAAGCGGAGTACATGGTTCCAGCCTGGGCCAGGTACGGACGTTCGTCCCAGTTGAGACGGCTGTTGGTCTTGTACTGACCCGCAAGTACCACGTCAAGGCCACCGATATCGCCGCCCCACATCATCTGTGCAGACTCTTCATCGTAGGTGTTCTGACCATCTCTCTCGCCATAAACTTCGAGCTTGGTGCCGTCATAGGACGCGTAAGGGACGAAGTTGACCACACCGGCCACTGCCTCGTTGCCGTATAGCGCGGCCGCGCCGTCTGCCACGATGTCGATGCGCTGGATGGCGATGGTGGGCACCATCATCTGCACGTTTTCGTCAGCGACGCGCTTGCCGTCCACGAGGGTCAGGGTGGAACGTGGGCCGAGGCCGCGCAGGTCGATGGTCTGACTGCGTGAAGAAGTCCCTTGAATGGTATTCGTGGTAGAGGAAGAAGGACCGCCCACGAAAGACATGCTCTGCATGACTTCGCCGAGGTTCATCGTGCCGGTGTCGGCAAGGTCGTCAGCGTTCAGCTGAGTAACCGAGGATGCTGCTTGAAAGCCTTCAGAACGCCGGATATAGGAACCGGTAACAACGACCTCTTCCACAGCTGGGGCTGGGGCTGCAAAGCTTTGGTTGGCCAGCTGAAGCAGCGAAATGGAAACGGCTGTGCACAACAGCCTACGCTTGTGGGGAATATTGAATCGCATACATCACTCCTGAGTTATTTTTTTTTTCGAATGCTTGACGAGAAAATACCGGCTATGAAATCAAGTCAGAGAACCAGTTCTCTCATGCACAGCGTCATATGTCATATATAGGTCCAGAAAAATATATGGCGTAGCTTAATGGTCGCTGACAAGCGATGAAATTGCAATAGTCTGTCACAATTTCGTAAAGAATATGCAGGACTGCAGTTCAAAATCGGGTTGTTAAAATCCATTTAATCGACTTAAAAATCAAAGATTAGGATTCCTCCAGATTTTGACGGGTTAAGCAAGACTACTGATTGATCTCATTGAGACGCCCCCTCAACATCCGCAATATCTCCCCGAGCTCCTTAAAGTACTGATTCTTGGTCGAAATCTCGTTCATTGATGCAGTAAGTTGTTCGAACTCGGGCTGCAGCTCCTTGATCAATGCATCATTTCCGATCAGCTCGTCGGTTCCCAATCGGTACTCGTTGGCATTGGCACCGCGTCGCTTGGACACAAAATTGGGTTCGCAGCCAATCTGAGGAATGTTTGATCCTGTCGGGGTGAATTTCTGACAAACGACATCAAACTCATCATTTTCATTGAGTGTATTGAACACCCGGTAGAACTCAGTTTGGATTTTTTCAATTTCGGCACGCAATTGAGGCACTGTCAAATCCTCTATCACTACCTGCGCCTCCTCAGCAGCATTCACCACCGGGGCAGCGGAAAGTGCCGTTAATCCCAGCACAATACATGCGCCAAGCATTATTCTTTGTATGTTCATCTGTCCTGTCCTCTTTAGTGGGCTGGGGGCTCGATTCCATTATGAAGCTGGACTAACGGCCGATTCAAATATATCTTCTGGCCATTCCGAAATGGCTCGCTCTAAGTTCACCCGACATAAGGTACATCTTCTTGGAAATCATTCCTCAACCACTATTCCCGAGCGTCGTCTGGACAACCCTGTTCGACGACCGTGCGATTTTGAACCCGAAGTTGTTGGCCCTTGCCAAGCGTATGCGCAGCAACGACCCCGCAGGCGTGGCAAATACCAATGTAAAGGGCTGGCAAAGCCCCAACAATCTGCAGGATCTCCCGGAGTTCGATGACATCAACCTGCGTATTCTGCAGGTGTGTGAGCGCATCGGCGAATCCCTGAACTTCAAGCAAAATTATACTTATGACCACCAGGCCTGGCTCAATATCAGTCCGCCCGGGGCTTCCAACAAGATCCACTTCCACGCCAACTGTCATTTCAGCGGGGTCTACTACATCAGCCTGAAAGCGCCGGAATGCGGCAGCATTTTCTTCCGAGATCCTCGGGTTGCGTCAAGGATGATGACTTACCCTGCCGAAAAACCCACCGCCTTCACCGCCGAAGAGGTGCAGTTGCATCCGGAAGAGGGACGAATGTACGTGTTCCCCGGCTGGCTGGAACACGGGGTGGAGGAAAACACGAGTGATCAGGACAGGGTTGGCATTAGCTTCAATGTTTTAGCAATACCACGCAGCTGAAATAGTATCGGCCTCTATCAAACCGCTAAAAACACGCAGCGCAAAACGGCGCAATCCAAAGCATCAGCACTGGCGTATACCATTGAAAGAAAGCCTGCTTCTCAGGCACAGCTAAAGGGAATCGATCGAAGTGAAACCAAGAATGAAAAGAGTGCTCCCGCTGTTTTTATCAACGCTCCTTTTCGCGGCGAATGCTATGGCGATTGAAGAACCCAAGTACGAGGTTGTTGCGACTGTCGATGACATCGAGTACCGGCGATATGAGACCTACCTGGTTGCAGAAACCGTTGTGGAGGGCACAGCAGACCGGAATGACGCAACCAACATAGGTTTCAGGAGGCTGTTCGGCTACATCACGGGGGGCAATAACTCGCAGTCAAAAATCGCGATGACCGCCCCTGTTCGGCAACTGGAGGTCAGCCAGAAAATTGCCATGACGGCGCCGGTACAACAGCGAGCTGGCGCCTCTGGATGGTCAGTGGCATTTGTCGTTCCCGGAGAGTTCTCCCTGGAAACTGTTCCTATACCCACCAGCCCACTGATCTCGATCAGGGAGGTGCCCAGCCAACTGATGGCTGTCAATCGCTACTCAGGAAGGTGGACAGATGAAAACCTGCGCAAGCAGCAGGTGATTCTCATGGCGGCTCTTGAAAAGGCGGGAGTCGCAGTGGCAGGAGAGCCGGTGAGCGCTGCTTACAACCCACCTTTCATGCCACCTTTTATGCGCAGAAACGAAGTGATGGTGCCGGTCAGCGGACCTCCGGGGCGCTAGCCTGGGAGATCCACCCGCTGATCATGACTTCAAACCCTACTCCGCAAACAGTAGGCCGTACCCCATCTCCTGCGCCCGTGTCGCCGCGATAACCCCGGCCGGCACGAGGCGTGCGTTCGGAATTAAGCCGGCTGCCAGCTCTGCATACACCGCGTCAGCTGTTGAACCGGTGACTGTTGCGATAGCACCCGCCATACGCCGAGTGGCCCGACTGCAGACTGCAAACTGTACGCCCTTTTCAACCAGCTCCGGTAAGGAGTGCTGTCCGTTGTTGGCAGCCGGCACCTTCATCGGGTTGGTGACAGGCACCGGATCTGCGTTGCGCATGAAGCTGGAGCCATACTTGGCCCAAATGGCGTCGTCATATCCATAAGGCGTGGAGAGATGTCGGAAGCAAACCACCAAGGCATAGTCGGAAGGCTGACCTTCGTACTCGCTCACATGGGCGTCAATCATATTGCCCGCATTCCAGACTGCAGTGGCACCGCCTACGATGGAGGACGAATCCACAAACGCTCGATGATTACCCGGCAACTCACCCAGCCACGCATCTTTCGGATGACGCGCGGGTTGAAAGCCACCACCCCCGGTCTGGGCGGCTGCCGGTCCGGCTCCAGCCGCAATGCCTGCCACAGCTACAACACTCATGCCTGTCAGAAGGGCACGACGGCCCAGTGTTTTCTCATCACTTTCTTGCATTTCCCCTCTCCTGCCACTTTGGCTAAACGAGCGCGCGAAAGCTGGAGTATCTCCGTTGCAGCGTAGCACTGCAATAATTCAAGACTGATTTCGCCTACCCCTCCCGAGAGTAAGAAATCATGCGTCTATTGTCGTGTTCGTCAGACGGGCATTGAGTGACTTCCTGCCCCGGCTCCTTTATTCTCAACCCACCAATTTGAACTGTACTCAGGAGTACAAGATGCTTACTAAAAGACTAAAACTGACCGCGATCATGGTCGCCACCATGGCCATCACAACGCTGAGCAGCACCGCTGCCATGGCAGATGACCTGCAACGCCTGCGCGAAATCAGCGAGGGAGCGCACCGCTCCGCTGCCAATATCGCGCGCAACGATGCGCGGCATCCCGCAGAAACGCTGGACTTTTTCGGGTTAAAATCTGGGATGACCGTCATTGAGATCCTCCCTGGAGGCGGCTGGTATGCCGAAATTCTCGCCCCCTTCTTGAAGGATAACGGCACTTATTACGCCGCCCATTTTTCGCCGAACTCTAAGCTCTCTTACCAGCCACCAATGCTGAAGCAGTTCCAAGACAGAGTGTCGGGCAACCCCGAAGTCTATGGTGGAACCATCATTACCCATTTGTACCCGCCCACCGAAACGGCCATTGCACCACCTGGGTCAGCCGATTTGGCACTAACCTTCCGTAATGTGCATAACTGGATCATGGCCAGCACTCAAAAGGAGCATTTTGCAGCGTTCTATACCGCACTCAAGCCGGGCGGCATCCTCGGGGTATCAGAGCACCGGGCACCTGCAGGCAGCTCCATGGAAGTCATGGAAACCACCGGTTATGTGACTGAAGAGTATGTCATCCAGTTGGCGGCTGAGGCAGGGTTCGAGTTCGTTGCGTCATCCGAAATCAACGCCAACCCGCTCGATACCAAGGATCACCCGGAGGGCGTCTGGACACTGCCACCTACGCTGCGCATGGGCGATCAGGACAAAGCCAAGTATATGGCTATCGGCGAGAGTGACCGCATGACCATGAAGTTTAGAAAACCCGAGTAAGTCTCTCGTGACTGACACCCTGTTTCTGATCTTCATCTTTCTCTGTGCAGGGTAACGCCGTCCCCATCGCCGCGCGCTTCAAGCACGGTTCGGTGCCGGGTTACCTCATCGCGGGTATAGCGATCAGCCCGGTGCTGACGCTGCTCAGTGTGGATATCGTCTCGCTGCAGCACATCGCGAAATTCGGCGTGGTGATGATGCTGTACCAAGCGCCGGCCATGAAGTCGGTGCGGCGGCCGATGGTGATCGAACTCAATAAGGAATGGGCGAGACAACTCAAGATGAAGAAAGCTAAAGCCGAAGAAACGTCAACGGAGTCTGATACCAGCATTTGAGAATGCGCCCTCTGCACCGCGGTCGCCACTTTTTTTGTATGCTCCCTGTGGCTGCAGTTGGCAGCAGACGATGCAGACCAAGTCGACGATGACTTCATTGACGAGGTTTCATAGAGTGACTATGCTGCCCCGAGACTTTCGCACCAAGCGCAAACTGCCTGCCATCAAAAGCAAAACTGGAGAATATTATGAGCACCAAACGCTGGATTTCTGCGGCCATTGCCGCAACCACAGCTGCCGTCACACTGGTGATGACACCAGTCATCGCCCATCACGCCAGTGGCCCTTTCTACGACCCCGAAAAGCGCATAGAGATTGAGGGCACCGTCAAGCGTTTCGTATTCAAAAATCCCCACGCCTTCCTGTTTGTGGATGTTGCCGATGCCGGTGGTGCAACGGTCGAGTGGCAGATCGAGCTTGGTGCGCCAGTGGGTCTGCAGCGTACGGGCTGGACGCCGGAAACACTGCCCATGGGCATGGTGGTGAAGGTCTCCGGGCAAGCATCACGCGCCGAAGGTTCAACCGGTATATGCTGTGTGCGCATGACCCGTCAGGATGGTAGTCCGGTACTCTCCGGCGGCCGCGTCGAAGAGGCTGTGCAGCCACCACGCTGATCGGAACACAATAACAATACCTGATATCGACACAGAGGAGAGGGCATGAAGCAAACACAAAAAAAATCAGGACTGACCCAAGGACAAGTGTTGTGTGCAGCAGTTTTTTCACTGCTGGTATGGCACGACGGCTCACCAGTGATAGCGCAAGATGCGGCGGCAATTCCCGATCTGTCGGGCCTGTGGGACGGTGGCGGTAGAGCGCGACCAGTCAACGGTGTGGATGTTCCCTGGACCTCTGAAAACTTCCCGGTGCTCAACGAGCGCGCTATCGCCTATCAGCAGGTGTTCGAGGAAATCCTAGCCCCAAAATACGATTGCCAGCCGGCCTCGTCACCTGCCGTGCAATACGATCCCTACAACATGCAGGTGACGCAGTGGCCCGAGCGCGTCCTGTTCCGCTACGAGAAGGACGACCAACTGCGGACGGTGTGGCTGGATGGGCGCCAGCCCACGTCCGTGGACTTTAGCAATCAGGGATTCTCCGTCGGTCATTATGAAGACGGCGCCCTGATCGTGACCACGACCCATTTCCTGTTTGATATCACCGGTTTCGATGATTACAACGGCATTCCGTCCTCTGCACAGAAAGTCGTCACCGAGCGCTACTGGATGGAAGGCGAAGACCTGCACGTAACATTGACGGTGGAGGATCCGATGTTCCTGCGCGAACCCGCTTCATACACCACGCGCTGGGTCCCGGCACGAGAGGGTTATGTGCTGTCGGCCTACGAATGCGATCCGGAATCGGCCAGAGCTTCCGTGCGTTTCTTCCCCTCGAAATTCAAGTAGGAACGGAACGTGGGCGCAAGGTTTTGACTCTCTACGACAGCCCCAATTCGTTCGGCTGGATCTCCATCACCCTGCACTGGGCAACGGCAGTCGCTGTCGTTGTCCTGTGGTTTATCGGCAAGAGTATTTTGTGGGTACCCGCAGGAGAGATGGAGGCCCGCCGCTCGTTGCACGTCGTCATCGGATTGAGTGTCTGGTTATTGCTGGCCGGACGTATTGCATGGCGGCTGCGGGTCACGCATCCACGAGCTGTTGGCCAGAGCCATCGCACGCACTCCATCGCACGCGCCGCGCATTTTCTGATGCTGGCCGCACTGGCCGTGATGCTGCTCTCGGGCCCTGTCATGGCCTGGGCACTGCCCGAGCGGACCGCGCTGGCGAGTGCAGCGCTGGCCATTCATTCAACGGCCGCCAATGTCCTGATCTTGATGGTGGTACTGCATATCGCCGGTGCGCTCAAGCACCTGATGTTTCACGATGATGAGACTATCGCACGCATCTTTGTGCCGCGCCGTTAGTTAGTTTCCCGAGCCGCTGTACTGTCCTATAAATGGAATCAGCCGGCCGCACAGCAGCACAATCGTCCAAATCGCCAGCGATGCATAGGCCACCGCTTTCGCCACCGGCGGGGAATCGGAATCGGCATTCCAGTTCTCCATCACTGGATGCACCTTCCAGTAATAGAACAAGGCGTTTAGCCCCGCGAGCACGATCAGTACCATCTTTAACTGGAACACTGCGTTGCTGGCATAGGTCACCGGATCACCATAGAAGAACAGTATCCCGGTAATGAGGTTGAGTACGAACCCAAGCAACACCATGGGAATGAGTTTGTGAGTCGCGGCAGGATTCAAAATCCGGAAATGACCAGCCAGACGCAGGTCGATCAGGAGCAAGCCACCGATCAGCAGGGAAAGACCGAAGAAGTGGAATATCTCCAGAATCGGCCAAAGCCAGTAGGCGGAAACAATCCATTGATTGAGCGCGCTATCGGCTACATAAGGGACTATGGATTCCAACAAGAATGATTGCAACGTAAGAGCTCCCTGTCAGACGTAGGCGACTAAACGGCCGGCAATAATGGCACCGATCCAGGTCAGTAGTGAAATCAGCGCCACCACCTTGGTGGATTTGCTAATGACGGCCCCTGCCCCGACGGCAATCTCGGCACGCATGCGTGACTGAATAACGCCCGCCAACACCATTCCCAGAATGATCATCGATATCTTCAGCAGGAATGCCAGGTTCTCGGCAAAAATCGTCGCCTGAGACGTGAACAGCAGCACGCCGGAAATCGCGTTGATGATGAAGCCGACCCACGCGAATTTACTCAGCGATAGAAACGCCGCCGGGTGCAGCCCCTGATACATGCCGAGCAGGCGCAGGTCGCGAATCAGAAATATCCCCACGACGATGCCCAAGCCGATGATATGCACACTGAGCAGCGCGGGATAAGCCCACAGTGACAGACTCACCCACAGCGCCACCGGCGTCGCTTCAATCCATGCAAACATTACACTCTCCAAAGCGCCGGAGCCGCGAACAGCGTGCCATTGCTCATATTTCTCATGCGTGACCTGATTGTGGCGGGAGCATGAACGTTCACAATGCCTTCGGCAATAGCAGCAAGCGCTATTTGCTCAGGTTTTCATAATAGGCGCGAATCGGGCCGAACGGACCGAAACGATGCTGCTCGACGGAGAATTCATCGGCATAGGGGGGATAGGGGCTGTCCACTGGCTTGGTGGTGCGATCCGGGTAGTCCTTCTCAAGATTGGCCATCTGCGGTCGCTCCTGCGCGTTGATATACCCTGCCACATCGAAGGCCTGATCGTCGGTGAGGTCAGGCTGGCCCAATGGCATACGCGCCTTGATGAACAGGGACGCCGTCAGCACCCTGCCCATTCCTGCGCCGTTGTTGAAACTGTCCGGTCCCCACAGCGGCGGGAACAGATAGCCTTCATTGAGATCGAGCGTGGCTTGCAGCCCCTGCCCTTCGACGCCGTGGCAGACCTGACAACGCTGTTCGTAGACAACCTGCCCGGCGGCAATGTCGGCGGCACGAGCGGGCTCTTTGAAGGCGGCCGGTTCGACCGCCGCGCGGCGGCTCTCGCTCATCGCGGCATACTGTGTGCCGAGGCTCTGAATGTAGAGTTCCATGGAGATCATCTCCACGCTGTCGCGGGCCAGTTCACGTCCGTTCATGCTGCGGGTCATGCAGCCGTTGATGCGATCGCGCAGATCCCCTTCGAAGCCATCGCGCCCGGAGAAACGCGGATAGCGGGAGGCCGACTGCATCAGCGACAGCGTGCCGGGTTTGGTACCGGTGTCGAGGTGGCACGATGCACAATCCAGATGCGAACCAGTGTAGCGCTGCTCTGGATTCTCATGATTAGGCCCCATCAATGCCGCCGTGTCGCGCAACAGTCTGCGACCATAGTCCGCGGTCGCTTCCAGCGGCACCGCACCGACGTCATCGGAGGAAGGGCGCGTCAGCAACAGCGATGTGACAATGATGCCGACCCCGACTACCGCGCTGGTCAGGATGGTGATCAGCAGGCCGCCGCGTTGATTAAAGAGACTCATTGGTTCTTCCTCCATCCGCTGTCGGCGGCTGCGTGGATTGATTCTGACGTTGCTGCTCGTGGTGATCCATGCGCTGCGCATCGTACCGCTGCAGTTGCTCCTGAAAACTGTGCTTCGGCTGTTCGATCTGTCGTCGCCACGCGGGCACCAACAGATAGGCCAGCAGCATGGCGCCGGCGAAGAGCAGTGACAGCCCGACTATCAACGTTGTAATCATTGCGTACCTCCTGCCACAGCCGTCCCGAAGAACTGTCGGATGTAGTGCGAGACAACGGTGATCTCATCATCGCTCAGCCGGTCCGTCCATGGCGCCATCGACGTTCCCGGCACACCGGTACGCAGCACACGGACACTCTCGGCAAAATCCAGACGCTCGCGGCGGAAATCACTGGGTGCCACCGGCAACTGGCTGGCGGCAAAGCCATCGCCGGCCCCGGTGTCGCCGTGACACTCCGCACAGTTGGTCTGGTAGACCGCCTCCCCCAGTGCCAGCACCTCGCTGGTCGCGCTGACCGACAAGTCCGCTGTAGTGCCGCCTCCGAATCCACGCACAACCGCCACCAGCGCCGCGAGATCTGTAGTCGACTGATCGCGCCACGCCGGCATGGCAGTGCCATGCACACCATTCCAGAGAATATCTGCGACCAGTTCCGGTGTGTATTCGTGCAGGGTCAGGTTGGTCGGTTCCGGATCCAGCCACTGCGCCGCCACTCCATCACCCTTTCCTGCCAGACCGTGACAGCCGCTGCAGTTATTCGCCCACAGTTGCTGCCCCCTCTCCGCGCTCGTGGGCGACGGCAGCACGGGTGCGTCGCCCCGTGGCCGCGTGCGGCCCGGGTGAGCATTGAGCAAAGGAGCCTCGAAAGCCATCTGCGCCCACATGTCATCGGGATCGGCCGCCGCCTGCGCCGCTGCATCGCCCTCTGGCCAAGCCAGCTCGCGGGCACGTCCCAGGGTCTCGATGTAGGCAAGCAGGTCACGCGCCTCCTGTTTCGGCCGGTCGGCCGCGCCGTCGAAGAGTTCAGGATACGCGGGCATGATCGAGGTCGGCACGACTGCGCGTGGCGAGTACAGGTGCAGGAGGTGCCAGTCTTCCTTGTGCGTGCCCCCAGCCCTTGCCAGATCCGGCCCAATGCGGCGTGTTCCGAGCAGATGCGGGTAGTCGAAGCGACCCTCCCATGCCAGTGTCGGCGCACCGAAGCGCGCCATGTCGGCAGCGGTGTAACGCACCTGCTGCGTGTGGCAGTAGCCGCAACCTTCGCGTGCATACACGCTGCGGCCACGCTGTTCTGACGCAGTCAGCGGCAGCGGATTCTGCGGCGCCATCGCTGCCGTCTGCAGCTCCAGCACCTGCCTCGGCAGAACTCCCAGCAACGACACCGACATGGCGAAGAAGGCAACTCCAGCCACGGAGGCAACCACGTAGGACATTCCCAGCGCGCGCCCCGGCGCTGCTCCTGAGCCGGTCTCGACCACCTCAGGCGCAACCTGTCTGGCGCCCTGACGACGGGCGCCCTCGATAGCCAACGCGCCGGCGCCTCGCAGGCCAGTGGTCAGCCCCACCAACAGCAGTACAAAGCCAGTGGTAATCGGAATGGCGGAGAGTGTACGCACGAGCCAGTAAGGCTCGGAGGCGCGAACCGACTCCAGCCAAGGGGCACCACTCATCCACAGCTCCCCCTGCACAAGCCCGGCGAGTGTGAGGTCGAGCACCATGATGCTGATGCCCAGAGTCAGAAGCCAATAGGCCCATTCCAGCGCCCGTGCGTTGTAGCGGGCGCCAGGCATGCGCTGCCAGGCGTGAATGATCCCGCCGATGCAGGCAAAGGTCGCAAAGCCCAGCATCGCCAGATGGGAATGGCCGATTACCCAGTCGGTGAAGTGAGTCAATTGGTTCAGACTCATGTTGGCCTGCAGCGAGCCCTGCACACTGACAATCAGGTAGAACACCACCGACATCGACACGAAGCGCAGCCCCACATCACGAGGAATCCAGCCGCAACCGCGCTGCGACAACATCAGATTGGAGACGACGATAATTACAATCACGCCGAGCAGGAAGGACGCGGTGATGGCGGCCATCTGCGCCTCCATCGGAATCACCGAGAAGATGTAGTGATGCGTGCCATTGAGCGGATAGAGGAAGAACAGCCCCCAGAAACCCAGCATGGAGAGAAAGTGACTGTAGACCGGTCGCCCACTGGTGGCCGGTATCACATAATACAAAATGGCCAGAGCCAGTGGCGTGACGAACAAGCCGATAGCATCGTGAATCCACAGACCGCTGAAGGCGGCACCCGCCGCCCCTGGCACCAGTTCCGGGACGATATTTCCCATCGGGTAGGAGAGCAGTGTAAACACCAGCGCACCGATGATGTACCAGCTCGACACATATAAATTGGCGATGCCACGACGAAAGAAGCCCGGCAGGAACTGCACGGAGGCCAACACAAATGCCAAGATCACGAAGGCATCGACAATCAGC
>CAIOZF010000165.1 GCA_903862645.1 uncultured Gammaproteobacteria bacterium
CGTTATTGAGTTCATCCACACGGCCACCCTTTTACACGACGATGTTGTCGACATGTCCGCTATGCGCCGCGGCCGCACCACTGCCAATGAGCAATGGAGTAACCCCTCCAGCGTTCTGGTAGGTGATTTCATCTATTCAAGGGCCTTTCAGATTCTGGTAAAGATAGGCAGCATGGAAATCATGCAGATCATGGCCGACACAACCAACAGAATTGCGGAAGGAGAAGTCCTGCAGCTGATCAACAAGCACAACAGCGCGGCCACCGAGGCGGGTTACATGAATGTGATTCGCGACAAAACCGCCATCCTGTTTCAGGCAGCGGCTGAGTGCGGCGCCATAGTCGCAAAAGCCTCGAATGAACAGCGTCAGATACTGCGCCAGGTCGGCATGCACATTGGTATGGCCTTTCAGCTGATTGATGATGTACTCGATTATGACGGGGATGCCACAACCATGGGCAAGAATGTCGGTGACGACCTGGCCGAAGGCAAGCCTACTCTCCCCCTTATCCACGCCATGCGGACCGCATCAGCCGAAGATGCCGAAGTGCTGCGTAGCAGCATAGTATCCGGAACACTGGAGAAGCTGGAAAGTGTGATTGCCATAGTGCGCAAGTCCGGTGGCCTCGAATACACACGCCAACTGGCCCAAAGCGAAGTCGACAAAGCACGCACGCTACTGACAGGCATCGAACCTGGTATTTATCGCGCTGCACTCGAAGACATGGCCGATCTGGCTATCAATCGCTCCAGCTGAAGGGCGGCCGATCACTTGCGGGGCGCCAGCTCGAAAGCCTGGGCCAGCAGTGCATAGGACAATTTACGTGAAGCGAATTCATGTCAATTGCTGATGATCACCAGTTCGTCCGCGGCATGCTGTCGCGCCAGCTCCTGCAGTCTCTCACACAAGCGTTCCGGCGTTCCGCAGAGTGCATGCCGCCGACGTTGGCTCACCAAAGCCCGCTCCTGCTGATCGAAGTCGTAGGCCTTGGCCTCTTCGATTGAGGGAATTGGTCCTGGTTCGCCCCGCTCCAATCCCAATCGCCAGACATCCCTCGTCAGCGCCAGATTTTCAGCCTCGGCCTCTGTCGGCGCGCAGAGAACAAATACGCCGACGTTGACACAGGGCTCAGAACATTCAGGCGATGGCTGAAAATGTTTCCGATAAAGAGCGGCCAGCTTATGGCTCCCTTGCGGATTCAGGAAATGGGCTACGGAATAGCGCAGGCCAAGCTCGGCGGCGTACAGGGCGCTCTGTTCACTGGAACCCAGCAACCAGAATTCGGGCAACTCGGTGACCCGAGGTGTTGCTCTGACGCGAGAAAAACTCACGGTTGCCGGGCACTCGCCCCGGACAAATGCGAGCAGATCCTGCAGCTTGTTGAGGAAATAGTCCACGCCAATCGGGGCACCGTAGGCCAGTGCCTGAGCAGTGAGTCCGTCACTACCGGGCGCCCGCCCGACCCCCAGATCCAGTCGCCCCGGATAGAGCGTCTGCAGCAACAGGAAATTCTCCGCAACCTTGTAGGGGCTGTAATGCATCAGCATCACACCACCAGATCCCACGCGAATTCGTTGCGTCTCAGCCGCAATGCGCGCCAGCAACACCTCTGGGGAGCAACCCGCGAAACTGGCTGAACCATGATGCTCAGCCACCCAGAATCGCGAGTAACCAAGCTGCTCGACGTAACGCGCCAGCTCAATGCTCTCGATCAACGCCTGTGCGGCAGTGCCACCACTGCGAATCGGGGACTGATCGAGAACACTGAGCCTGACGGCGGCCATACCTTATTGCACGGTAATGGTAATTTTTTCAGAGATGACGGGAGGATTGTGAGGGGTGTGCACATGGTCGCCGAGAATCAGTTGCAGCGTGTGCCGCCCGGGCGTCAGCGTCAGCGTAGTTTGAGTCTGACCGCCACCGAAGTGAGTGACTGCGGCGCCAAGCGGAGCATTCAGATCCGGCAGGGTCGCGCCATCCACCAGCAGGTGGTGATGCCCGGTATTGTTGGTCTGCACGCCTGCCGGAGCGACGCCCATTCCCTGTAGACCGAACACGACATTGAAGGTCTGTGAAACCACAGCACCACTCTGTGGCGACACGATGTATAGCTGTGCTTCAGCAGGAGCAGGAGTCTTCTCCGCCTGCTGAGCCACGAGCAACGAGGACATGGCAATCGCCGCTGTCGCTACCAGAATCTTCGAAAATACTTTTTTCATAACCATCTCCAAAAAGTGACCTGCCACGAATATGGCCGGAAATTGAATACCGCAGGAACCAGGTCCCTGACTTATTCTGCTTTAAAGACCATACCAATGCCAGCTTGCTTTCACTTCTCCGCAGTTATGAACGCTCGCTCGCCAGCTGCTGGCCTGCCGCATATTGAACATGATATCAGCCAATAACAGCCTGCGGCACGACCTGCCGACAGTCACAACAAATACAATAACAAGAGGGCCAACGGCATGGTGAATACGCCGCCGGACACATTCCCCGCAGCAGCTCTGCCGGAACCGCTGATTGAGACCCTGGCGAATGTTGAGGCGTTCGAAAAGACGCCACAGTATGCGCAATTTCCGCACACCAACACCTATGAACTACTGCAGGGAAGCGGCCGATTGTTTGCCAATGACCCTGCGCTGGAATTCCTGCTGACTGGTTGCCGCGACGAAGTGCCGCAGAGGATCACTTTCGCTGAATTGGCGTGCCAGATTACCCAGACCGCCAACCTGTTGCACTCCCTTGGACTGCAGACCTCCGAAGCGGTCTCCATTCTATTAACAATCCTGCCCCAGAGCCACCCCGCAATCTGGGGAAGTCAGGCGGCCGGCATCTCTAATCCGATCAATCCCATGCTGAAAGGCGAACACATCGCGGAGATCATCGAGGCTACCCACGCCAGAGTGGTCATCTGCCTAGGCCCGTCCGAATACTCCGATCTGTGGCAAAAAGTCCTGCAGATAATTCCCAAACTGCCTTCGGTACATACGCTTCTCGTCGTGCAGCAGCCAGGTTTCACACAAGCACTGCCAGCCGACCTGCACATCAATGGCGTGCGCATACTCGACTACAACACCTCGATCGCCAGTCAACCCGCTGACAGGCTGCTGAGCCAGCGCTAGTTTTCCTCCGCCCAGATCGCCGCCTATTTCCATACCGGCGGCACCACCGCGCGCCCCAAGATCGCGCAGTTGACCCAAGGCAACATGGCATTTCTCGGACAGCTGATGCGGGTCTATACGGCGCACCTGCCACGCCACACCATCGTTTGCGGGCTGCCCCTGTTTCATATCTATGGCGTCATCATCCAAGGCATTTCCGCATTCAGTATGGGCTGTCAGATTGTGCTGTTGACACCTGCCGGCTTCCGCAGTCAGGAAGGCATGAAGCACTTCTGGCACCACATTGCCCGCTTCAAGGTGAGGGGCTTCTCCACCGTACCCACTGTGCTGATGGCGCTGTCCCAAATTCCGGTGGGCGATGCAGACATCAGCAGCCTCACCAATATCAATTCAGGAGCGGCACCACTCTCGCCTGCCTTCGAACACAACTTCGAAAAGCAATTCAACGTCGCCATCGCCAATGGCTACGGTATGACAGAAACCACAGCCCTGATATCAAGGGCGCCGGCATGGCAGCCACCCGGCAGTGTCGGCATGCGCCTGCCCTACTCACAGATCCGGATCGTGCATCGCAACAAAAGCAAAGTCGCCCATGAGTGTGCTCTGGGCGAAAGCGGCGCCATTCTTGTGAAGGGCCCGCAGGTCTTTCCGGGTTACAAGGATGTGCGGGACAACAGCACCGCCTGGATTGAGGACGGTTGGTTCAATACCGGCGATCTCGGTTACCTGGACGGAGATGGTTATCTATTCCTGTCAGGCCGCGCTAAAGATCTGATCATCCGCGGAGGTCACAACATTGACCCGGCCGTTATTGAGGAGGCATTGCAGTCGCATCCCTGCGTCGCCAGCGCGGTGGCAGTGGGTCAACCCGACGCCTATGCCGGAGAGTTGCCAGCCGTGTTCGTGGTTCTCAGACCAGGGGCACACTGCAGTATTGAGGACCTGCATATTTACTGCGAACAACACATCCTCGAACGTGCTGCCATCCCGAGGCGAATCGAAATCATTGCATCCCTGCCACTAACCGCCGTCGGCAAGATTTTCAAGCCCGCGCTGCGCCAGCGCATCACGGAAAGCACACTCAGGGAAGTGCTCGCAGAACACACAATAGAGGGGACGGTAACCGGCAGTCTCGATAAACAACGCGGGTTGGTTATGCAAATCGCGATCACGTCACGGTCACAACAGGAAGCGGCCAAACGCCTGTTGGCACCCTACGCGCTGACCATCGATCTTGTGTGACAACCGGGCACGGTGACCATCGCACCGGGGTGGACAAGGTTTTGCTCAGAGAGGTCCGGTTGTGACACTGAAACCAGCGCTTGAGTTCCGCAGGATGCTTCGTTCATTAACGATGCGAACCTTTTCCCGACTGGGCTGGTAGATTTGATCCCCTGTCAACACGAGTTGCCTGGCGGTCTCGAAAAGACGCTCCGCCTGCTCTGTATCGCCAAGTCGCTTGTAGGTCGTACTCAGAGCAAGATAGAAATCAGGCTCGGAATCCTTGCGGCGGATCGCGTTCCTGAAATAGTCCCTGGCCAGCTCAAAATTCTGATCTGCAAAAGCCTGATTACCCAGATTGTAGTGGTAGTAAGGATTCCTATCATTGAAACGCTCCATTGCCTGCGCATAGCGCTTAGACGTTTCGACATCCCCCTGCTGAAAGTAAAACTTCGTCAGATTGTTGATGGCGGCGCCATTGCTCTTGTCCAGATAAAACGCCATACGGTACGAGTATTCCGCAAGGGACTTGTCACCCTTCTTGCTGAAGGCGGTGCCGATACTGTTCCAAACCAGGGACAGAGTTGGATCGATCCACAAGGAATTCCGAAAATAGGTCAGTGCCTTATCGATATCCCCGGCAATCAGACTCTCAACACCAAGATTGTTGAAATACAGCGCACGCGAATGGGCATCGCTGACGGTGTTCGCGGTGAGTTGCTGTAGTGTAATCTCAGGAGTGAAATCGACAACATAAGTGGTGCCCAGTCCGAAACGTCCGATTGCATTGATATGCTGACTGAGCACCAGCAACTCACCACGCCGATTCCACAGCGGCCTGACCTTGACCGTCTGAAACTCGGCGTCGACTCCAAGATGTCGCGCCATGGCGATGTAAAGACTGACAATCGATAAACAGTTGCCCTGGCGATCCTGAAAGGTCTCGATAGCCGTGCGAGTGCGCAGATCGTTATACTGCAGATTGAGTTCATTTTCGCCAAACAGCAACTCCTGCAGACGCTGCAAAATCTCCGGATCACTGGTGCGATTTACGACCTCTCGGTCCAGATATTCAATGATCTCCTGATTCAGTGCGAGAGTGTCGATCTCTGGAAAGGCATCAGTATTCTGGATCAGAATCTGTGTCTCAAACTCCCTGTCGCGCGAGAAAGCCAGATCCAACGGAATCATCACACAGCCGGGAGCTGTGATGCAGAGCATCATCAAAATCAACCAACGGGACCCCGCAGTGACTCTCAACATAACCTTCTCAATATAGCGCTCTAGATATGGCTCTCTCACAATCGAGACGGTGTCGACCGCCCCGCTTTCTCAAGCTTCATGAATTCATAGCGGCCACGGGAAAAATCCAGCGAGCCATTGATCACGCCGCGAAACAGGGCAATCCAAGCGGCGTGTCGTGCGGCATTGGCGGTACTGTTGCCCAGCCCATCGAAATCGGTACGTTCTTCCAGACGAAAACCGTCGGGCCCCCAGATATCCACATACTGCACCGCCTGCACTTGCGATTTATAGCGATAAACCACAGCGGCCTGGGTTCTGGCGATGCGCATGCTGTCGGCCTGCAGGAAACGCACCTCGTACTCAGTAATAAATTCGGTTACAGATTCGGTCGCCGCTTCCGACGTTTCCGACACGAAAAAGCTCACATCAGTATCGATGATCACACTTTTCCTGACATCCAGTCGTTGCACATACTGGAATGGCTGCGTGTCGATCCTGATCAGCTCCGCGCCGGTGTCCGTATCGGCAAGCGCCGACGACAACCGGACACGGCTCCGTTCGTCGATATCCACAACGGCATCCGAAGCAATCGCTTGCGAGCGTGCGGCGAAATCGAAGTCCGCCTTCCATGTGCGGACATCTTCGACCGGGAGACCGAAACGCTGACCTTCTGCGTCCTGCAACCAGAGCCGGTCGCCCTCGAAACTCAAGTGCGTAAACTGTCTCTCAAAGACCGCATCCTCACCGAATGCTATTCCGCCCGGCACAATTATTTCGGGAATAGTCGATGCTTCGAACTCATCTCCCAGGCTCTCTTTCAGGAACACCTCGGGCTCACGTGCAGCCAGCCTGCGCGCCTCCCTGCTCTCTGGATTGAGTACTGACGTGCTGTTGCGGCGTAGCTGCTCACCCAGCAGGAGAAACTCGGTGACCTGCCCCGCGTAATCTCGCGCCGCCTCTGTGTCGACCACCCAGCGCTGTCCGGCAGTAGCGTACAGCCGACCGGCCTGATCCACCTGCTCTGGACGAATAGCGATAGCGTGACCGTGCAGCAATGCTTCTTGCAAAACACTGACACTCTGCGCATCTGCACTATGCCAGCTGATGAAGACACGTTGCTGCGGGGATGCGTTCAACCAGGCCTCGTGAAACCATGCAAAATCAAGCGCAGCACTGATGTCAGACGCTGCGGCATCGAGAGGCAGATAGGCCAGAGCACCAAGCTCACCGCTTGAAAACGCCGCCTCCCATTCCAGCAATTCCGGCGTCAGAGGCAAGGTCTGCGGCGGCAGGTCCGGCAGCGCTCCCAGGCGTGGCCTGGTCGGCTGTGTATTGGCGACTTTCGGAACGTTCAGGTTATAGGCGACATCGAAGCCGGCGGCATGCAACGCGGTGCTGATGCTCTCCAGCAGTGGGTGGGCAGGACTGTCCGTGTCGAGCACATCAGCCCGGGCAAAGGCGGTCAGCGACAGCAGCAGGCCGACAGCGATCACCAGACGATTATTGTGCATGTCAGCCGCCTCCGGAATCAGGTGACAGATCGGTGAGTCTCAAGGCGCAGGTGTGGCGCAACGATCAAAGGTCTGTCCACGTTGGGCACTTTCCAGCTTGTGGCGCAGATCAGTAACCCACTCTGGTACACCCCAGAAATGCATCGGCCTGGCCAGCCTGGCAATGAATCCTTGTGCATCCTCGAACCTGCCAGCCGCAATGGCATAATCAATTGTCTGCTCCATGACATAAGTATCGACCGGCAAACGTTCGAAGGCATTGCGCTGGTAGGGTTCGCCGTCCTGCCAGTTCTGCCCGGGCAGCAAAAACAGTCGCGCATAGGACAGATTGACTTCGGCGGACTCAGGCTGCCGGCTCAGGGCGGTGGTGAAGGCATTGCGCATGGCCTCTGCCATTTCCACCCGCTCACCGGCGGTGTAGTTGCGTTCGCAACTCGCGAGCTCGGTGTCCAGGTACTGGCCATAATCGAGCAGCATCTGAGGATCGCTGCCCTGAATCGTCAATGCTCGAAGGTAGTAGGAACGCAGATCGGCTGGGACATCTGCGGGAGACGATTCCGCCGTCTCGACGGCCGCCATGCGAACTGCGTCGGCGAATCCCGAATATGCTCTGCCAATGGATGTCTGCGCCTCTACCAGGGAACCGAACAGGTGCTGTGCCTGGGCAAGCCGCCCCCCGTGCAATGCCAGTTCGCCCAACCCCATGACCAGCGCCTCACGTTCCACCTCTGCTGCGTCGGGTTCGTCACGCGACGGCAAGGTCAGCAGATTGCGCTCCTGATCCGCCGTTGGAATAGCGGCCGCCAGGTAGCGCAAATATTCCGACTCTAGCCGGTTCAATGAGCCGCTGAAGGCCTGATCGAAGGCAAAACGCTCGCTACGCCCCTGCTGCAGCAACGCCACGTAATTCTGCAACTCCCCGCGTCGGTCAGCGAAGCCTTCCAGCTCATGCGCATGCAAGAGGAAGTGCATGAACAACCCCGCCTTCAGATTGCCCACCTGAATGAGCCTGGGAGACGACAGTGCGCTGTCGTTGTACAGCAGATCATCAATTCCCAGCAGGTCATCGACGCTAATGGCAAGGTCCAGATTTTCCGGGCGCAAGGGTATCAGGCCAGCGACACCGGACTGCAGGTTGAGACGGGTCAGATAGTGAGCCATACCCTCCTCGTACCAGCGCGGCACTCCAATCGGCTGGTTGTTGATCAAATAATGCGCGACATGATGTTGCGCCAGATCCAGCGCCGAAGCAGATTCGGCAATCGCCAGATAGGCGGCCCGGGGAGAGGAAACAAAATAGGCGTTCTCTGCACCATCCGTGAACACGCGTAGCGCCGCCTCGTCCGCAAAGAGATAGACATAGGCGGTGAGGGGGTCGCGTGCGGCAGAGGCTGGGAGACCCAGCAAAGTAATGGCAGCTTCGCGCCACCGTTCAAGGTCAAGGGCCATGCGCTCGGTCTTAATTTCGGATAACTGGCTGATAACATGAAAATTATCTGTGCGGGCCTCAACCCAGCGCTCCTGTAACAAGGCCTCGAGGGCAAGTCTCTCCGGTGCGATCTCCTGAGCAATGGCGCTCTGCCAAACGGCGCTTTGCCAAAGGCTGAACAAGGAAATCAGGCGCAGCAGCAGAAGTATCATGGAGCAGCTCCAAAGACAGGGTTACGCAGAGCGTACTACCGCCTTACGGAGTGTGGCAAGGGCAGCGCCTTACTTTACCAGCCGGTCCACAGCACCCGATTGAGCGCACTCACATGTTGGGATAATTCGGACCACCGCCGCCTTCAGGCGAAACCCACTGGATATTCTGGGCCGGATCCTTGATGTCACAGGTCTTGCAGTGCACGCAATTCTGCGAATTGATCTGGAAACGTTTGCTGCCATCGCTCTCCTGAACCACTTCATATACGCCCGCCGGACAGTAACGTTGCGCGGGCTCATCATAAAGCGGCAGGTTGCGGTTGATTGGCACGCTCGCATCCAGCAGACGCAGATGGCAGGGCTGGTTCTCGGCGTGGTTGGTATTCGAGAGGAACACCGATGACAGCTTGTCAAAGGTGATTTTGCCATCCGGTTTGGCGTAGTCGATGCGCTGCGCCTGGGCTGCGGGTTTGAGCTGCGCGTGATCGGGCGTCCTGTCGTGGAAAGTCAGAGGGAACTTACCGCCGAAGATGTTGTGTTCGATAAAGACCAGTGCACTGCCAATCCAAAAACCAAACTTGTGGAATCCGGCACTGAAGTTGCGGGTCTTGCGCAGTTCGGCATACAGGCTGGAGGCATTGAAGAGCTCGGCATAGCCGACCAGCTCCCGATTGGCAGGCGACTGCTCCGGAGCGCGCAGTGCAGCGATCAGCGTCTCCGCCGCCAGCATGCCGGACTTCATGGCCGTGTGACTGCCCTTGATCTTGGCCGCGTTGAGCGTACCGGCGTCACAACCTATCAACAGCCCTCCCGGAAACGTCATCTTCGGCAGAGAGTTCAATCCCCCCTTGATCAGCGCGCGGGCACCGTAGCTGAGGCGCTTGCCTCCGTCAATGTACTGCCGAATCACTGGATGCTGTTTGAACTTCTGGAATTCATCGAAGGGGCTGATATGCGGGTTGCTGTAACCCAGGTCGACAATCAGGCCCAGCGACACCTGATTGTTCTCGCTGTGATAGAGGAAACCGCCGCTCGAACCCGCATAGCTGGCACCGATCATCGGGTAGCCTGCGGTATGCACGACCAGACCTTCCTGGTGTTTCTCAGAGGGAATCTCCCAGATTTCCTTGAGCCCGATGCCGTAATGCTGCGGATCGGAATCCTTATCCAGTCCAAAGCGGGCAATCAACTCCTTGCCAAGGTGCCCCCGGCAGCCTTCGGCGAACACAGTGTATTTTGCGTGGAACTCGAAACCAGGCTCGAAGCTGTCCTTGTGGTTGCCGTCGGCGTCCACCCCCATGTCGCCGGTGGCGACTCCTTTTACGCTGCCGTCTTCATGGTAGAGGATCTCGGCCGCGGCAAAACCTGGAAATATCTCGGCACCGAGTTCAGCTGCCCTTTCAGCCAGCCAGCGGCACAAATTGCCCAGTGAGATGATGTAGTTGCCATCGTTATGCATCGGCCTGGGGACGAACATGCTGGGGAACTTGAAGGCCTTGTCCGGACTGGACAAATAGTACACATCGTCACCAGTCACCGCTGTGTTCAGGGGTGCACCACGATCCTTCCAGTCGGGGAAAAGCTCATCCAGCGCGGTAGTCTCGAAGACCGCACCGGAGAGGATGTGGGCACCAATCTCGGAGCCTTTCTCAAGCACACAGACGCTGATTTCGATGCTCGCTTCCTTAGCCAGTTGCAACAGTCGGCAAGCCGCCGAAAGACCGGCAGGCCCCGCACCGATGATGACAACATCAACTTCCATGGACTCGCGCTGCATACTCTCTTACTCCCTCTTGCATCCTGCCGCCTTGGCGCCAGGGCTGTGCTAGTACTTGAATGAAAAAGTCCGCAGTCCCGTTTACCTCAGCGCAACTTTGCCGACGCTTTTGCCGATACTTCGTCAGCAGTCGGAAGGGGATTTCGATGGGGCGCAGAGTCAGGCCGCATTATGCGCAATCAGCCTTCAAAGCGCAAAGCGCAGGCATTGCCACCAAACAGGGACAGCCGGTCAACTTCCCCAACAGCGATAATATCCGCCACCACGTCCATTCTTTTTCGAAGATCCGCCAGTTCTCGACAGAACTTTACGCCGACATTCCGGGGGAGCCGATCACCTTCGACAAGGCTGGCATCCCCGGTCAGCAGACTGTCTGCAATGATCATGGCGCAACTACTCTTCCAGCGAACTCATTGATGGCCTCATAATGACGCGCTTCCTCGGGCGCTGTTGTTAACATGTTCACTCTTTCAAAAATACAATTTCACGGGGGGATTTACGCGGATGAACAAGGTTCTGGAAGGAGTGAGGGTGCTCGACTTCGGTCGCTATATTGCGGGCCCGTTTTGCGCGAGTCTGCTGGCGGATCTGGGTGCAGAGGTCATCCGCATCGAGAAGGTCCAGGGCAGCGAAGATCGCTTTCTCTCCCCCATCACACCGCAGGGCGACGGAGCGCTGTTCATGCAGATGGGGCGCAACAAACTGGGCATGACTCTCAACCCCATGAAGCCTCAGGGGCAGGAGATTGTGCGCCGACTGGTTGCCACTGCCGATGTGGTAGTTGCCAACCTGCCACCGGGCACTCTGCAATCTATGGGGCTGGACTATGACAGCCTCAAAGCGATCCGCCCGGACATTATTCTCACGATGATCTCCGCCTTCGGCCGCGGTGGGCCCTACAGCAACCGTGTCGGATTCGACGGCCTGGGCCAGGCCATGTCCGGCTCGATGTACATGTCAGGAACTCCCGACCAGCCGGTCAAATCCTACACCCCCTTCGTCGACTACGGCACGGCCAGCCTGAGCGCCTTCGGGACCGTGGCGGCTTTGCTGGAACGTCAGAAGACCGGGCGCGGTCAGGTCGTCGAAACAGCGCTGTTCAACACCGCGCTGACCTTCATGAATGGCGCCATCATCGAGCAGGATGCCATCGCGGTAAACCGCGTGGCGACACTGAACCGTTCGCAGACCTCAGGGCCGGCAGACACCTTCAAGACCCGGGACGGCTGGGTGCTGGTGCAGAGTATCGGCGGCCCGTTGTTCGAGCGCTGGGCGGTATTGATGGGAGAACCACACTGGCTGGAGGACCCGCGCTTTCGCGATGACATCAGCCGTGGCGACAATGGCCCCGTCATCAGCGAGCGCCTCGCCCGCTGGTGCGCCGAACGCAGCAGTGCCGAGGTACTGGCACAGATGGAAGAGGCCAGATTGCCCGCAGGGCCGGTGATGTCGCCGCAGAATGTGTTAGATGATGCGCACGTGGCAGCCGCTGGGATGCTGCAGCGCATAGATTACCCGGGCCTGCCGCATCCTGCGCCGGTCATGAAACCGCCGGTGAGTCTATCGCTTACCCCTCTGGCCATTCGCCACCGGGCACCGACGCTGGGTGAGCACACCGACAGGATTCTGGGTGAGCTAGGGTATTCAGCCGCAGAGATCCAGACGCTGCGTTGCGCCAGGGTGGTTTGATCAGCGCATCGTAAACCCCTGCTCCGCCAGGAACTGCCGCATATGCGGCCTGGCCTTCTCACTGAGCAGCGTCGCGACCTGTTCGCTCCAGCCGACGCCATGCCCGCCGCCAGTGCGCTGACGATAATATTCACGGACCTGCTCGTCATAGAGGGCAATCCGTTCCGCATCGCCCTCCTCGCTATATACCTCCTCCTTGAGAATAACCGCCAGCGGCAGGCGCGGTTTGACCTCCGGGTCTTGATCGGGATAACCGAGGCACAGCCCGAAGACCGGGTAGACGCCTAGCGGCAACTGCAGCAGATCGGAGACTTCCCGGGGATTGTTGCGGATACCCCCGATATAACAGATACCCAGCCCCACTGACTCCGCAGCCACCACCAGGTTCTGCGCCATCAGGGCGACATCGACGGTGGCGATGATGAAGTGTTCCGTGGAATCCCCGGCGAAGGGTTTGTCATACTGCCGACAACTGTTGCCGGGCCGCTGCAAGTCCGCGCAGAACACCAGAAACTCCGCCGCTTTCTCCACATAGCCCTGATTACCGGCGTACACGGCCAGCTTGCGACGACTCTCGGGATTGCGCACGCGAATGATGGTGGCGCCCTGCAGAAAGCTGGAAGTCGCTGCCGCCTGGGCTGCGCGCAGCAACTGTTCCAGCAGGTCTGGTGCGATGGGTTGCTCCGTGAACTTGCGGATGCTGCGATGAGCCATCAGGAGATCGAGCACTGGATTCATGGGAAAACCTCCGAGTCTATTGGCATGATGGTATCCAGAAACATCGGCACGACATCGTTGGCCACCGGAGTTTCGGCATTGAAGAGCACCACCATGGCGATATCCAGCTCTGGCACCAACACCAGCTCTGAACGGAAACCCCGCACCCCGCCGCCGTGATGAATGACTCGTCGACCGCCATAATCGAAGATGCGCCAGCCGAGCCCATACCAGGCATTTTCGAGGCGCGGCCAGCGATTGAAATAATTGCCACGCGGCGTTTCCACTACCGGCGCGTGCTGCTCTGCCAGTACTTCGGGAGGAAGCACGTCCGGGTAAGCACCAAGATTGGCCTGTGCCCACAACATCATGTCCTCGAGGCTGGCGTTGACGCCAGCGGCAGGTCCGACCGTGTAATAAGCGGCATTGGTGGTGGCTACCCGCCAGTGTTCACCCCCAAACTGATGCGGGGCACTGACATTCTCGCTACCGGTATAGCCCTCCAGTCCCAGCGAGGCATGGCTCATACCCAGCGGAGTGAGGATGCGTGTCTGCACAAACTCCTCGTAAGTCTGGTGCTCGGACACCTCTACCACATCTGCTACCAGCGAGAACACGACGTTCTGATAACCGTAGCACTGCCCCGGAGAACAGACGGTGGGTATCTCCTGGAACTTCTCCTGAATCTTGTCGTAGGCAACTCCAGCATCCAGCATGTTGGAATAGGCATGAGGCATCAGACCCGTAGTATGGCTGAGCACATGCCGCAGCGTCATGGCGTGGCTGACCGGCTCTGTGCCGATACGGTACTGGGGCAAGAGGGTAATCAGTGGCGTGTCCCACTGTTGTTTATGGTCATGCACCAGCAGCGCGGCCACCGCCCCCGCGAAGGTCTTGGAAACCGAAGCGATGCGAAACACGGTCTGCGCGTCGATAGGCACTGCGGCGTCCCGTGAACGGATTCCCCAGGTCTGCACATCCAGGACCTTCTCGGAAGTCACGATCCCCATGGCAGCCCCGGGAATTCCCCTGGTGCTGATCTCACCCTCCAGCCAATGCTCGAAGGCGCTGAAATCCGCGCTGGCCGCAACAGATTCCTGAGCAGACAGAGGAACGGTGGTGACGAATGTCAACGTTATGGCAATAAACAGGCGATTGCCCAGACGGGTAATGAAAAACAATGTCGCTCCCCGGTGGCGGGCGTGATTGGCAAATCAGGTTGGTGAAAGTTGGTTGGCGCTGGAAAATACCATGTTCTCCCGCAATTACAAAAACAAAAAAAAGCCGACCGGAGTTTCCTCGCGATCGGCCAAAGGTAGGCACCGTCCTGCAAAACCTTCACCTGCACTTGCGTCTAAATCTGTATACCTGTTGCGCGTTGTTACGCGCGCGCTCTTGGGACAGATCAGGCCAAGTTGATCACGCAAGGTTTGGTCACGAAAGGATCACCAGCAGTTGACGCCCCTCACGCAGCACTCCCAACACGGTCAGCGGCACATCCTCGGAAACCATGGCGTTGAATTCGCCCAGCGTGGTCACAGGGCTACGATTGACTGTCTGGATGATATCGCCGGGACGCAGGCCGGCGCGAAATGCCGGGCTCTGTTCATCGACCTCCAGCACCTCGACTCCACCGCTGGCACCTGCTGCCCTGGCGAGCGCACTGGAGGGCTCCAGGGTACCCAATCGGGCGCCATTGAAGGACAGCTGATTGAGCTCCCTGCCTTCTTCGGCATCGGTTTCTGCAGCAGCGACACTGCGCTCCTCACCACCGATCACTGCCTTGATCTGCTCGCGCTTGCCGTCACGGAACAGCACCAAATCAACCTCTTCACTGCGACGCAGCAGGCCGACGATGTTGCGCAACTCGCGACCACTCTCGACTTTACGGCCCGCGATCTCAGTGATGACATCGGCGACCTGGATACCTGCAGCCTCGGCCGCACTGCCCGGAATCACGCTGGTCACCAAGGCACCCTTGCCGGCACCGGTATTGAGTGTGGATTCCATGGCACTGGTCAGATCCTGAATCTGCACCCCAAGCTGCCCGCGACGCACTTCTCCGTCGCGCTCCAGGTGCTCCATGACCGCTGCGATCATGTCCACCGGCACTGCAAAGGCGATACCCGCACTCGATCCACTGCCGCTAATGATCGCGGTGTTGATGCCGATCAGACGCCCTTCTAGGTCGACCAGCGCGCCACCAGAATTGCCGACGTTGATCGCCGCATCGGTCTGGATGAAGTCTTCATAATTCTCATTGTTGAGCCCGCCACGCCCCAGGGCACTGACAATGCCGGAGGTCACCGTCTGGCCGATGCCAAAGGGGTTGCCGATGGCGACTACATAGTCACCAACCCGCAGGTTATCGATGTTGGCAAAGCTCAGCGCCTGCAAGTCGTCTGCTTCAATCTGCAGCAGGGCGACATCGGTACTGGCGTCGCTGCCAATCAGCTTGGCCGGAACTTCCCGACCATCCTGCAATGACACGGTGATTTCATCGGCATTGGCGATTACATGGTGGTTGGTCACGATGTAGCCCTTGTCGGCGTCAACGATCACGCCCGAACCGGTCCCCCTGACCTCACCGCCACGGCCATTGCCACCTGGAAGATCCGGTGGCACTTGCCCGTTTTGATCGTTGAAATAACGGCGCAACTCTTTCTCATTGAAATCGCGCAACCCTTCCGGAGCGGCAGCTCTCTGCGATGTGGAGACGATCACCACTGCCGGGGTCACATTTTCCAGCATGGGCGCCAGTGACGGCACGCCACCATTGCTCGCCTCTTCACTCAGTGCCTGCACATTGGCTACACCCAGCCCCAGCGTGGACACCAGAATCAAACCGACTGCCAGTAATTTCTTCATCTTCGAGTCCTCCTGATTGGAACGGTGACGGCGTGTGCCGCACCTTGCATGGAACTCAATGTAGGGAGAGCCGGATGCAAAAACCTGACGAATGAATGAATTTAATATCCAGAAAACGTGAAGAATGTGGGGTGCACTGCGCACGGCAGACAATTTCATCTAGAATCGCGATAGCGCCGCAGACAGGATTGCAGAGGCGGCGCGTAAAAACTTTTGCTTGAATTTGAACGACTGCGCCCTCATAGATGTCCAAACCCCAGGCAGGCTGACGAAGCGGTCAGAACACACCCAAGAGACTAAAGCAGTACAGAGGCACATCATGGACAGCAAGAATGCTGGATATCCTGCAGAATCGGTAGCGCAACAGGACACGGCAGAGACGCGGAATACGGGTGGATGCCCCGCGCCGCGCCGGCAACCCTTTTGCCTGAATCAATGGCTGATCCGACCCGACAGCAATGAGTTGATCAGCCTCCGCCACCTCGAACTTCACAACCCCGCTACTTACAGCCCCGATCTCATTGGGCAACAACGCCGTTCGCTGGAACCGCGCCTGATGCACCTGCTGTGCCTGCTCGCCGCCGCGCCGCAGAGGGTCTTCAGCCGCGACGAGTTGATGAGCCATCTGTGGCCACGGGTCATCGTCAACGAGAATTCCCTGACGCGTGCGGTCTCCGAGCTGCGCAAGCAGTTGGTGCACCCCGGGAGCGACGCACGCCTCATCGACACCATCCCCAAGACTGGCTACCGACTGAACGCTGACAGCAGAGTGTGCGAGTACGAGGCACCGATTGAACTGGTCAGGGCAGATAGCTCGAACAGAGCTGCCTCAGGCCCCGTGGTGCAGAACCTGCAAATGACCAGAGCGTCCTTCAGTCAGTCATCCTATATCAGGTCGGCACGTGGCCTTGCCCTGGCCGCTTCGCTGGCGGTGACTGCGGCCCTGCTGACCATGGTGCAGCTGCCCGCGTCGATTGCGGGTGGCAGCACCCCTGAGAGCGGCATCGCACTGGCTGATATCAATCTCAGCAGCCAGGCTGACCTCGACGCCTTGCTGGACGGACGCCTGGAGACGGTGGCCGCGCAGAGCAGCAGCCAAAACGGCGCGACGGTCGTCGCGATCGACAGTCTGGACAGCAGCAACCCGGTCATCTCCAGAGACGGTGGGCTGTTTGCCTATGTTCGGTACCACGACCAAGGCTCCAGTCTAATCCTCGGTTCCACTCGACTCCCCAGTTCCCCGGTGACTGTCTTCACGACAGAGGATTCAATCTACAATCTGCAGTGGTCACCCGTCGATCGCGCCCTGTTGTTTGCTCAGAGTCCGCGTATTACACCCGCGGCCCTGCTGCCACAGGAACAGCAGGCGAGTCTGGTCTTGTTTGATCTGGATAGTTTTTCCACCAAGGTGCTCTTTGGCCCGGGCCACGACGCACCGGGCGTTGTCGCCCCCGGCAGCGACTCTGTCGAGGACAACACCCACAAGGACAGCGACACCGAACCGCGCAGCTTCAAACTCACTGCTTTGAGCCACACGCTGGACTGGCTGTCCTGATCAATCTCCCGTAACGGGAACCCCCAGCGCCTTCACCACCTTGAGGGCGCTGTTTACACCGTCCTCATGAAAGCCCTTGCCCCACCAGGCGCCACAGAACCACGTGCGGCGCCGGCCATTGATGTCTTCCCAGCGCTCCTGCGCGCCCACTCCCGCTTGCGTGAAGATGGGGTGAGCGTAGACAAAACGCCGCTTGATCTTGTCCGGCGCAATCGCCGCTGTGTTGTTCAGTGTCACACAAAACCGTTCGGTGGAATCGATCCCCATCAGGCGATTCATGTCATAGGTGATAATCGGCAGGGCGTCCTCGCAACCCGGCGTCAACCGGTAGTTCCAACTGGCCCAGGCACGCTTGCTATGGGGCAACTGACCAATATCCGTGTGCAGCACCACGTCATTCTCTTGGTAGCGAATGGATGACAGTGTCGCCATCTCAGCCGTGGAGGCATCGCGCAGCAGTGCCATGGCCTGATCGCTGTGACAGGCCAGAATCACCTGCTCGTAACGCTCTGTCCGGGCCTGCCCCCCACTGGTGGAATGAATCAGGACATGATCCTCGTAACGCTCCACGCCAGTCACCGGGCTAGATAGGCGAATACGATCACGGAAACCCGCACTCAACGGATCGATATAACTGCTTGAGCCACCCAGGATTGTGCGCCACTTCGGGCGATTACTGACACTGAGTAGTCCATGCCTGTACATGAAGGGCAGCATGAAACGCATGGGGAAGTCATACATGTCATTGAAGGGCGTCGACCAGATGGCAGAGGCCATCGGGATGAGATAAAACTCAGTGAACAACTTGCCCAGTTTGTGGCGGCGCACATAGTCGCGCAGATTGATCTGGGGATCTATGCGATCATCCTCCACATCC
The DNA here is from genome assembly GCA_903862645.1 of uncultured Gammaproteobacteria bacterium. Lineage (GTDB taxonomy): Bacteria > Pseudomonadota > Gammaproteobacteria > Pseudomonadales > Pseudohongiellaceae > UBA5078. Next base: position 18,225 of record CAIOZF010000165.1, read on the forward strand.
GCTACCGCCAGGCTGTTGAAGCGCACGATGTCGAGCAACATGCCAAGGTATGAGGGCGAGAACAGATTGCGGCGCTGCGCGAACAGCCCGTTGATAAGGCTCAGTTGCCCATCGACTCCGGCAAACTCCAGACCAGTTCTCTCGCAGCTTACGCTGAAGCTCATATCGGACTGGCGCGAGACGACGCCCACCTCATTCATCAGGCGGATGAAGTTGGGATAGGTCCAGTCATTGTAAACGATGAACCCAGTGTCGATGCGATGAGCCTGCCCGGCAAGGTTCACCTCGACGGTAGCCGTGTGGCCACCAAGGCGATCTTCGGCCTCGTAGAGGGTTATGTCGTGATGGTTATGCAGATAATAGGCTGCGCTGAGACCGGAGATACCCGATCCGATTATGGCGATTTTCAATGTCAGTTCCTGGTGGGCGAGGCCGGCTGTATGCATTAGGCCGTATCGCGGGCCGGGCCCGCTTCCACAGCGACTAATCCGACGCGCTTGCTCTCATAGTGTGTACTTGTGCAGTGTACGTCGAGGCACGCCGCCTGGATCAGTCGCTATCTACTGTCGATACCTATTTTTGATACTTGGCCAACTCTGTTCTGGCAACAACGCGACGATGCACCTCGTCGGGACCATCGGCAAGCCTCCGGGTGCGTTGACCAGTCCACAGTGCTGCCAGCGGGAAGTCCTGAGACACACCTGCCGCGCCGTGCATCTGAATGGCCCGGTCGATCACGCGCAGGGACATGTTGGGCACCGCCACTTTGATTTGGGAGATCGCGTCGCGGGCGGCCTTGTTGCCGATGGTATCCATGAGATACGCGGCCTTGAACACCAGAAGGCGACACATCTCGATCTCGATCCGGCTGTCGGCAATGGCGTCATAATTGCCCCCGAGTTCGGCCAGCGGTTTGCCGAAGGCCTGTCGACTTAAGGAGCGCTCACACATCAGTTGCAGCGCCTTCTCGGCGGCGCCGATGGAACGCATGCAATGGTGAATGCGGCCCGGCCCAAGCCTGCCTTGGGAAATTTCGAAACCACGCCCACGGCCCAGAATGATGTTCTTCTGTGGCACACGCACGTTGTGATAACGAATGTGCATGTGCCCGTGTGGTGCGTCATCCCGCCCAAAGACTTCCATCGGCCGGACGACCTCCACCCCAGGGGTATCCATCGGCACCAGAATCTGTGACTGACGGTTGTACTTGGATGCACCAGGATCGGTGACCACCATCACGATCATGACCTTGCAGCGTTTGTCACCCGCACCGGAGATGTAGAATTTCTCCCCGTTGATGACCCATACGTCGCCATCAAGCATCGCCGTCGTGGCGATATTGGTGGCATCGGAGGAAGCGACGTCCGGCTCGGTCATGGCAAACGCCGAACGGATCTTCCCGGCCAGCAAAGGCTGCAGCCACTGCTCCTTTTGTTCCTCCGAACCGTAGCGCTCCAGCACTTCCATATTGCCGGTGTCGGGCGCACTGCAGTTGAAAGCCTCGGAGGCCAGACGGCTGCGCCCCATGATCTCGGCGAGATGGGCATACTCGAGATTGGAGATGCCGGCGCCTCCCTGACTCTTGGGCAGGAAAAAATTCCACAGCCCGAGTGCGCGGGCCTTCAGTTTCAGCCCCTCCATGATCTCTTCCTGGCGCGGACTGTGCGACCAGCGGTCCCCGACGGAGATCTCGGCATGATATTCATGCTCGACGGCGGCCACGTCCACTTCCACGAAGCGGCGGCTCTTCTCGCGAATTTCCACCATCTCGGCCGACAGCCCCAGGTTCATCATGCTCGTAATCTCCAAAATCAGTCTTCAATGGCACAACACTAATCGGCAATCGTCCCGCCACCGTCGATGACGAGAGTCTGGCCAGTGGTAAAACTGCCGGCATCCGAGGCCAGAAAAATCGCCGCCCCGGCGATTTCATCAGGCTCACCGATACGGCGCAGTGGATACTTTGCCACCGTAGCGGCATAGGTTTCAGGATTCTCCCAGAGGGCGCGGGCAAAATCGGTACGCACCAGCCCCGGGGCTATACAGTTAACGCGGATATTCTTCGGTCCCCACTCGACAGCAAGGTTGCGCGCCATCTGCATGTCGGCCGCCTTGGAGATGCCATAAGCACCGAGGGCAGCACTGCCCTTGAGGCCGGCGATCGAGGAAACGATAATTACCGCACCTCCTCCCCTGGCCGCCATGGCTGGCAGAACCATCTGGCAAAGGCGGTGAGCACTCCCGATGTTGGCATTCATTATTTTATCGAATGCCTCATCGGGAATGTCCTGCGATGAACCGTAATGCGGATTCAATGCCGCATTACACACCAGAATATCAATGCCACCCAAATGCGCCGTGGCCTTGTCGACAAGCAGGCGCAACTGCTCTTTGTAATTGATATTGCAGGCAATCGCGACCGCCATGCCTCCTTCTGCATTGACTGCCGTATTGATAGTGGCAGCCACCTCGTCACAGGCCTGTTGGTTCCTGCTCGATATCACTACCTGCGCACCGGCTTGCGCCATGCGCCTGGCGATTGCCAGACCAATGCCCTTGGTTGAGCCAGTGATCAATGCCACTTTCCCAGTCAGATTGAATAAGCTCACCTTGCCCCCTTCCAGAAATCATTCGTTCAAATAGGCCATGTCATTCACATAAAAGTTATAGAAAAGCATAATTACAAGCTAACAAGGGGCGAGCAAAGGAACCAGCCTTTTATGGCGTAGACCAATCTCTCTTCCCTTTGCAGATACTGGCTCCACCATCAAAAGGAATGACTGTTCCAATGAAATGGCCTGTCATCTTCGATTCAAAGAATCCCAGGTCAGCGCGAAGACGCTGCTGAGGTAGACACGAACGCCATTACGCAGCAGCGCTTCGGCCAGCGCTCCATCCACTCCGTCACCACAAAGAAGCGGTGCTCCGGCACATTGGGCGCCTCTTTGAGGATGTCCTGCGGCATCACCACCTTGGTGATATCGGCGGCGTTGTAGTGGGAGACGTAGCCACAGATAGCCACTCTGCCCCCCTTGGTGAGCAGTGGAGCAACAGCCCGGGGCACGTCACCGCCGACATTCTCGAAATAGATGTCGATGCCATTTGGGCAAACCCGCTGCAACTCCGGCCCCAGCTCAACAGCCTTGTGATCCAGATAGTCGTCTGCCCGCTGAATCATATTTGTCCGAAGTCATACTAGCCCATGGCTACTGCAATTCATATTCAGGCACACGGAACCTAAGCGGCCACAGAATCGCGGGAACACATGACCGCCAGTGCCGATTCAAGCGTTTCGAATCCGCCCAGCAACTCGTCTTTGGTAATCAACAAATTGGGAATAATTCTGAGCACTGCATTGCGTGTCGGAGTCACCATGAGGCCCAGCGCCAGACAGCGCTCAGTCAGCTCGCTGACCTGAGCATCACTATGCATCTGGAGGCCTATCAACAATCCTCGGCCACGCACCTGCACGATGGACTCCGGATACCGCTGCGCCAACCTCTCCAGGTGTTGCAGCGCAAATTGCCCCATACGTGTGACGCGTTCGGCAATCTTGTGTTCCAACAGGTATCTGAGAACTGCAAGCGACGCCGCACAACCAAGCGGATTGCCACAGTATGTCCCACCGTGATCCCCCTTGTTGACCCCCGCAGCCACCGCTTCCGTCAAGGCAAACGCCGCAAACGGAAAACCACCGGCGATACCTTTCCCCATGGTCAGAATGTCGGGTCGGACCTGCTCGGCATCCACGGCAAAGAAACTTCCGGTGCGACAGAATCCGGTCTGCACCTCATCGGCAATCAGCAGCGCCCCATGCGCCTCGCAAAGTGCAGCTACGTCCTTGAGATAGCCTTTCGGAGGCACGCGCACGCCTCCTTCACCCTGCACCGGTTCTAGAATCACCGCCGCGACTCTGTCGCTCAGTGCGGCCGCAAGTGCGTCGATCTCACCGAAAGGGACGAAACTATTGTCCGGCACCAGAGGCAGATACTTCGCGGCATTGTCACTCCCGCCGGAAAGCGACAAGGTACTGAGTGTACGGCCATGAAACGACCCCGCCACGGCAATCACTTCAGGCCTGCCCGTCACTTTTCTAGCTAATTTGACTGCCGCGTCGTTGGCTTCCGCTCCGCTGTTCGCAAAGAACACCCTGATCAGTCCCTGCGGCAACACCTCCTGCAACAAGGTCAGCAGACGCGCACGAACTGGCGAATAGGTGAACCCGGAATTTGGATTTTGCATGATCTTGGCCGCCTGCTCCTGTATCGCGCTGACGAGCACAGGATGGCTATGACCGAGACTGGTCACGCCCCAGCCCGCCGTAAAATCCAAGTAGCGTGCCCCCTTGTCGTCCCAGACATGACTGCCCAGTCCGCGCTCTATGGCGACGGGTTGCTTCATACAGATGGTCAGGCCGAGCGAGTCTTCTATTTCTATGCTGTTCATGTTGCCTCCAGTTTTCGCGGGTAAAAAAAAACCTCCAGGGTGCGAGACGCCTGGAGGTTTTTGGTTTCGGTAGTTCTAGCTGTCTTTAGCTAACCGTCTTTAGAGAGTCTCAGGCATCTCCGGATAATGGGCGCTTTGCGCACGCGCACGACGACGGGCCGCGGCGTTGCGCGCGGCCTGCATGGCAGCTGCCATGGCAAATCGTTGTGTACTGAACGCTGAAGCGGTCATTATCGGTCCTGTTAGGGTTCCTGATGCTTTGGTCTGCCTTGACAGGCAGCTCAGTGGGCGGAGAATGTATTTCAACTTTCCGGCACTGTCAACAATTGCTTGCAACAAGTGCTTACCCCTAAAGACTGGGCTAGAATGCGGTAAAACAGGAAATCAAAAGCGCGGCCGCAAGGCCGTAACATCAGAGAATCTGCAGATGACAGCCAGCAACGGCAGGAACAGATTACTGAAAACCCTCGCCAGACGCTCCTCCGTGCTGGTACTGACACTGGCATGCCTCAATGACAGTGCCCTGCTTGCACAGCAGAACAGCGCCGCTGCGCAGAATGGCAGCGATACCCAGCGCTCCATCGATCATGTCAATCGTGTGTCGGAATACGAGCAGACCATCGACCAGTTGCAGAGCGAATTCGGTCCCTACGACCAGCGCCTGATCGAGCCGCTGGCAGGTCTGAGCCGGACGCTCATCGAATCGGGTAATCACGACGATGCGCTGCCCCTGCTGGATCAGCAGCTACAGATTCACCGCATCAGCAATGGCCTCTACAGCGCCGAACAGATCCCGGTGATTCAGACGCTGTTGCAACTGCGTTCAGCTGACGGTCAGTGGGAAGACGTCAGCGACACCCTTCAATACCTGTCCTGGGTATACCAGCGGGACAATACACTGCCCCCCCCTGAACAGCTCGCAGGTCTCAAACAGCTGGGAGACTGGCACCTCAGAGCGCTGGGACACGACAGTCGGGAGAGGGAGGCGTTGCATCTGGTGCAATTCAGCAAAATGGAAGAACAGGCCTCCCAGATCGCCGAAGTCCATTTTGGTACTGACAGTGAAGAATTGGTCCCCTATCTCTACGACGAAGCCATGGCTGCCACCTACATCGGGCTCGCCATCATGATGACCAATGAGACGTCGCAAGACTTGATGCTCCTCACTGAAGGTATCCGCAGCACACCACATTCTGGCAATGCGAGTAGCCAACGGGTTTCCAGAGGGCTGACCGAGATTGAGATCGAGGCCATATATGGCTCACGTGCCAGCACGGTCATCGAGCGCTCTTTCAAGAATAATATGGCGACGAGCCAGCAGAAGCTCAAACGCATTCGTGAACTCTATGCTGCAAGTGGCAATCGGGAAGCCGAGGCGCTCACCCTGATAGCGATGGGGGATGTGACGCTGATAAAACAGCAGTATGAAAACAACCCCGGGCATTTTGCCGGTGCACGCCGAGGCAGTAGCATGCCAGGGCCGGCATTGGAGCACTATCGGGACGCACTCGCACTACTGACGGACGCTGGGGTTTCTCCCGAATTACTGGAGGAATTGACGCGCTGCCCGGTACTGCTGCCAGTGACGGTATTCCACGAAACCTTGGAACAGGCCAAACCGGATTGTAGCCTCCAAGCGGAACCACCTCTTTATGATCTGGGTGAATACGATGTGATGGCAACCCTGATGACGGGGCTGGAAACTTCGGCGAACGCCGACGACGGCCAGATGGAGGCAGTGCTGCACTTCGAGGTGCGTTCCAATGGCCAGGTCTCATCCGCTGTAATCGCGCAGATTGAACCAGACAACACCGCCAACCGGGTCCAGGCCCGCAAGCTTGCCGAGATCATGCAATTCCGACCCGCCCTGATCAGCGGTACAGCCAGCAGAACGGAAAATGTGCAACTGCGTGTGCGAATGCCCGCAGCGCAGCAATAATCCGACAGATTGCGGGCATTTATCCCGAGATCTCCTAGCGCCTTTTTTCCAGCACCACACCGGCACTGAGCAGGATATTGATCTCGCTTTTTGTCATACCATACTCCGTAAGAATTTGCCGTGTATGCTGCCCGAACTTCGGTGGCAGGTGACGCAGTGTGCCCGGGGTTCGGGAAAACTTTATCGGAGTTCCCGTCATCCGATACCAATCCTGTTCGACATTCATGCCGCGATGCTGGGTGTGCGGATGCGCCACCACCTGCGCCGTATTGTGAATCGGGCCGGCAGGTAACCCCGCCTGCAACAACCTTCCGCATAGCTCGGCCCCATCGATCTTCATGAGGCGCGCCTCCAGCTCTGCTTTCAGATCAGCCCGGTTAGTGACGCGATCGATGTTGTGAGTAAAACGCGAGTCTCCCGTCAGTTCCGGACACCCAAGTTCATCACAGAGCTTGGCAAACGCACCGCTGTTACCGGCACCGATAAAGATATCCTTCGTGCGTGTGCGAAAAGTATCGTATGGGCTGATATTGGGATGGGCATTGCCCGTGGCAACGGGAATTTTGCCGGAAAATTTGTAGTTGACGATGTGTGGGTGCATCAATGACACGGCACAGTCGTAGAGCGTCATGTCGATGTATTGGCCGAGCCCGGAACGCTCCCGTTCGGCCAGCGCCATAAGCAGCGCGACAGCGGTGTACAACCCAGTCCCCATATCCACCATGGCAATTCCAAGGCGAGTTGGCTCACGGCCCCGCTCGCCATTGACACTGAACCATCCTGCCATGGCCTGCACGATCGCGTCATAACCCGGATAGCCACCCAGCGGTCCGTCCGCTCCAAAGCCACTGACTCGACAATGAATCAGACGCGGAAAACGCTCCCGCAGCACCTCCTCATACCCGAGCCCCCATTTCTCCATAGTGCCGGGTTTGAAATTCTCCAGCAGAATGTCTGCCCCTTCCAGCAACCGCAACAGCAGGTCGCGCCCTGCGGACTGAGTCAGGTCCAGCCCCATGGAGCGCTTGTTGCGATTCACACCGATGTAGTAGGCCGCATCACCCTCATGAAAGGGTGGCCCCCAGTCGCGCGTCTCGTCGCCCTGTGGCGGTTCAATCTTGATGACTTCCGCCCCGTGATCAGCCAACACCTGTGTGCAGTATGGCCCTCCAAGCACGCGGGAGAGATCGATGATGCGCCTGCCGGTCAGGGCACTGGCTGCGGGGACTGACTGTTCCATGGGATGATTTCCGGAAGGGATAGGCGCAGTGAATGTAATGCACAGACTGGTGCTTTTCAACCGACGGCCCGCTGCCAGGCACTCATTCCGAGATGGAAAGAGCAGCGTCCGCCTGCAGTAACGCCGGCAGGAAAAACTCGGCCACCAGTAATGGTTTGTTGTAGAGATGGAACAGCGAGCGCCGGCCCCAGACTTTGCCAGCCTTAGTCAGCTCAAGCTGATCGCGCCGCAATTGAGGGTGGCGAAACAGGAACTCTCCCAGCGGTCTGTCATGCAGGGCACGCAGACGTTTGAGAGGACCCTGCATGCTACTGACGGGAATCAGAGAGTGAGCGGCGACCCATGGCGTATCACCACATTGCAAGAGCACCTTGCGCGACCACATGCGCTCCCGCGCGACATGGGGTGCAAAACACTGCAACAACGCCGGCCTCTGCCTGCAGAGCCAACCCTCTTCTAAGACCAGCACCTTGAACTGGCTGGTGCCTGACAGTTGAGCGCAAGTCTCCTTCAAGCGCTGCGTGAGGGAGCCGGGATCCAGCAACCAAGACTGCAAGTTCGGAGCGGGACGGGGCAATACCTGTCCGATAGGACGCCAGAGCAGCTCGTCGCAATCCAGGCTTAGGGTTGAAAATTCATGCAAGTTCTGGTCATTCACTGCTAATACGACTCCGCGAATGCAAAAACCCCTGCCGCATTCTCATACGGCAGGGGTTCATTGACTGCTGACCATTGATGACAGCAGAGATCAGCGTGGCTCGAAACGCTGCAGAGTCGAGGAGATTACGCTCTGTACGCGACGGTTCTGAGCACGGCCTTCAGCGGTGTCATTGCTGGCAACCGGACGGGATTCACCGATGCCGCGTGCACTGACTTTACCTGAGGCAATACCGAACCGCTCGATCAAGACCTGACGCACTGCGTTCACACGGCGCTCGGATAGATCCTGATTATATTCATCGCTTCCCTGGGAATCGGTATGACCTTCCAGCGCAGCGATTGTGTCAGGATTGGCATTGAGGAAATCCGCCACGCGCTGAATTTCAGCGTTGAATTCAGGCTTCACAACCGCCTGATCGAAATCGAACTGCACATTCAGATCGATACGGGCCACTTCTTCAACGACGATTGAGCAACCAGTGTTGTCAACGCGGTGAGTACGCGGAGTATCTGCACAGGCATCACGGCTGTCTGGTACGCCATCACCGTCCTGATCCGGCGCTGCTGGTGCAGAAGGCGCAGCAGATGCTGCGGCGGCGCGTGCTGGTGTTGCGGCCGGAGCGGCACTGTTGCCGCCAAAACTGAAAACCAGTGATGTATCAATTCCGTAGTCATGGAAGTGTTCGTCCATGCCCCAGAATTTTTTGACCACTGTTCTCCAGACCAGATTGTCGTTGATCTGGTATTTCACGCCGGCGCCGGCATCAAACACGCTTTCCTCGTTCTGGCTGAAGCGATTGTGACCAACACCACCGACTACGAACGTGCTCAGAGCACCAATTTTCTGGTCCAGGTTATAGAGCAGGTCAAAACGTGAGTGGAACACATCGTCATCCGGACCGGTACCGTCCAGATCCATATCAAATACGTTGATCTCGCCACTTAACTGGTTGGTGAAATCATAACCAAGGCCCAACGTGAATCCGGTCTCATCGTTCAGCAGGCGGCCTTTGTCGTAATCAATCCGCTGCAGACCAGGGGCAATATAGAACTGTCCGGCATCCGCTACGGCTGCGCTGGGTGCTATTACGCCGAAGCCTGCGGCGAACATCAGACTCAATGCTGTCAGGTAAGTTTTTTTCATGGCCTCTCCTTTGAAATATCTGAGCGTAAAAAAACGCGGCAATTATAGCCCGCGCGACAACAAAAAGCGTAGTTAATTCCCTAACTAGTCGGCCGATCAGCAAATTTGTGACGCAGGCAACAGATTCCTTACGCCGATCTTGCCAGCCACTCAGGCAAAGCATTGTCACCGGCCATCACCTGACTGCAATAAAAATGTCATTTCCATGACGCACAACTGCAACATTGCACGAATAGGATGGCCCCTGAGCAAATTTAGCATGCCATCGTCCTACTCAGGACCTGACCTCAGGAGTAATCATGAACTTGAACCGCAAAAAACTGTTTACCGGCATAATCGCTGCGACCCTTGGGCTTTCTGCTCTGACTGCACAGGCTCAAGAGCCAACGCTGACTGCTGCCACTGCCAGCGGCGCCGCAACTACCGCCACATTCACAGGTGGTGCCACCATCAATAATGGCTCCACCTACACTAAATCCAGCGCCAGCAGCGCCGCAGTGGATGTCACCGGCACAATAAATGTTGCAGCCAGCGATGTCGGCAAGACTGGCAGCCTGATCGCTCTGGTGCAAATTCCCGGAGTTGGAGCATTCAAGCTGGTTTCCGGCGGACTCTTTCTGCCTTGGGATGGCAAGGTCAGCGGGCTTTCTCCTTTCGCCGTCAAAAAACTGGGCGCTCAAGAGCGCATTACTGTCATACAGGATCTGATCGGCGCCAACTCCAACCTGGCGGGCCTGGACTTCCAGGTGTACTTCGGTTACTACACCGGCAACAACATCAATACTCTCGCGTACACCAGTGCACCAGTGAGCTTTTCGATTGCAGCAACGCCTGCGGCCGGTTGTCCGACCAACACCCGCGCATCGAATACTGTTGCCACTTACGATGGTAAGCCCGTTTGCGTGGTGACAGGCACGCTTACCAGCAACACTCACCTGAATGCGAACAATGTCTACCTGCTGGACGGGGCTGTATTCGTTGGCAGAGACAATGCCAGCTCAGCCACTCTCACCATAGACGCAGGCACCAAGGTTATTGCGCCGGTTGGACTCAACTTTCTGGTGGTCAGTCGAGGCTCCAAGATCGTGGCTAACGGCAGCGAAGCTGCACCGATCATCTTCACTTACGACGACGAAGCCAATGCCACGGCCACCACCTCCGGTCGTTGGGGCGGCCTGATCATCAACGGCAACGCCCCCGTGAATGGTTGTGCTGCGGGCACGGCTCTATGCGAACTTGAAGGTGAAGGTTCCACCGGCAAATACGGCGGCAATATTGCAACAGACAACAGCGGTGTACTCAGCTATGTCATCGTAAAATACCCAGGTCAGAACATCACCCCGACCAACGAGCTGAATGGTATCGCCTTCCAGGGCGTAGGCAGCGGCACTACTGTGGATTACGTTCAGGTCCACAACAGCTCCGATGACGGCATCGAATTCTTCGGCGGCTCTGTCAACGCCAAGCACCTGATTCTCACGGGCAACGAAGACGACTCCTTTGACTGGACCTTCGGCTGGAACGGCAAGGTACAGCACGCTGTTCTCAAACAACGTACCGGTAATGACCGCGGTATCGAAGCGGACAACAATGAGTTTGCTTTCGACTCACTGCCACGCTCCAAACCGACGCTGGCCAACTTCACCCTTATCGGCAAAGGAGTCGGCGGACGAGGAATGGAACTGCGCAGAGGAACGGGTGCCAACATCCACAACACAGTGGTCACGGGCTTTGACTCTTACTGCCTGGACATCAACGACAATGCCACGTTCCTCAACGGCGGCAGCACTGCAACGACCCTGACGGGGCAACTGACAATGACCAACACCCGCTTCGCGTGTGCCGTCCCCTTCGCCGAAGTCGCCACAGATCCATGGGCGATCTCTGCTTGGTTCAACGGCCAGGTCGGCAACAGCACTGGCACAGCAGATTTGTCCGGCGTTGTGAACGGCCCGACACTGAACGCCTTGGCAGCTGCCACACTGAGCGATGCATTCTTCGACAAGGTGACTCACATCGGCGCCGTGAAAAGCGCGACAACTGACTGGACTGCCGGCTGGATGTTCGGCAACTGATCGCAGGAGGCCTTCAGGAACGCTAAAAAAAAGGGGGTGCCAGTGGCACCCCCTTGTCTTTTAACGGCAATAAAACTTCCACAATTCTGCAACAATCAGTGCCAATTTGTTCTTACTGAAATATTTCTGTCATGTCCGCTCATTACAATTAGCCCGTCTTCCGCATCAACCCCTTACTACGGACATGCCACTATGATTAAACGAGCTCTTCCTGCAGCAATTGCCCTGACTCTGAGCAACATGCCGATTCTGGCTCAGGAACTCGACCGCACCGCGACCCCATCGGCTGCCACATCGATCACCGCAACCGATTCAAAGATTGAAGAAATTGCGGTCATCGGACGCTTTGTTCCTGACGAGAAGCGCAGCACCTCTGCACTGTCCAGCGTCCTTACCAACGAAGAGTTTGCGCGGTCAGGCGACACCAACATCGCCGAAGGGTTGAAGCGTGTGGCGGGCATCAGCCTGGTGGGTGGGAAGTATGTATATGTGCGCGGACTTGGAGAGCGTTACTCCTCCGCGCTATTGAATGGTTCCAGCATGCCGAGTCCAGAGCCACTCAATCGAGTCGTTCCTCTGGATCTCTTTCCCAACGCGATCATGGACAGTGTTGTGGTACAGAAAACCTATTCTGCCCAGTTCCCCAGCGAATTCGGTGGCGGCGTCCTGCAGATGAAAACCAAGAAGAGCAGTGACGAGTTTTTCTTCAACCTCAGCAGTTCGGTCGGCATGACTGATGGCGCCACCTTTGAAAAGGGTCGGGAAGCACAATCAGGTGGCAAAGACTGGCTAGGCTATGATGATGGCAGCCGGCAGATCCCCGCTTTATTGAAGCAGGCGACAGCGAATGGACAACGGCTGCAGCGGCGCAGCCCCTATCTCGATACCGGCGGATATACGACTGCGGAGCTGCAAAAAATCGGCCAGAGCCTGAACACCGATTACAATCTTAGCAACAACTCTTTGCCTGTCGATGTCGGTGCCACCGCATCGCTCGGCAATTATCATGACCTTGGCGAATATCGTTTCACCTATCTCGCCGCCCTCGACTACAAAAACGGCTGGGACAATCACGAGATCGAACGCAACTCTTATAAAGTCAGTGGTGTGGACGATCTGGTCAGAGAAAACGCATTCACCTATTACGGCACTGAGAACAATGTCGACGTTAGTTCAATATTCTCCACCGGCTTGGAACTTTCCGAGAATCACTCGTTGAGTACAACCAGTATTCTGCTGCGGCAATCAGACAACATTGCCGGCGAACAGATCGGCTACTTCGGTGATGAAGGGCTGGACAGTAAAATCAGCGAAATTGAGTTCATCGAAAGAGAACTGATGTCCCACCAGTTGCAGGGCGATCACTACTTCCCTGACGCCAACGAATTGACAGTGGCCTGGCGCTACAATCGCTCCACAGCAGATCGCAATGCACCCGATACACGCGAGTACCGCTACGATCTTGTTGATGAAAATTATCGTTTCAACCTGCGTTCGGACGGTAATGCGCGTCGCTACAGCGAACTGAGCGATCTCAATACAGAATATGCAATTGATTCGAATGCCGTGTTCTATGGACCCTTAGATGCGACGATCATCGTATCCGGCGGCTATGCAAAACAAGACAGTGAACGCGACTATGCGATCCGACGCTTCACCTTCTTTGAACTGGGTGACATCGTTGATGAACCAGGCTTTTTGAATCAGTCTCTTGCAAAAATACTCGCACCGCAGAATATCAATACGAACGGCTTCGAACTGCGTGAGACCACGCGACCGACTGACACCTATGATGCCACGCGTAGTCTGGAGTCCTGGTACCTGCAGACTGAACTTAATTTTTCCGACCGCATTCAATTGCTCGCAGGTCTTCGGCAGGAAGACTACCAACAGAACGTCAATACCTTCGATCTGTTTCGCCCGGCCAGCGGTGTCGGTGCGGAACTGACGAGCAGCGACATCCTGCCGGGAGTCACCGCCACTTACATTCTCGACAACCACCAATTCCGTATTGGCTACAGCGAGACAACCTCACGCCCGGACTTCCGCGAACTCTCACCCGCCAGCTTCACCAACCCGGTGACCGGCTACGAGATGGTGGGCAATCCCGACCTGCGCATCGCCCATATCAAAAACTATGACATGCGCTGGGAGTGGTATCTCAACGGCAGTGACAGTGTGTCTTTGGGACTGTTCATGAAGGATTTCGATTCACCGATTGAATCCGTGGTACAGCCAGGGGCCAATAGCGCGCGCAGCTATGTGAACGCGGAATCCGCTGAGAACCAGGGCATCGAATTCGAGTTCCGCAAGCAGTTCGATTTCCTCGGCGCGCGCTGGGAGAACTTCTATGCCTCCACCAACATCTCCTACATTCAATCGGAGGTCACAATTGGTGTCACCGAACAGAATATCCTCACCAACAGCTCGCGACCGCTGCAAGGACAATCGGATTGGCTGTTCAATGGTCAGCTGGGTTACGACGATTATAATGGACTCACGGCCACGCTCTTGTACAACTACGTGGGAGCGCGCATTTATGAAGTGGGTATTCTCGGCGCTCCGGATCTGATCGAGCAGCCACGCGGTGAACTGGACCTGGTCCTCATCAAGGAATTTGGGGAGCATTGGAAACTCAATCTGAAGGCCCAGAATCTACTGGACGAGCGCAAGGAAATTACCCAGGGCGGACTGGTGGCAACCGGGTATTCCGAAGGCCGCACCGCGAGCCTGAAAATGGAGTATCGTTTCTGAGCGAAAAGATCGCGTGACAGGCATTTACGGCTAGTGTCACGCGGATGCAATATGAATGTTATCTAATAGAATTATTGAAATTACAAACACATACAAACGACAGACGAGACTATGAGCGAACCGAAAATTCTTATCGTAGACGACGAGCCCGCCATACGGGACATGATCGGCATTACCCTCGATCTCGCCGGCTTTAGAACTATAGCGGCAGATAATGCACAACAGGCCTATGTGAGCATTGTGGACAGCCGCCCGGACCTGGTACTGCTGGACTGGATGCTGCCCGGCGGTAGTGGCATCGAGCTGGCCAGGCGTCTCAAACGCGAAGACCTGACCGCAGACCTGCCAATCATCATGCTGACTGCCAAGACCAGTGAGGACAATAAGGTTCAGGGTCTGGACGTCGGTGTGGATGACTATGTGACCAAACCCTTTTCGCCGCGTGAACTGGTAGCCCGCATCCGCGCGGTGCTGCGCAGAACCAGTGGCAATCAGCAGGACAAGCCGCTGCGGGTGTTCGACCTGCAGTTGGACCCGTCCAGTCACCGCATTACGATTGAGGACAGACCGGTCGATATGGGCCCTACCGAATTCAAGCTCCTGAAATTCTTCATGACGCACCAGGAAAAAGTTTTCAGCCGCGATAACATCCAGGATCAGGTCTGGGGTGGCAATGTCTACCTGGAAGAGCGTACGGTTGATGTTCATATCCGCCGCTTGCGCAAGGCACTGAGCTCCGTGGAGCAGGCCAGTATTGACTACGCCCGCCTGGTCCAGACCGTAAGGGGTGCTGGGTACCGTTTTTCTGTCAAACCCTGATGACGTTTATTTTGCCGGCGGTATTAGTTATAGTGCCGCGCACCCGCTCCCAGCTTAAGGAATTGCGCTTTGCTTCGTGATTGGCGCTCTGAACTGAATCGCTTCTTGATGTTGAGTGCTGCGGCATTCGTGATCGGGTTGCTGGCCGGCCAACTGACGTTGGTCCTGCTTTTAGCAGCCCTGGGCTACCTGGCACATACCGTTTACCATCTGTATCGGCTGTATACGTGGCTCGACCATCTCTCCTCAGCCACGCAGGGTGAGCTTCCTGAGGCCACTGGCATCTGGGGCAATATCTTCGAAGGTATCTTCCGCCTGCAGCGCCGTGAACGCGAAGCTGCCAACTATCTCAAGAACATTCTCAACAAGGCCCAGGAGTCGTCCGCTGTTCTGGAGATGGCCGTGGTGATGATCAATCACAAAGGCACTCTGGAGTGGTGGAATCGGGCGGCAGAAAAGCTGCTGGGTTTCCGTGCCGGTGATGACCGCCAGCAACCTGTAACCAATCTACTGCGCGAACCACGCTTCTTCGAGTACTTCGAGAGCGGTATTTACAATGAACCTTTAAAAATCTCCTCCCCCATCAACAAGAGCGTCGTGCTGGAGTTTCAGATCACGTCCTTCGGCGAGGGAGATCGTCTGATGCTGGTGCGCGATATCACGCAGATGCACAAGCTGGAGCTGATGCGCAAAGACTTCGTCGGCAATGTCTCGCACGAATTGCGCACCCCAATCACTGTCATCAATGGTTATCTAGAGGCGCTGCTGGACAATAAGGACAGTTTTCCACCACGCTGGTCCAAACCTTTGGAGCAGATGTCTCAGCAGTGCCAACGCATGGAATCTATCGTGCGTGACCTGCTCGCGTTATCGCAGCTGGAAACCCAGTCATTGCCCAAACAACTCGACCGGATCGATGTTTCCGGCCTGCTCAGAGAAATTGGCAATGAGGCGAGTCAGGTGTTTGCGGTAAAGGGTCACGAGTACAGGATTGAACTGGAGGGAGACTATGCCCTTCAGGGCAGCATGAGCGAGCTTTACAGCGCGATCTCCAACCTCACCTTCAACGCTGCCAAGTACACTCCCGATCACGGTGTCATCACGCTCAAAGCCTCACTGACGGCGACGGGCCTGGATATCGAGGTGCAAGACAACGGGGTCGGTATCGATGAACAGCATATCCCACGCCTTACAGAACGCTTCTATCGTGTCGATGTGAGCCGTTCCACTGAGACCGGGGGAACCGGTCTCGGCCTTGCAATCGTCAAACACGTCTTGGTGCGTCACGGGGCCAGGTTGGAAACTCTCAGCCAGGTCGGCAAGGGAAGTCGTTTCATCTGCCACTTCCCCCAAGAGCGCCTGCTTCCCGCAGCCTCTTAGAAACGATACTCGAACCCCGCGCCAAACTGATCGTTATCGATCGCGTGATTGTCTGAGCGTCTCAGCGTCGCCAATGCAAACACTTTGGAATCGCCATTGAGGTTGTAGTCAACCCCCAGCGAAGTCTGGCGACCACCGTCTCGACGCTGGTCAGACATGCCAGTCTGCGCCTTTAGCACATACTTATTCATCGTTAAGGCGGCACTCACGAACACACCAGCTTGAGTGCCACGAGTGTTTTTGCTGTTCTTCGAACGCTCGTACAGGGCACCCAACTGCAGATCACCCATGCGGTACTGAGTCACCAGACGCAGCACATCATTGTTGATCATATTATTGTCGACGCTTAGACCTGCGTAGAAAGGGCCGTCGGTGTAGGTCATGGATGCTGAGGTGTTCTTGCTGAGACGCACTCTGAGAACATCCTTGCCATCCAGAAGCGCGGCATAGGAAAACACAAATCCACCGATGGTTGGGCTGATGTAGTGCAGGACATCGTTCGGGCGGTTCTCGGATACGACGAGGGTACGAATATCGCCATCCAGATCATTGAACAGATCTATGCGATTCTGCAACAGCTTGGTCGGAGTGTCATTACGCCCGACCAGCAATGTGCCAAAGCCGCCTTCCACACCGAGATAGGTATTACGCTGCGTGAGGGTTCTGTTGCCGAAAGGGCGATTATCCGGATTCACCTGATATTCCGCCTGATAGATCACGGTCAGCCCTTTGGACACCGGCAGAGAGCCTTCAATTCCGATACGCGACGCATTGCTGACAAACTCCGAATCAGAGCCCTGATGTTTAGGTTGATTGTGGACAGCAGTGATGTTTAGGCGACCGTAAAAGCTTGGAAGCAGGCTGGTGTCCTGAGCGACAGCAGGACTGCAACTGAGGACTGCCAGTGCACAGAGGGGGCAGGCTTTTATCATGTTCATTCAATACTCTCCGTTCGTTATTGTAGTCAGGGCGATTCGGCCTGCTGCAATGAGCACCGGTTTGGTGCTGGCTTTGATCGGGAGAGCATATTACTGTTTTATGACAATTGGATGACAATGTGACAGAAATGAGAACGTTTTATTACAGCGCCGCCGCCGCGACTGCTCGGCGTCCCGGAGTTGAACCTACTCGCTCTTGACCTGCTCTTCGAGGCCGGACAATCCCAGATGGCGAACGTCGGTGCCTTTAACCATATAGATGACGTGCTCGGCGATATTCTTGGCGTGATCGCCAACGCGCTCCAGTGAGCGCAAGACCCACACGACATTGAGCACGCGCGTGATGCAGCGCGGATCTTCGATCATGTAGGTGATCATTTCCCGCATCGCTGTGCTGTACTCCATATCGACGTTGACGTCTTCTTTCGCCACAGCGAGCGCCGCATCAACGTCATAACGGGCAAATGCATCCAGCGCCATATACACCATGTTGCGCACACGTTCGCCGATGTGGCGAATTTCAATGTAGCCCTTGGAAGAGTCGCCGTCCTCCGTCAATTCGATGGCAAGCCTGGCGATCTTCGCCGACTCGTCGCCAATCCGTTCCAGATCATTGACTGTCTTGATGATGGAAAGTACCAGGCGCAGATCACTGGCCGCTGGCTGCCGACGCACCAGAATGCGGTTGCACTCCTCATCGATCTTGACCTCCATGGCGTTGATGGAGGCGTCGTCGTCCCTTACCAACTGCCCGAGACCACTATCCGCACTGATGATGGCGTCGATGGCATCGGTGAGTTGCTTCTCGACCATGCCGCCCATCTCCAGCATGTTGTTCTTGATCTCTTCCAGATCGGAATTGAACTGCCTGGAGATGTGATGACTGTGGAGCGTTGCGTCTTGTTTCATAATCGGGTTCCTGCCTCGGAACAATCACTTTGTAGAAATGCCTGCACGACTAAGTCGAACTCAGCCGTAACGACCGGTAATGTAATCTTCCGTCTGCTTTTGAGTCGGGTTGGTAAAGATGTTGTCGGCAGTATCGAACTCGATCAGCTTGCCCATGTACATGAAGGCGGTGAAGTCCGACACCCTGGCAGCCTGCTGCATGTTGTGCGTCACGATGATAATCGTGTAGCGCTCTTTGAGTTCATTGATCAGCTCTTCGATCTTCAGAGTCGAGATCGGATCGAGCGCAGAAGCCGGCTCATCAAGCAACAGGACTTCCGGCTCTACCGCCACTGTTCTGGCAATAACCAGACGCTGCTGCTGTCCGCCGGACAATCCCAGCGCGCTCTCATGCAAGCGATCCTTCACTTCCTCCCACAACGCGGCAGCCTTCAGTGACTTTTCCACGCTTTCGTCCAGCACACGCTTTTTGTTCACGCCCTGAATGCGCAATCCATAGGCAACATTTTCATAAATAGATTTCGGGAACGGGTTCGGCTTCTGGAATACCATGCCGACGCGGCGACGCAGATCAGCTACATCTACGGAGCGATGATAGATATCTTCGCCGTCCAGAGTGATGCTGCCCTTGATCGAACAGTTCTCCACCAGATCGTTCATACGATTGAAACAACGCAACAGACTGGACTTGCCACAGCCGCTCGGGCCGATGAACGCCGTCACACGCTGGCTCGGAATACTCAAATTGACGTCGGTCAGCGAGTGCGCGGCCCCGTAGTACAGATTGAGGTTACTTACCTGCAGGCAGCTCGGCAGGCTGTCCAACGATTGGCCATGATCGCTTCCACCAATCTTCGACATATCAATTTTCTTGAACTTCGAGCGATTGGCTGGTGCGTATTCAGTATTTGATTCTGTCATTGCGACAACATCCGTTGGTAATGTGATCAATGTGCTGTTTTTACAATTCGAGTTTTACATATCGAGAGATTTGTACTTTTCTCGCAAGCGATTACGGATGGACACCGCGACCTGATTCAGTACTGCGGTAATCATCACCAGCAACAACGCCGTGGCAAATACCAGTGGCCGTGCCGCCTCGACGTTGGGACTCTGGAAGCCCACGTCATAGATATGGAAACCCAGGTGCATGAACTTCTGATCGAGGTGGAAGTAAGGGTAGTTGCCATCCAGTGGCAGTGCAGGAGCCAGTTTGACGACACCCACCAGCATCAGAGGTGCAACTTCTCCCGCCGCCCGGGCGACAGCGAGAATCATGCCGGTCATGATCGCCGGGCTGGCCATTGGCAGAACTACACGCCAGAGGGTCTCGAACTTGGTGGCGCCAAGCGCCAGACTGCCTTCGCGAAGACTGAGCGGAATCCGCGAGAGTCCTTCTTCGGTTGAAACAATCACCACAGGCACCGTCAGAAGCGCGAGCGTCAATGCGGCCCACAGCATCCCCGGCGTACCGAATGTAGGGGCCGGTAACGCCTCTTGATAGAAGGCCTGATCGACTTCCGCGCCAACGAAATAGATGAAAAAGCCGAGGCCGAATACGCCGTAGACGATTGACGGCACACCGGCCAGATTGTTCACCGCAATGCGAATGATGCGGGTAATTATGCCCTGACGTGCATATTCTCGTAGATAGACGGCCGCGATAACACCGAAAGGAGTGACTAATACAGACATCAGCAACACCATGACGACTGTGCCGAAAATGGCAGGAAAAATGCCGCCTTCCGTGTTGGCCTCACGGGGATCGTCGGAAAGAAATTCCCAAAGTTTCTGCGCGTACACAGCCAGCTTGTTGCCGATGTGCATGCCATTGGGCTGATAGGCGCGCACGATTTCAGAAACTTCGATCTCCGTCTCCTGCCCGTTCATGGCGATCATGACCACGGTGTCGCGCTCAATCTGCCCGTAAAGCTCCCGCAATTGCTCCTGCAGCACAGCATAACGACTATCCCACTCCTCACGTTCGGTCTGGATGGCGGCCAGCGCCTCCGGAGTATCGGTATTCCGCAATTCCAGCCCGCGCTGTTGCAAACGCAAACTTTCCAACGCGTAGTTGACCTCGCCGATTGCGCCTTTTTCGAGCGCAGCAATCTCATCGTGAAGCGCGACCGCCCTGGCCACTCGTTCAGTCAGAGCATCCCAGGCTGCGGAATCGTCGAGATTGGCTGGATCACTGACGGCCACGGCGTTGCCGGTCTCGCGGACCTCACGCACATAGCCATAGAAATTACCCCATTCCCAGCGTTCGAAGGCGGTGAGGTTCTCTGGGAAGCGAATGTTGTCGAGATAATCGGTCAGCAGCCAGGTGAAGTCGTTGCCATTCAGATCACGGTTGCCGATTTTGACGAGCTCACGCTCGTACATGAGGCGATCGCCTGTGACAGGAATTCCGGAAGAGATGATGCGTTCGGCCGTGACTTCCTCATTGCCCACACGCTCGCCGATGATCTCGCGCACCAGCGGATCTCCACTTTCCACTGGCTGGGAATATTGCGCCAGCATCAGATCCTTGGGCCAGAAATGGCCCAGACCGTTGTAGGCCAGCAACAACAATAGACCTACCGTCATCATGATGCTGATGGCGACGGCGCCAGCGTTGATCCATATCCACGGCGTACCGCCTGCGAAAAATTTCTTGAGTGCTGTCATATGGTGCTGTACTTACCTCTCAGACGTTGTCTGATGATCTCTGCCAGTGTGTTCACCACGAAAGTGAACATGAAAAGCACCAGCGCAGCGAGGAACAGGATGCGGTAATGCGTACTGGCCACTTCCGATTCTGGAATCTCGACGGCGATGTTGGCTGCCAGCGTGCGCATACCCTCGAAGACGTTGGCATCCATTATCGGGGTGTTACCGGTAGCCATGAGCACGATCATGGTTTCGCCGACAGCACGACCCATACCGATCATGAGTGCAGAGAAGATACCTGGACTGGCGGTGGGCAGAACAACCCGACTAAGTGTCTGCCAGGGAGTAGCGCCGAGCGCCAGAGAGCCATAGGTCAACTGCTTGGGCACCGTGAAGACCGCATCTTCGGCAATGGAGAAAATTGTCGGGATCACGGCAAACCCCATCGCCAGTCCCACTACCATCGCATTGCGCTGGTCATACGGAATACCCAGCTCATTGTTCAGCCAGCTGCGCAGGTCGCCCGCGAAGAAAATAACCTCGATCGGACCTGAGATGACAGGGGCCAGCAGACAGGCGAGCACAATGACCGGGACGAGCAGCGCTGCTTCCCAGCCATCGGGAATGCGGAAGCGCACCGCGTCCGGCAGACGTGTCCAGAGGAAGGCCGCCACCAGTACGCTGAAAGGGACAAGCAGCAACGTACTGAGAACACTGAGCAAATTGTTTTCGAGGAACGGCGCCAGCCATAGACCTGCGAGGAAGCCCAGCACCACCGTTGGCATGGCGCCCATCAGTTCAACCAGAGGCTTGACGTTGCGGCGCATGGCCGGTGCCATGAAGTAACCGGTGAATATCGCCCCGCATACCGCCAGAGGGGCAGCCAGCAGCAACGCATAGAACGCCGCCTTCAGCGTACCGAATGCCAGAGGCGCCAGGCTGTACTTGGGTTCAAAATCGTTGTTGGCTGCGGAGGACTGCCAGATATAGTCAGGCTCCTGATAATTCTCGTACCAGACCTTCCCCCACAGGGCTTCCCAGGAAACTTCCGGATGCTCGTTTTCCACGCTCCAGAAGGCGAAACTGCCATCCTCGTTCTCGATGAGGACGCCATCGCCCCGGGCAGACACGGCAAGCGCAATCGGCACTCCGGTGCTCAGGCGCTCGAAGGCGACCCGACGATGGGCCGTCGAGTTGTAGATTCCCACATAACCCTGATCGTTGATGGTCACAAAATTCTTGCGGCGCTGCTCGGGGCTCAGATCCAGCACGCGACTGCCGTCTGCAGAGCCTGCATCGAAATCCCTGACCTTCTCAATAGCAACATTGCCGTCGCGACGCACCAGGAACCATTGCGCTACTGTGCCTTCGCTATCGCCGACCAACAATGAGATTCCACCCAGCAGGAAATCCACCGCAGTAATCTGACGTCCGGCTTCCACGAGCGCCACTTCATCTTCGATCACCGCCGTGCCGCCGCTAAACGCAGGGCGAACGTCGACAAGACTCAGTTGACCGGTCGTGCCGATTGCAAACAACCAGCGGCGATCGGCGTCAAGATAGAGTTGGTCCACATCCTGCAATGTGCCGCTGATGGTCGCGACCTCAGTCTCCCAACCCGCATCGGCACCGCCGCCGCTGAAGGCCGAGAACAGATTGGTCTCCTTGCTCGCCTGCAGCAAAGCCACAGTTCCCTGTTCGTTGGTGCCTGCCAGCATCAACTCGCCCGTCGCGGAACGCACGCTCAGCTTTATGACTGGCTGCTGATCGAAAAGATTGAAAGCACTTTCACCGAACGGATAGCGGACAACGGGCACTACCTGACGCTCATTGTTTTCACCAAAACTCACTTCATACGCATACTGGGCAATCAGCACATCGCCGCCAGACAAGCCCATGGCAAATATGCCGCTGACATCGGTGTCCAATGCAAAACTGCTGATTGTCTGCCCGACGGGAATCTGCAGGGCGATGCTGCTGACGACTTCGCCGTCAGCCGTATCGAAATAGACGGCCTGGCCATCGGCGCCGAGCCGCAGGCCCACTTCCAGACGCTCCTCGAGCGCCAGATGCAGGACCGGTGCCTGCCCCTCCAGACGGAACTCACTGACGGGCTGAATGACGGCACCCTTGAACAGTGGCATCACCTCGTAGACCAGATACAGGAAAATCATCAGGACAGCGGCAATGACGCCCATGCCGCCAATAGCAATGCTGACAGCGGCAAGTTTGTCCTTGAAATGACGGAAACGGCGCCGCGACAAGGTAGCTGCGGACGCTGGGAATGCGGAACCCGCCACTGGAGCGGAATGTTCTTGATTATTCTTAAGCGGGAGATCAGTCATGGGGTCGCAGTATATTAACGGATTGTTATATTTTCATGACAAACAGTTCCGGCGCCATCGCACTGACTCCACCAGACAGATTCCTGCATGTCTTATGTCCATCGCACCGAAAAAAAATATCTCCCGACTCACCTCCCCCTGCGGAGAGTGAGTCCGGAGTCAAGACGCATGTCGTCCTTACAGTCCCAGAGCGCTCATCGTTTGTTCAACGACATTGGAGGGCAGGGGAATATAGCCATCTTTAAGGACTACAGCCTGACCGGTCTTTGACAGCACCAGCTTGATGAATTCGCTCTCCAGCGGAGACAAAGGCTTGTTCGGTTCTTTGTTCACATAAACGAAGAGGAAGCGTGCCAGCGGATAGTTGCCAGAAATGGCGTTCTCGGCAGTCGCCGCATAGAACTCTGCGCCCTCTTCCTGGGCAATCGGCAGCGCCTTCACGCTGGAAGTCGTGTAGCCCAGACCTGAGTAGCCAATGCCGTTCAAAGAGGTACTGACCGACTGTACCACGGAAGCTGAACCGGGCTGCTCATTGACCGAGTTCTTGAAGTCGCCGGTGCAAAGCGCCGTTTCCTTGAAGTAACCGTAGGTGCCAGACACGGAATTGCGCCCGAAAATCTGTACGTCACGACGCTCCCATGCGTCAGCCAGTCCCAGTTGGCCCCAGGTGTCCACGACTTGATCGTGGCCGCACTTCAAGGTGGAGGAGAACACAGCATCCACCTGCGGAATGGTCATGCCTTCCAGAGGGTTGTCCTTGTGCACAAACACAGCCAATGCGTCGATCGCTACCGGGATTGCAGTCGGCTTGTAGCCGTACTTGTTCTCGAAAGCCTCGATCTCATTGTCTTTCATCTCACGGCTCATCGGCCCCATATTCGCGGTGCCTTCAGTCAGCGCGGGTGGCGCAGTAGAAGAACCGGCCGCCTGGATCTGGATATTGACGTTGGGATAGAAGCGCTTGAACTCCTCCGCCCACAGGGTCATGAGATTCGCCAGCGTGTCAGAACCAACACTGGAGAAGTTGCCGGACACGCCGCTGGCCACGGTATATTCGGGCAAACCGGCATCAACATCATCGGCAGCCAGGGCAGCGGTGCTGCACAACCCGCCAAGGAGCAGTGCAAGTGGTTTAATCGATTTACTCAGTTTCATCGCGATTCTCCGCGTGGATGGATTCGGCGTGCTTGTCGTTACTGGCGTCACTATATGGCGGTAATGTGACAGTAGTATGACAGAAATGACGTCATCAAATCGCTCAGAGTTTGCTGAAAATGCTGCCGTTGCAGAACTGTCACTTTCAACTGATGGCCTCTCATGTAGAATGCATTTAAGTGTCACACCCAGCCTCAGAAACTGAAACCAGAGCAAGCATGAGCACTCGAAAAGTCACACCTATTACGGAACAGACCCATGTTGAATCGGCCTCAATCGAGTCAGCCGCCGAGCCAGCAGTCTCAATGGAACCGGTCACCGCCCTGGACGAGGCCGTGCACGAGATGGATACCGAATTTGATGCGGAAAACCGGACCGAACGCAGCATTGCAGCCGACGCCGATGCAGCCAGTGAAGCCGAGGATCTGAAACCCGAGGGTCGCGCCGCACCCGCTCCCTATATCGATCTCAACAGCGACGACCTGTACCTGAACAGGGAGTTGAGCTACTTCCAGTTCAACCTACGCGTGCTTGAGCAGGCTCGCGATCCTCGGCACCCGCTGCTCGAACGCCTGATGTTTCTCCTGATCTTCAGCTCGAACCTGGACGAGTTCTACGAAATAAGAATCTCCGGCCTGAAAAAACAGATGGAGTTCGGACGCCAGCGCCCCGGGCCCGACGGCAAGTACCCGGACGAGATCCTGAAGGAGATCCACCAGCAGGTGCGCGTTGCTCTGCAGCAACAGTACCGCATCCTCAATGAAGATCTCTTTCCGTCCCTTGCGGAGAAGGATATCCGTTTTCTCTATCGCCACGAATGGAGCAAGAAACTCGCCCTGTGGGTCAGAGACTATTTCCGTGATGAGGTGTTGCCGGTCATCAGTCCGCTGGGACTCGACCCCGCCCACCCCTTTCCTCGTCTGGTCAACAAGAGCCTCAACTTTATACTGTCTCTCGAAGGTAAGGACGCCTTTGGTCGCGACAGTGGACTGGCCATCGTCCCGGCGCCCCGTTCATTGCCACGCCTGATCAAGGTGCCGGCAAGCATCATCCCCAAGGGCGATAACTTCATATTTCTGTCTTCCATAATCCATGCCCATGTGGGCGAGTTCTTCCCCGGCATGACCGTGAAGGAGTGCCATCAGTTCCGAGTGACGCGCAACTCGGACCTGGAGATGTCCAAAGTCGAAGTCGAAGATGTCGCCAGCGCGCTGCAGGGCGAACTGCACCTGCGCCGCTTCGGCACTGCAGCCAAGCTGGAAGTGGGGGCAGCCTGCCCGCAGGAGCTTACTGACTTCCTGCTGCAACGCTTCGACCTGACGGAAGATGAACTGTTCAGGCTGGATGGCCCGGTGAACATGCAGAGATTGATGACACTGACCAGCATGGTGAATCGCCCGGACCTGTGCTTCCCCGCCTTCACCCCCGGTACCCCGCTGGCATTGGAGGAAGGTAATTGCATCTTTACCGCCGTAACCCGTGAAGACCAGTTGCTCATGCATCCGTTCCAGTCCTTCCTGCCCATCATCGACTGGGTTCGCCAGGCGGCCAAGGATCCGGCGGTACTTTCCATCAAGCAGACACTTTATCGCACCAACGAGTCTTCCGAACTGGTAGAAGCGCTCTCAGAGGCGGCGCGCAATGGCAAGGAGGTGACCGTCGTCATCGAGCTCCGGGCCCGCTTCGACGAGAAGGAAAATATCCAGTTCGCCAGCAGGCTGCAGGAGGCCGGCGCCGTGGTAGTCTATGGAGTGATGGGCTACAAGACACACGCCAAGATGCTCTTGATCGTCCGGCGCGAAGGCGGCAAGCTCAAACGCTATGCGCACTTGGGCACCGGTAACTATCACCGCAAGACCTCCTTGGTCTACACCGACTATGGCCTGATGACCTGCGACGAGGTTCTGTGTGCAGATGTGCACAAGGTCTTCCAGCAGATTACCGGCATGGGAAAGCGCATTATCCCCGACGTGATGATTCATGCGCCCTTCCGGCTCAAGAAGTCACTGATCCGCATGATTCAGCACGAGAGGAATTTGGCGGCAGAAGGCAAACCAGCACGAATCATTGCGAAGATGAACTCGCTGACTGATCCCGACATCATTCGCGAGCTCTATGCGGCTTCGCGCGCCGGCGTCAAGATCGACCTCATCATCCGAGGCATATGCTGCCTGAAGCCTGGCTTGGCCAATATCTCCGAAAATATCAGAGTGGTCTCGATCATCGGCCGCTTCCTGGAACACTCCCGGGTCTTTTATTTCGAGAACAACGCGCAGCAATTGTATTGTTCAAGCGCGGACTGGATGGAGAGAAACCTCATGCACCGTATCGAAGTGGCATTCCCGATTCAGAGGAAGAAACTCGCCAATCGCATCCTTGAGGAGCTGCAAATGTATCTGGCCGACCGCTGCCAAAGCTGGGAGCTGCAATCCGATGGCCGCTACGTCCGGCTGGAACCCAGCGACAGCAGCAAGCGCGAACCGGTGCAGTTGCGCCTGCTCAAACAGCTGGCCACGGTACGTTACAGCGCTGGTTGACGGCTGATGCGTGGAAGCGAGTCACCGTCCAGCAGTTTCGTGTCAGCGCCTTTGCGCATCATGAACTCCAGCATGCCCTCGCGCAGCGCCGTAGGGCTGAAACTGATCTGCTCCAGACCAAAGGTCCGCATCAGCCCGGTCAACACTGCCCAACCCGGCATCAACAAGTCTTTGCGCCGATCCTTCAAGCCAGGCAAAAGACGTTCGGGGTCGGCGGCACAGGCCAGAACATCTGCCTTCAATTGTTGCAGGGCGCTGCGCGAGATGCCTCTGTCACTGTATCCACACTGCTGACATACGAGACTGAGCATCTTTGCCGTTCCAGAGGAGGCGTAGATTTCCGTGCTCGGGTAGCCCAACACATCGTCACGTACTGCGGCAAAAACCCTTTCCGCCTCCACCGTCGCTGACTCCAGAAGGCGCTCAAGCGCTGCAGTATCCGAAGGTAGTACTTTGAAGAATCTGTCACGCCAACTGACGCAACCTATGGGGAGGCTATGCGTGACAAGCCGCACTTCGCCGCGACCGACAATGATCTCGGTACTGCCCCCACCAACGTCTATAACCATGCGGGTTGCCGCGCTTACAGGCAGCCCGGAGAGAACCCCTGCATAGACCAGAATGGCCTCCTGCTGACCCGATATCACGGAGACGTCTATTCCCAGCTCCTTTGCTCTAGCCAGGAACTCCGGGGCGTTCCGAGCCAGCCGAAGCGCGTTGGTTCCCAATGCCCAATACCGGCGCACCGGGTGGCGCGCCATGGCGGCGGCAAATTCGCGCAGACAGTCGATGCCACGGGCAAAAGCGGCAGGCGAGATTTCACCAGTGAGAGGCACGCCCTCTCCCAACTGCACAATGCTACTGAAGCGTTCGACGATCTCGGTCCTGCCATCCTGCCACTCCGCTATCAGGAGGTGGAAGCTGTTGGAACCCAGATCAATGCATGCATACATAGTGAATTTCGTCCGCCTGGAAGGGATACGCAGAACTGACGCCCGGCGTGAAAGCGGTTGAGCATACAGCCTATTCATTTCAGAGCCATTACACGCGCATCAGAATCCTGCGATTCTGTGACGGGCCATCATGACGCTTTAAATCATTGACAGCTGGTAGTTCTCAATACCGATCTTATCAATCAGCTGCAACTGCGTCTCCTGCCAGTCGACGCGCTCTTCCTCACTGCGCAGAATTGCGGCGAGCAGATCACGACTCACATAGTCCTGCACGGACTCTGCATGGGCAATACCCTCCTTGAGGACGGGCAGCGCGTGCATTTCAAGCTTCAGGTCGCATTCCAGCATTTCCCGCGTATCCTCACCGATCATCAGTTTGCCGAGGTTTTGCAGGTTTGGCAGCCCCCATTCCCTATACATGCGGGAGTGCAGAAAATACTGATTGATTGCAATCAGCTCGTTACCAAGCGCTTTGTTGAGATGTTTTATTACGATTGCATCGGCCTTCATGATCGAGTCCCCTGCTGTCAATTCAGCCGCTAGAGTGGGCGTCTAAACAGCCGTTGTCAAGCCACGCAGGTTTCGTAAAGCATTGAAAGTAATGATAAACAAACTCACTACCCAAATCGATTTCGGACTCTGCTTGATGCAATTGGCAAGGGTATGCGCGAGGGGGATAGAAGTATTTCAGGCCGAAGCGGCGTTTGCGAAGGAGGCGAGTCCTTTGAACTCACTGACAATACTGCGGGCGTGCTTGCCGCATTTGCCACAGTCGGATGCAACTCCCAGCTTGTCACGCACGTCTGCCAGGCGGCTGGCGCCCTCGCGACACACTTCACGAATCTGGCTATCGGTAATCTGGCGGCAAATGCAAACGTACATGGAATTCCCTCGGAGTGGGTTAATCCTAAATCTTAATGAGAATGATTGTTAACCGCAATAAATCCCATAGCTACGCTCAGCGCCATCCCCATTCTTCATGCTAAGATTCCAGCCCTTCGCGATCAGACCGATCGCCCACTAAACCCAAGCTCGACGCGCAAGGTATCAGGATTGACTAACCAGAACAGGACAGAAAACTCCCTGCCCATAGGGCGCTACCTTGTGACTGGCATCCTATTGATAGCCGCGCTGAAAATTGTGCTCGCGGCCACCCTCGATTTGTACAGTGACGAGATCTTCTACTGGCAAGCCTCGACACGTCCTGCGCTGGCATACAGCGATCTGCCCTTCATGGCAGCCCTGCTATCAGGACTCGGTAGCCAGTTGTTCGGACATTCCGCATTAGCAGTCCGGACGTTGTTCTTTCTGATGGGCAGCGCCATACCGCTTTTGATTTACTGGGTAGCTAGACCATTGATGCAGCGCCGACAGGCAATGGAGGCAGCGGCTCTGAGCCTGTGCCTGCCGCTCGGTGCCTTTCTTGGACTGTTGGCGGTACCGGACGTACCTTTGCTGTTCTTTGGGCTGCTGCTGATAGGCTGCCTGGAGCGAGCCACCCGACTGGATTCAACAAAGTACTGGCTGGCAACAGGAGTGGCTGCAGCTTTGGGCGTCAGCACCCATTACCGCTTCGCCCTCTATCTCCTGGCCGGCCTCACCTTCCTAGTGAGTTTTCCGGATCAACATCGGCACTGGAAGCGTCCGGGATTGTGGTTGGCTTTTGGCCTGTTGTTGCTAGGCCTCTACCCTGCCGTAGCGTTCAACTTGAACAATCAACTCAGTGGTATCAACTATCACCTGCTGGAGCGACATCCCTGGGAATTTCAGGCCGAAGGCCTCCTGCATCCATTCAAGCAGGCCGTGCTGGTCACCCCTCTTCTATACGGGGCGCTGCTGTATACCCTATTCTCGCTCCTGCGCAAAGCACGCAGAGGCGACTCTCGACATGGCCTGTTTGGCGTGTTCGCGCTGGTCAATCTTGGCGTCTATCTCATCCTTGCCCCTTGGGCGGACAGTACCCGCACCTCTATCCACTGGCCCCTGTCGGGCTATCTGCCACTGCTGATATTCCTGCCCGAAACCCTGCGCGACCTGCACCAGCGACTCTCTACACGATTCAGCATCAAACTGGCTACCCGAGTCATCACGCTGACCATTGCGCTTGGGTTTACCGGCTCCCTGGTGGCATTGCTCGGCGTTGGCTCGCAAGGTCTGCAGGAACAGCTCCGCCCGCTGGTCGGTCCAGGAATTCTTTCCAACAAAATGGCGGGATGGCGAGAGTTGAATCAACATGTCAACGCTCTACTCGCCCGTGAGGCGTCTGGCAAAGATTGGGTGATTGTCACTGATAACTACTACACAGGGGCCCAAATCGAATTGGGGCTCGCAACTCCACACCGCGTCTACAATATTGACACCGATAAAGCGGTTCGCGACGGCAGGGCAGTGCAGTATGAGTTATGGGGCAGCAACGCCAGTGGTCTGGCGCGGGAATCAGGCAGGAATGCGCTATTTATAAGCGAGGATAGTACATTGACGATCCCGGACAAGATTTCGACAATGGCACGCGCCTGCAGTCAATTCGCCAACTTGAAGTTCCTTGGGCAACTAGCATTGTTCGGCGGGGAGAAATCATTCAGCTTCTATTACGGCGGCACCATCGGTAGCGCAGCTCCAGGCAGCATTTGTCCGCTCCCCTCACTCGGCTGGTTGGACCTTCCTCAAGCAGGGCAGGAGGTCGCTGAGACCCTGATGGTGTCAGGGTGGGTCGTTAACGAGGGACTGGGAGTAAGCAGCGTCGAAGTGCTGCTGCACGGGCAGATTGCAGCGTCCGCAAATTATGGGCTACCAAGAACAGACGTGATGGAGGCCATGGCGGTGAAAACTGACCCGAATGCACCTAATCTCGGATTCGATGGGATGATCAACCTGGCGGCATTTCCCGAAGGCGATACAGAGCTGGGTATCCGTGTGACGGGGAATTCGGGGGAGATTCAGACGTTCGGGATAAGAAAATTTACGATTAAACGCTGACAGGGCGGCGTCGCGTTGAGCATTTAAAGAGAAGCGCCAGACAAACCACTGTCAGAATGGATTGACAACTTCCACTGCGATCTTCCACTCGCCGGATTCTGTAAACCGCCAGAAGCGCAGATAGTTAACACTGAAGTCGGAGCCATCAGCGCTCATGGTGCCATAGGTATAGCCCACATCGCCGGACTCAGCCATGTAAGCCCCTCCAGGCTGGTGTGTCACCAGCGACATGGCGACCTGCTCATCCATGAACGCCCCGTACACTACGCCACCAGCCTCACTGCCAATACCAGGAACCATCCCCGGCACGTAGATGCGCTGATTCTCGAGCCCGTATCGCAACATTGCCCGACGCCCGCCCCTGAAATTGATTGCTCTGACAAACAACTCTTCAGCTGCAACGAGCGACTCCAAGGTATTGTCAACGGTCAGGGACTCGGGGGCAGACTCGGCCAAGGCCTGCTCGGATTCTCGGAGATTTGCTTCAACATCGAGACTCAGAACTCCGGGAACACGAACAGTGATATCGGCCACCATTCGCCACTCATTGTCAAACTTGCGCCAAATCGTAACGAAGTGTCCATGAACTCGACGCAACTCTCCGTCAGACTCCATGGTATAGCGATAAGGACCTGTGGTCAGACCAAGGTCTCCGGCACGAGAAAATCCAATATAGTTTGCACGCGACTCGAGCGTAGCACTCCCGCGTCGTGGATCAACTGCCCTGTAGGTTCCCTCTGCCTCGACGGGACCACGCCGAAAGACTACAGCACCTTCCCCAAAAGTGCTCAGAAATGCCTGATTGAAGCCTTGAATTCTAGAACGCTCAGCGAGCTTGTTGTCAGTTTCTATCAGGCTACGCCAAATCTGCGCCGGTTCATCTGCCTGTTCAACGACTTGCTGTGCAACTAATGGAGATGAAGCAAGAAATGCCACCGAAGCCAGAAGTGCAACTTGTAACGATTTCATGGTTACACCACTCTTAGATCGCTCTGGTATCGCACCAGTTTGGAGCTGAAGTATGTACCATTACTGAGAGGAGGTACAGCCGTCACAGCAAAATACCGCCCAAAGTAGCCATCTGGAGAAGCGTGCAACCTTGCACCAATGCGCTTGATTGAGGTTAATGAATCGCCTGTGATCAGAAGCACAAGCATCGACACCCAAAGCGACGATTATTGCCATGCTTGTCATCATCAATTTGGAATTGGCGTACCAGCTCATTGAATGACACAAGCAACTCATTCACGTCACGATGGCACTTTTTAAACTCTTTATAATCGTCGGCATTGAGCTAGCCATCCCCCGCAATTTTGACACTACTCTTGGCTATCTCATCGGTCAAATCCGACCGCTGTTTCACAGCAGCAGCAATGTCACGGTTTCGGTTGGCGATCAGTTCCACCCGCTCCAGTACAGAATCAAGAAGCTAATTGGCCGAGCAGGCAGCACCGACGCAATCCCTCGAGAGACTCACGCCATTTCACCTGGCGGAGACGATCTCTGACGTATTGGCCTGCAGATTCTCGATAATGATATTGATCTACTGGGTTGATGACTGCGTGTTCTGCGCAAGGCTGCGCACGTTGTCCCCTACGACAGTACAACCGCGGCCCTGCTCACCTGCTCACCTGCTCACCTGCTCTCGCTGCATCAATCGCCGCATTGAGCGCCCGCAGGTGGGTTCGTTCCACGATCCCCTTGATCACTTCCAGCACTGAGTTAACCTTCTCGTTGCGATTACTCCCGCCATGGACTTTTTGCTGAATCAATGACAGCGAACCAGAGAGCTTTTCGACAGAGGTCCGAGTCTTCGAAGCCGCCATGGTGGCCTTCTGGGTGGCGCCAGTGGCTTCCGTTGCAGCCTACACGCTTGCCTGAGCCGCGTCGGACTGGGGCTGGCATGCATGGCTGTGAGACCTGTAAGATAATTCGCAACCTCTTTAATCAGCATGAATTGCCGATCGCCATTGTCACAGCGAGGAGTCAACTGGAATTTCTGACGCACGGCTTCCAGACAGGAGCCGATGACTTCCCCTCCAAACTGTTCTATGTAGCAGAGTTGTGGGCACAAGTCTCAAATCAACTCAAACTCGTGGAGTTACATCGCGTCAATCGTGAAAATGCCAGACTGAAAGATCAGATCGCAGACTACATCGAGGCAGACCAGCAGATCAGATCAGCAAACACAGAAGTTGCAAACGCTGTTGGAGATCATGTCCTCCGCCATTATTGTCTACAATGTCGGTCTGGGAGGATGGTGATCGGATCAAGAAAAGCCACCAAGCCCCCAATATACAAATCTGCCTTCCCTCTCAGATGCTCCTGTTGGCAAAACCAAAACTTAATGCCCGTTTCTCCCTTCTCAGTGTCGATGACAGTACCCGCATACTTATTCTGGAACCGATGAGCACCGGCTTCGCCGAACTGGCAACACGTAAAGACGACATTGGCATGTTGCAGGTCCTGGAGCTGACCCAACGACATGCACGTAACCTGAGTTCACGACTGAAGTTACTGACTACTACAGAGTTTCAAGATATCCCCGTACTGCGGGACAGGCGCGAAGGCCTCAATTCGTCTCTTGATTTGTGGGACCAGGAAATACCTTGTGCGACAGTTCAGGACGATGTCCGGCAGCAACTCGTGACTCTGATGCAGGAGACCCTGCGTACCTGAGAGACCACAACCAACAAAACAAAAATCGAACTACGGAGCAAAGCAAAAATTGGGGTTGTCAGTATCGATGAGGGCAGGCTGCGTACGCGATACTTTTAATCGCTCCCTCCGTCTTGAATTACTGCCACGCATCACACGTTGGCGCGATGTCGCTTGCACAACCTACTTTGTCTAGTCCAATCCTGATATTGCTCCGGAGGCCCGCAAACTTCTGGAAATCGAACTCAATAAAACCAAGGCAATTGTGCATGCTGCCGCTATAAATTGACCCTGAATACTCCCTGATCATGTGGTGACACCCCTCCAACTATGCCGCTAGGATGGGAACGTCGGCGTATATAGGCGTCCTTTCACGGCTCGTCCAACGCACCCAGCGTAATGACGTCGACAAATCCGGAGCAAGGAGTTCTCGATGTATTTGCGGCACTTTGGCCTAACTCAATCACCCTTTTCAGAAACTCCTAGCTCGCAGTTCTTTCTGGAATTGAATAATGCTGGAATTCTATTCAGAGAGTTGATTCATGCTGTGAATCAGCCTGATGGTTTCATGATCGTGCTAGGTGAGCCTGGGATCGGCAAATCCACGCTCTACAGAAAACTGTGGAAAGCACTTCTCAGCCACAAGAGTCGATATATAGCACTCACGCTCGGACACCCTCCGTTGACCGAATCCAGCCTTTACGCCTCAATCGGGCAGGAGTTGGATATTGCACGAAAACCTGCGGCTACACTGAGAGACCGAGTTCTGAAGAAATTGGAAGTCTTGGCAGGGCAAGGCAAGCATTTAGTGTTACTCATTGACGAGGCTCAGGCGATTCCTGAAAAAGTTCTTGAGGCACTACTCTTTCTCTCCGAGCAAATGCAGAACAAGCGCAAGTTGGTGCAAATTGTACTTTTTGCGCAACCGGAATTTACAGAAAAAATTGCGCGACCACGCCTTCAGCGTCTGCAAGAGCGCATTACTTTGACGCTCCAGCTGCACCCTGTGAAAGAGCACGATATTCCGCAGTATGTGACATTGAGACTCAGTAAATGCTGCTGGCAGGGGGATCCCCTATTTACCCCAAAAGCAATCAACCTGCTTGCCAAAGCAAGCAGCGGTGTACCACGTGTCATCAACGTTCTCGCGCACAAAGCAATGATGCTAGCCTACGGAGCTGGCGAGTCATCCGTCGGTGAAACTCATGTGACAACAGCTATCACCGAGACTGCCTCTGCAGACCAATCTTCCATTAAAGCGGGACTGCCTTGGTTTTCACGCTGACAAGCGCAAGTTGACGCCGCGCTTTTGCCATATGCCTCCTGTTTCTGAGACATGTTACCTTCCCCTCTGAGCAGCACCAAAACAAGCCTGATGTTGTATAGCGCCGTCGCTCCGATATAATCAGGCCCCGGCCTATAAGTTGGATGCGGAGTTATCATCCCGCGCCACCAGCAATCACCAAGGAAAAGTCAAATGCGGGACGATATCTGGATCAAACTTAACGAAGAAGCCAGAACACTCGTGCAGCGCGAACCGCTGCTCGCCAGCTATGTATATGCCTGCATCCTCAATCACAATAGTCTGGGCTCTGCGCTCAGTTTTTTGCTGGCCAATAAATTGGCCGATGACGTGATGCCGGCAATTGCCGTGCGCGAATTGTTCGACGCTGCCTATCGAGAATCTCCGGAAATTATCGTCAATGCAATCTATGACATGCAGGCGGTATTTGATCGTGATGCTGCTACCAACTCGTTCCTGCCAATTATCCTGTTTTTGAAAGGATACCAGTCAATTCAGGTGCATCGCCTCGCGCACTTTCTGTGGAAAAGGGATCGCAAAGATCTTGCTTTGTTTATGCAGAGTCGCAATTCGGAAGTATTTGGCGTCGACATCCACCCCGCCTGCATCATGGGAAAGGGCATCATGTTTGATCATGCAACCGGGATAGTGATAGGTGAGACCACTGTGATTGAGGATGATGTGTCGATCATGCAGTCTGTCACGCTGGGAGGGACCGGCAACGAACAAGGGGATCGGCATCCAAAAATTCGATCAGGTGTGCTGATTTCAACTGGGGCCAAAGTGCTAGGGAACATCGAGATTGGCGCTGGGGCAAAAGTGGGAGCTGGCAGCGTAGTACTTAACGATGTAGCCCCATGCACGACCGTTGTTGGAGTCCCCGCGCGCAAGGTGGGCAAACCTTGTTCCGATCCGGCCCGTACGATGGACCAGAACGTTTTCAATGACCAATCGACGAATGGTCAGGAATAGGTACAAATTTCATAGAATGGTCATACAAGCCATCGATACTGAGTACAGAATAATCAATGGACACAAACGATGCTCGACAGCATTCCCAGGGTAGCTGCCATAGCTGAGGAAGAATGTAGTACATCTGCGCTTGAGTTACCGCCATTGCTTTTTGATATCCTCAACAACAATTCTGTTACCGCACTCTTTCAGCCAATTATCGATTTCAATAAGCAGTCGATCTTTGGCTACGAGTAGCTCATACGCGGCCCTTCAGATAGCCCGTTGCACAATCCTTTGATGCTGTTTGATGTGGCCAGACGCGAAGGGCGACTCACCGATCTGGATCTGCTCTGTCGTCGTGCCGGCATCAATAGTTTCAAAGAGAAACGACTCGCGGGCAAACAGTTTCTAAACACAACTCCGCAGGAATTGCTGGAACCTGGCTACAAGACTGGACTCACCTTGGACTTTCTTCACGAAATAGGATTGCGACCGGAACGTGTTGTTTTAGAGTTGACAGAACAGTATCCGATGAGCGATTTTAGGGTCATGAGCAAAGCACTTGAGCACTATCGCGCCATGGGCTTCGAAATAGCAATCGATGATCTTGGTGCCGGATATTTCGGGCTCCGCCGTTGGTCTGAACTGAGACCCGAATACGTCAAGATCGATAGACACTTTATTCAAAATATTCACACCGATAACGTAAAACAATCTTTTGTACGTTCTATCGTCGACCTTGCCAAAGAACTGAATTGCAAACTAATTGCGGAAGGCATTGAAGGAAGAGAAGAAAGTCAGACATTGATGGAAATTGGGATTCCTTTCGGTCAAGGCTACTACTTTTCACGTCCACACACCTCACCACCGTATAAGCTTCCAGATGCACTCTTTCACTTCCCGGAAGGCAAATTTTTAAGACGCGGCGATCTCAAGTTTCAACAGAATCGCGAGAGCATTGCCGATCTTTTAACTTCTGCACCCCACCTCAGTCCATATCATGCAATGGAAGCTGCTTATCAATTGTTTGTCGATGATGAATCTACAACCGCGATTGCCATTGTCGATCACCATATGAGTCCTGGATGGCTACTTCGTCGAAGCAAACTCTTTTCCACTTTTTCAACTCAGTTTGGAAGATCATTGCACGGCGCTAAATCAGTACAAACTTTCATGGATAGTGACATTGTCGTCGCGGAGAAGGACTGAAATATTGAACAACTCAGCAACCTGATTACGGACAACATGAAGTCCCAGATTGAAGCAGACTTCATCATCGTCGAAAATGGGAGATACGGAGGAGTAGGGAAGGTACTCGGCCTTTTGAAAAAAATAACAGAGTTCCAGATTCGCAGTGCTCGCTATGCCACCCCACTCACGCTGTTGCCCGGCAATGTTCCGATCTATGAATGCCTTGACCAACTTATCAGTGAGGAGAAGTTATTTTCTGTCGCCTATTGTGATATCGACAATTTCAAACCCTATAACGATGTCTATGGTTATGGAGACGGGGACAAAATCATCAAACTAATTGCCGACAAACTGCGCCAAGAAGTTGATACTGTCGAATATTTTATTGGACATGTTGGCCGTGACGACTTTATCGTGATATTTTCCAGCTCCGACTGGACAGAACGTTGCAATAGAATTCTCAATACATTCAGCACACAGATTCATGACTACTACACTGATGAGGATCGTAGTCGCGGTGGTATATTTTCCATCTCCCGAGAGGGAGATAATCGTTTCTTCCCAATCATGACACTATCGATCGGAGTGGCGACTCCCAATATCAACCAGTTTTTTTCACATCATGACATCGCTAATATGGCAAGCCAAGCCAAACACAACGCGAAAAATATTATAGGTAACAGTCTTTTCATTGATCGTCGCCATTAATGAACGGTGGGAATTGTTCAACAATGATTACGAGAATTGCACCAGGATCAAACATATAGCTTATACATACAGTGCGTTTGCGAGGAGGCAAAAAGCAGAACTTTTTAGAGTTCGGACATTACCACACGGAAGCCAATGAAAGGTCTCCGCGCACCCGGCTCAGCCGCGCCACGTACGGCGGCCCGCGCGTTGTTCTCCGTATCATTGAAAGCACCGCCTCGCATCACCCAGAGAGCATCTTCGGAAAGGTTTTCGCGATCATCTGTAGAATCAAATGGCAACGGTTGGTAGGGGCTGCGCGTCCACTCCCAAACATTGCCACTCATGTCGCTTAGACCATAAGGACATTCCGGGCACTCGAAGCTTCCGACGGCCATCGTCCCAGCCCCTGAGTAGTTTGCGCGATCCTTGCGTGCCTGATTCCCCCACGGATAAATGCGAGCATCGGTTCCTCTGGCGGCTTTCTCCCATTGCGCTTCATCAGGCAATGTCACTTTCCATCCATTTGCCAGTAATTCCTTAATGGGCTCAGGTGTGTTTAGAGACTCTCTAAGCTGCACCTCGAGCCATCGCGCATAGGCTAGAGCGTCGGTCCAGGAGACTGAGCTCACAGGATGATTGAGTTCCCCCTGCAGCGCAGTTGCTTCAGCTCTGTAGCCAGATGCATCAATGAAAGCCTTGAACTGGGCAACCGTTACTTCGAGACGGGAAATATAAAAAACTGGCAAATCCACTGAGCCCTGGCGACGCAAATCCGACCAGCGTTCATTCTCAAATGCCATGGGGTCAATCAATGGGTTGCTGCCCATCTGAAATGGGCCTGCGGGAACCTCCACAAATCCAAGCATGGGGTCGTCCGGCAGAAACCAGCTATCTGCACGAAAAGCTTTCAACTGTACCGCCAGTCTCTCAGCAGGAGTCTCCGGCAGCTGTGCAACGGCAAAAGATGTCAGCACAAATAGTGCAACAACGCAGACGAAACCTGCAGTCAGCCGATGACACACCGCCCGGTTAAGCGCTAGGTCGATTCTTTTTGCGAGAAGAGAAACCATTAAAATTTCAGACCCTCATTATCTATTGTTCCGGCGAATCACCAGACTGCTTATCACACGACTGTCAGAGCGCGCTGATCGTATTCCGACACGCAAACTGCCAATCATGCTCACAAGCACGCTGATACAACTCGTCCTCAGGCATATCCAAAAGATTCTGGCCGCCTTGTCTCAGCAAGAGTCGCAAATCAAAGGCCCTGGGATCCGTGTGACTCACGGTAGAATGATCCAATAGGTTAACGCATCCCGACTGGAATCTTAGCTCACAAGCACGGGCAAAATAATTCATTGCTCGATCTGGATCTCCGGGAACAATTTTACCTTCTGCGTAGTGCGCACCCAATTCGTTGCAAGCCCAACCTGAGTTATCTGCGCAATAATTAGACTCAAGCAAAAGTAGTCTATCGCAGCCATGTATTCGCCCGTACTCACAGGCCTGCACCCAGAATGGCAAACTGTCTCCAACATGACGGCCATCCGTCTTACCAATCAACGTCATAGTGGCAAAAAATACTATCCAGACTGCCATATGCGCAAGATTGGCTTTTCTGGTTGGAACCACCCCGAGCCCTAATCGTTCCAAC
>CAIOZF010000166.1 GCA_903862645.1 uncultured Gammaproteobacteria bacterium
CGCAGTAACACGTGGCGAGCCCACGCTGAGCCAGGTCGCCCACGGCTGCTTGCGTCCGTTCAATGTCGTGCCGACGTGCACCCAGCCCTCGTGCACTTCGAGAATCTGCAGATCGAATTCGGAAAACTCCGAGTCCTGATTGATCTTGATGTAATCACCACCGGCCGCCGCGTCGGACACGATACCGTCGCTGAGAATCACGCGGATATCACCGGGCGGAAAATAGGGATTGAGCTTTTGCTGCAAAATCTGCACGGCGTTCTCCGCCGAGATCTTCTTGCCGTAGGGGCGGCTGAGATGCCCGGCAGCCGGTAGCGAAAATATCTGACACAGCTTTTCACCCAATTCTCGCAGACTGTGGCGATCACCACGCAAGCGATCACCGGCCGAGCCGTACAGTTCGCGACTGCAGCGACCAAACTCCGCCGTGCCGCGCGTGCTCAGCAGATCGATCACCAGCAGATACTGCTCAATGGTGGCGACCATGATCGAGCCAAGTCCGTCGCGACGCCCGAGTTGACGGCGCACGTCATCGCGAAGAGCGCGAAACTGCGTGCGCAAAGTGTCGGGCTGAAAATTCAGTGGCTGCTTCAGGTAGTAGTCGAGATCAGCGGCAGGCATCTTAGTGCCACCGGAGGCGAGGAATTCCTTTTCGAAGCGGGCGGGCCATTTGATCGCATCGAGGATGCGAATGGGTTGCTGCAGCGCGATGAGGCGGTCGGACAGATCTTTCACACGTTGCTGATAGTCAGCCTGACTCATGGAGTTCCAAACTTCGAGGGAGGAGAAGGGGCAAGCTTAAAGCAATTCACTGATTCTGCAACAAGCGCTGGACCGGCAGGCTCAATCGCTGCATGCGTTCGAAACCGCACTGAGCCACGCTCCCATTCAGCGCATCCTTCACTCTCTCGCAGTTAAGCCTCCGTTCATACAGCCCGCCCTAACATCACCACATCAAAAGACAAATCGGACCGCACTTGTCTGCATCGCCTCACGTTTTCTCATCAGGAGTACGCACCATGACCAACAGCACCATCAACAAAACCTTCAAAACCGCAATCGCCACTCTGGCCCTGCCGCTGTTAATGGTCGGCTGCACCACCATCAACCCTTACACCGGCCAGCAACAGGTGAGCAGGGCTGTGAAATACGGGGCCATCAGCTCCGTTGTCTGCGGCCTGGTCGGCGCGGTGGAGAACGGCCAACACGCCCGCAATGCTGCCGCAGGCTGTGGCGTGATCGGCGCAGGGGTGGGTGCCTACATGGACGTGCAGGAAGCGGAGCTGCGTCAGGAATTGCAGGGCAGTGGCGTGCAGGTGGAGCGCAATGGCGATCAGCTTGATCTGATCATGCCGGGCAACGTCACCTTCAATACCAATGAATACACTGTGCGCCCCCAGTTCCAGGCAACCCTGGATTCTGTGGCGACCGTGCTGGCCAAATACGCCGACACGCGCGTGCAGGTGGTCGGTCATACCGACTCCACCGGCAGCGCGGATTACAACTACAACCTGTCCAATCGTCGTGCTACCAGCGTCGCCAACTACCTTTCCGGACGCGGTGTGGAACAGAGCAGAATTCTCTCGCAGGGGATGGGCCCGGATCAGCCGATTGCCTCCAATGCCGACGAGGCAGGACGCTCGCAGAACCGCCGGGTGGAGCTGAAGATCGTCGCGGCGCCCTGATCGTGTTAAGAGGCGAGTCAAGGCTGGTCAATGACCAGCCTGTCAAAACGTGCCATTCACCTTGAAGGTAAACACCGGTCCACCGGTGACGCACTGATCTTCAATCTCTTCCAGAATGCCGGTGGAAATTCTGCCGGCAAAGCGGGTGCGAGTGCGGCACTGCCCGCCATCCGTAATACCACCGGCATCGAATCGATAGGTGAGGCCGCGCGAGTCTACATATTCAACGAACAAATTCACCCTGGGTTCGCCGACTGAAAATTCAATATCGTCGATGTCGAAACGCTTCATGCCGCCATCAATCCGATCAAAATACTGCATGCCCCAGTTCATGCGCAGGGCGGGCAAGTCGTGACGGAAAGTGAGTGTGAGACGGCCACGCTGATAGAGCTGAAAGCGTCGGTCGATGCCCAGAAACGGGTCTTCGATTTCGGAATCCTGCACGTTGAGCGACGTGGTCACCAGCAGGTTGGGCAGCCTGATCATCCCCATGCGAATGCTGGCATTGAGGTTGACGCCGTATTCATAACCGTCGCCGATATTGCCATTGGCTGACTGAAGATTCGTTGCTGATGGGGAGACATCCATACGATCGATCACATCATGATGATCGAAATAGAAAAGATCTGCGCTTACAACGCCAGTATCGTTGGGCAGCCGGTATTCGGACTTTAAGTTGTATTTCCACAGCCACTGCTGGCGCAACTGGGCATTGCCGGCCTGAGTGGAGGCATCATTGTCCTGGTCATCATTGGCCGCCACGAAGTCGGCAAACGCGAGCTGGTTGACCATTTTCTCGATGGTGCCGCGCAGTTGCAGCACGGGTGTCACGTCAAAGCGCACATCAATCTTGGGCTTCACGAAATCGAAGTCGCGCTGATTGGAAACATCGCCGCTCTGGGTGATTTCCGAGGTCTCATACAGCAGCGTGGTCTCCGCCGAAACACGTGGACTGAGCGTCCAGTTGTGAATGATGAACGGTTCGTAGCGAATCTCCTCCACCTTGGAATTGGCATTGGAGACAACCTGTGGCACCAGGCCCCCTGTGGCGGCAGAAGGCTTTCCTGTCGATGACAGCAGCCCCAGCGCGAGATTGGAATCCAGCGTGGTCTGAGCGCGCTCGATACCGAATTCCACATCCTGCCCTTCCATCAGACCCATCGTGTAGGAACTGCGGATGATGCGCTCCTCGGTCACGGCATTGGTTTCCAGAAACAGATTCTTCTGCTCGCTGCCGCTGCTGAGCAGCTTGAAACGCTCACGCGTGTTGGCACTGTTGTCGCGATTGGCAATACCCAGCAGTTTGAAGCGATTGCCGCTGTCAGCGCTGAACTCGTAATCCGCGCCCACTTCCCAATTATCCTTGTCACCGGGAGTATTTTCCCGTTCCGTGGTCAGCGTATTTGGCCGCACCTTCAGATCGGTAATTAAGCGCTCGATCGTGGTCGGGTTATCAGTGATGCCATACAAAGCATTGAACCGCACACTGCTGGCCGCCGAGAGGTCGTAGCTGAGATTCATACTCAGCTCATCGTCGTCCGCATCGCGCACCCGCTCTTCTCTGATCCTGTCATTGGGAACGAAGTTGCTAAGCACACTCGTCTCGCGGGTGATGGAGTTCTCGTAGCGCGGCGCAATGCGGCCGCTGAGCAGATAGGTCAGCGCGCCCGTCTGGCCGCTCAGGGAAAGCGCGCCACCCACTTTGATTTCGGAGTCCTGATAGCGGTCAACACTGGCCTGATAGGAAACGCTGTTGGAGTCCAATTCCTCGAACAGCACGATATTGATCACCTGATCGCTGCCACGCACATCCAGCTCGCCGGAGGTGCCACGGATAATCTGAATTTCCTTGACCTGAGCGGCCGTGATGCGCGTCAGCTGTTCCCGAGTCTGGTTATTTTTGCCCGCCGTGCGCTTGCCATTGATAAGTATCTCGCTGCCACCGCTGCCCCCGCCAAAACCACGCCCGCCGGATGATGGGTTGCCACCGGGAAAGCCACCGGGCGGTCCTCCGCCTCCCCCGCCAGACCCGGGCCCTCCCGCGCCCTGACCAGGAATCCTGTTGAGCATGTCCTGGGCAGAGACAGGGGCGTATTCGCTGAAGTAGTCGGCGGCATACACCACTGTGGAATTCTCGCCAGTGCTGTCCTGTGCCGCCGCCAGAGTCGGCAAACCCAGCAGCAAACAGGCAGTCACCAGAGATCGTAATTCGAATGGAACTTTCATTGTCAGTACCCTTTGGGATGTTTGGGTCTTCGTCAGGCGATGTAGAGGTCTTGCTGGAGCACCCGGGCAATGTCGATGGAGGCGATGCGCTGCTCTTCCACGTG
This sequence comes from uncultured Gammaproteobacteria bacterium, assembly GCA_903862645.1. Lineage (GTDB taxonomy): Bacteria > Pseudomonadota > Gammaproteobacteria > Pseudomonadales > Pseudohongiellaceae > UBA5078. Next base: position 4,016 of record CAIOZF010000166.1, read on the forward strand.
TTTGACGGTGAAGCAGAAACCACTCAGTTCCAGTACGGCGCCAATGTCTGGCAACTGGTCGAACTTGCTCATCAGGAAGCCGGCAATGGTGGAGTAGTTGTCGATGTCGTCATCGAACACACTTGATTCCAGCACTCGCCCCAGCTCGTGCAGATCGGCGTGACCGGCCACGCGCCATTCGTTCTCGGCGATGGCTTCGATCGCCGGAGTCTCGTCTTCGTCGGGAAATTCACCGGCAATGGCCTCGAACACATCGATCGGCGTGATCAGCCCCTGAATCGTGCCGTACTCGTCCACGACCAGCACCAGCTGCCCCTTCGACTTGCGCAGCGTCTCGATCAGCGGCAGCACGGCGATGGAGTCGGGTACATAGATGGGTTTGCGCAGGCTTTCCTTGAGCGTAATCTTGTTGTTCACGGACAGATCGTTGAGCAGATCCTTGGCGCGGGCGATGCCGACGATCTCGTCCAGGCTGCCACGGCACACCGGGAAGAAACTGTGCGGGGTCTCGATCAGCAATGAGCGGATCGTCTCGATGTCTTCTTCCAGGTCGACCCAGGAGATATCCGTGCGCGGCGTCATCAGCGAGCGCACAGAGCGCTCCGCCAGCGTCAGCACCCCCGTCACCATATTGCGCTCGGCCAGATGGAAGGCGGAGAGCTCCTCGGCAATCGCTTTGGTCTCCGCCTGCTCGGGCTGGTCATAAGGCCGCCCGCCCAGCAGACTGAGCACGGCGGCGGCGGTGCGCTCCCGCAGCGGCAGCCGCGCCTCGGTCTTCTTGCGATTGAGATTGCCGATCTGATTGAAGAACTCGATGGTGATCGAGAAGCCGATGGCGGCGTAGAGATAGCCCTTGGGAATATGGAATCCGAAGCCCTCGGCCACCAGACTCAAACCGATCATCAGCAGGAAGCTCAGACACAACACCACCACGGTGGGGTGCGCGTCGACAAACTGCGTCAGTGGCTTGGAGGCGATATACATCAGAGTGACGGAGATGATCACGGCCGTCATCATGATGGAGATGTGGTCGACCATGCCGACCGCCGTAATCACAGCATCCAGCGAGAACACGGCGTCGAGCACCACGATCTGCGACACCACCAGCCAGAAACCGGCGTAGACGCGGTTCTCGACCTGGCCGCGCATGCTGCCTTCGAGGCGCTCGTGCAGTTCGGTCGTGGCCTTGAAGAGCAGGAACAAACCGCCAAACAGCAGGATCAGATCGCGGCCAGAAAACTCCAGGTCGAAGATGGTAATAAGCGGCGCGGTCAGCGTGACCAGCCAGGAAACCACGCTGAGCAGGCCAAGGCGCATGACAACAGCCAGGGAGAGGCCAATAACCCGGGCCTTATCGCGCTGATGCGGGGGAAGTTTGTTCGCCAGAATGGCAATGAAAACCAGATTGTCGATGCCGAGGACCACCTCCAGAATTATCAAGGTAATCAACGCGACCCATGTTGCAGGGTCCAACAGGAATTCCATAAATCCTCATACGGTAATGTCAGGGAAACCGAGTTTAGCCGGGATTGCCCGAGAACGGAAACAGCATCTTGCGGGGATCAGCCGCCGCATCGAACTCGCTGTAAGTTAACAAACCAAGGGCTATCACCGCTTCTTGGAGGCTGATGTCATGCCCGTCGGCGTATTTCGCCGCCTTGGCGGCATTGTCATAACCGATCTGCAGCGTCAGCACGGTCAGTGATCGGACGACATCGAGTGGGTGAGTTTGCTCTGTCCTGCCGGGTCCTCTTTCCATAGTGGGCGCCTGTCTGGGAAACACGAAGGGAACACACACTCAAACCCGGAATAAAGGATTACCCCGGTGGAGCCTGGGTGCGATAATTACTCTCAATCGCCACCGACAATCGCCGACATCAATAGCCAAGACGCCGATTCTGTTGATAAGGGGTCTGCGAGCGAACTCTGGAGTTTACTATTAGTACATGAGCACGCACTTCACGAACAAGATGTCGAGGCGGCCCGCTCTGTCCACACGAGCAGCATTGTTCACCTGCGCGCTGCTGCTGGGCATGCCTGCAGGGCACACCCAGCCGCTTCCTGCTGTTGAGCGCACTGTCGTTGAACCCACTGCAGCTCAGCCCCCCACCATCACCATCAGCGGGGCAGACCGACTCCTGGATGAAAACCTGCGTGCTCACCTGAGCATCGCGAGCGAACCCTGCAGCGCCGAACAGCGCCGCCTCAATCGGCTGCGACCCAATGTCACCCGTGACGTCGAGCGCGCCGCCCAGGCCTTGGGCTACTATCGGCTGACCCAGCGACTTGAATTCACGGCAGGGTCGCCCTGCTGGTCTCTCGACATTGCCGTGACTCCCGGCGAGCCTGTGCGCTTCGCGGCGCCCCAGGTCAACATCGCGTCCTATCAGCCTCCGGCAACATTACTGGGCGATCCATTCGCCCGTCTGCTGGCCGAATCGCCGGTACGGGAGGGCGCGCAGCTGATCCACAGCAACTATGAGGATCTCAAGTCCTCACTCAGCGCCGTGGCCGTGGAGTACGGCTATTTCGCCGCCCGTTTCAATCGTTCGGAACTGGCCGTGGACCTGCAGCGCAACGTCGCCGAGGTGGCCATCGATTTCGATCCGGGTGTGCGTTACCAGTTTGGCACCGTCAACATCAGTCCGATCGATGAGTTGTCGTCCCGTTTCATCTCCCGTTATCTGCCCTTCGCGGAAGGCTCGCCCTACTCCAGCGAGATGCTGATCGCGCTGCGCGAAAATCTCAACGGCAGCCAGTATTTCAGCCAGGTGGCAGTGACGCCGCAGTTGTCGATGAATCCGGCGGAGGCAGATCGCCAGCAGTCTGGCTCCCAAAGGGGGGGACGGGTGGTGCCCGTGACGGTCGAGCTGACGCCGCGTCCGCGCCAGTCCTGGTCGGCCGGTCTGGGAGTCACCACCGACATTGGCCCGCGCCTGACCCTGACCTATCAGGATCGCTACATAAACCGGAGCGGGCATCGCCTGAGCGCCGATGCGGCACTCTCGCCTGTCCGTCAGGAACCGAACCTGACCTATGTGATTCCGCTGCGTGACCCGGCCACCGAGAGTCTGAGCATCTCCACCGGCTATCTCGGCCAGCAGACCAACGCCTTCACCTCCGACACCTACCGGGTCGGGGTCAGCTATCGCTCGACGGTGGACGCCTGGCTGCTCGGCAATGAATGGCTGCAAAACATCTATACCAACTTCCAGCGTGAGAACTCGGAGATCAACGACCTGCGCGAGCAGAGCAACCTGACCATTTCCGGTATCAACTGGAGCCGCACCCAGTCCGACGACCCCATCTTTCCGACCCGGGGCTGGCGGCTGTTCGGTCAGGTCAGCGGCGCCTCCAACGCTTTCCTGTCGGACCTGAGCTTCCTGCAGGTGTACGGCAGCGGCAAGATCATTCATCCAATCGGCCCCGGCCGGCTGCTGCTGCGCGCCGAGGCCGCCACCACCATCGTCGACGCCGTCGGCGAGCTGCCGGTGACAATCCGCTTCTTCACCGGGGGCGACCAGACGGTTCGGGGTTACCAGTTCAACAGCCTCGGTGCGCTGAATGAGCTGGGGGAAGTGATCGGCGGCAAACATCTGCTCACGGGCAGCGCCGAGTACGACTTCGAGGTGCGCCCGGGCTGGAAGCTGGCCGTGTTCTACGACGTCGGGAACTCCTTTGCTGACTTCGCGGACTTCGCACTCCACAAGGCCTTCGGGGTCGGGGTGCGCTGGATGTCCCCCATCGGCCCGATTCGCGCCGACCTCGGCATGGGATTTAGGTCGAGCACGGAGAAGGACAGCTTCCGCCTGCACATCACCATGGGGCCGGACTTGTGATGACACCCCCGACGCCCACCAGTCTGCACCCAGATCATGGCTTCGCCGAGAGCAGCGCCCGATCTCCGCGTACCCGCCTGCTGCGCGCTGCCGCCATCGCCCCCACGGTGCTGCTGATTCTGGTAGTGGTGGGGCTGGGCGTCATCAGTGCGCTGCTCAGTACCAGCGCCGGCAGCAATTGGGTGGTCCGCCAGTTTGAACGGCAACTCGATGGTGCTGAGGGAACTGCTGAGGATGCAACCGGCCAGCCCTCGCCAATACCGTCACTCACCATCGCCAGCAGCGAGGGCACGCTGCTGTGGGGTATGACCATGCGCGATGTCCGCTACGCCAGCGGCACCAACACTATCAGCGTGCAGACCCTGACCAGTCGCTGGAACCCGTTCACCCTGCTATCCGGACAAGTCTCTCTGGAACTGCTGGAACTGAACGGCCTGCGCGTACTTTGGCAAGGCACGGAGTCGGCCAGCCCGTCCGGCACCAATCCTCTGGCGGATGTGCTGGCGCAGCTGCAGTCAACATTACCCACGCTGCCATTCCCGATGAACCGAGGCCTGGAGATCGTCCGGTTGCACATCAGCGATGCCAATTTCGATCTGGATGGACAAGCACTGACTATCGACACCCTCAGCCTCGGAGCGGCATGGCAGGAAAGCGAATTGCAGCTGCGCGCGCTGGAGTTCGACATGCAGCAGGCGGCGGGCAATCCGCTGCGACTGCGCGGTGACGGACAGATCGCACTCGCCGCCCCCCATTCTCTGCAACTGGCGCTGGACTGGCAGTGGGCCTGGGCACTGGACGCCGCGAGCAGCGCCGCTCTGCCCGCCAATCTGCCCGCCAATCTACCCACCAATCTACTTAGTCAGTCAGCGGGCCAGAGCGACACGGTGGACCTTGCAGGTCACCTGTCGCTGAGCGGCGATCTCAACACCCTGATCGTGTCCCATCAGCTCAGCAGCCCGCTGGCCATCCTCAGCGAGGGGACTGTTAGCGAGGTCTTAGCCAATGGGGTCAACAGCAGTGGGGTCAACAGCAGTGGGGTCAACAGCGACGGGGTCAACGGCAGCGGGTTCAGCCTGTTGCACAGCATGCAAGCGCAGCAAATACAGCTGGGCGGCCCGGGCGGCGGAGTCAATAACCAGCTCGTGATGGAGAGCGCGCAAGTCACCTCCACCGGCTGGATCGACAGGCTGCATCTGACCGGCACGACTTTACTGAGTCTCCAGAACCCCGGCGGAGCGCCCATCGTGCCGGCCATGACCCTGAGCTGGAATGCGCTGTTGGCCGGCACCACACTGACCGTGGACCAGTTCGATGCCAGCACCCCCACTGGAACGCTCAGCAGCACCGGACAGATTAACTGGACAGATGGCCTCGCAGTGACGTTGAGCTACAACTTGCGCGAACAGGACGTCGGCGGTTACCAGGCGCTGCTGCCGGAGGGCTTCTTGCCGGGCGCACTGACCAGCACCGGCAGCGTGACGCTGCAGCAGTCAGAAAACGGCGTCGAAGGAGTAATTGCGATCGACTCACTGGAAGGCGACCTGAATGGTTATCCGCTCACCGGCGGGGGCGTGATCAGCCTGGCCGCTGGCGATCTTGGCGTTGACGCCCTGCGGTTGAACATCGGCGACAACGAACTGCGGGTCTCCGGGCGCTGGTCCGACGAGGTGGCACTGGACTTTCAGCTACAGGCCCGGGACCTGCAGAAACTCTCGCCCCTGCTTGACGGCAGGCTGAGCGCCAGCGGCGCCATCGCCGGTCCTCGCGACGCGCCAAGGCTCAATCTCAGCGCGACCGGAAACAACATCGCGGCCGGCTCGCAGCGTATCGATCTCCTGCAACTGGATATTGAAGGGCAGCTCACCGCTCACCGCCTGACTTTGGCCATGAACAGTCCTTTGGGCGCAGCGGCCTTGCAGCTCAGCGGCGGCATCGCCAGCACCGGCGCAGACGGCACCCCGCAGACTCCATCCTGGCAGGGTCGTCTGGAAAGCGGCACGCTACGCTCAGAGCTTGGCGCATGGCTGCTGCAGAGCCCGGCAGCGCTGCAACTTTCCGCGACCGAGGCCAGCATCGCGCAGCACTGCTGGGCGCAGGCCGAAAGCGTTCTCTGCCTGCAGGGCGAGTGGAACAGCGACGCCGAGGTCGAGGCCAGCGCCTCGCTGCGCAGCTATCCCCTGAGCGTGTTCAACGATGTCCAGCAGGAGACCGCGTCCCCCATCGCTGCCCTGCTGGCGAGACTTCCTGCTCTGCCGGCCGGCACCCACTTCGCCGGCACCGCGGCAGCAGAGTGGAGAGTGAACGGCCGGCTCTCCGACAACCCCGGCGATCTCGCGGTGGACCTGCGCGTAGATCTGGGGTCGGGCAGTGTCACACTCGCTAGCACGCCGTTGTCACAAGACGACGACACGGTGAGTGAACAAGCTACACAGCAATTTCAATGGGAAGGCGCAGTCCTCACAGGAAATCGTCTGGACAATCGCTGGCAGCTCGACACCAGCGTCAACTTCGATCAACCCGATCTGGCGGCCACCGGCATATCGGCACGCGGCTCGGTGCGCGGACGGCTGGTGATCATGCCGGACCAGCAATTGGACGGACAACTGACTCTAGCCTTCGATGACCTGAGCTGGATCGAGGCCTTCGTGCGCCAGGTCCAGATTGGTCAGGGCCAGCTGAGCGGCCTCGCGACGATTGCAGGCACCCTGAGCGACCCCATCGTGGGCGGCAACCTCTACCTGCGCGATGCCGCTGTCGGCATTCCCGCCCTCGGGGTGCAGATCAGCGAACTGAACAGCACCCTTAGCAGCACCGGCCTGAGGGATGGCGACGGCACGCTGACGCTGCAGGGCCAGGCACGTTCGGGCACTGGTGAGCTGCTGTTCGAGAGCGAGATGCTGCATGCGTTCCGGCCCGGTCGCAGCCTGACATTGACGCTGCGGGGGGAGAACGTAGAGCTGATCCGACGCCCCGAACTGGCCATGACCATTGCACCGGACCTGACCATCATCGCCAGCGCCGCCGGCATGGACATGCGCGGGCTGCTCAAGATTCCGCTGCTGGATGCCCGGATCACCACCCTCCCCGCCAGCGCCATCGACGTCTCCCGCGATACCGTCCTCGTCGGCCAGTCTACGGAGGGGACACCCGTGCACAACGCGGCTCAAACAGACCTCGGTATTCTCGACAGCCTGCCACTGACCGCCCAGTTGCGCGTGGAGCTTGGCGAGGATGTGCATTTCCGCGGCTTTGGCCTTGAGAGCCATCTGACTGGTGCGGTGGACATCACCCAACGCGCCACCGGGGCGCCTCTAACCTACGGCGAACTCACTGTCCTCGAGGGCAGCTATCGAACCTATGGCCGTTCGCTGACCATCGAGCACGGCAAGCTGCTGTTCTTCGGCAGCGCCGAGAACCCGGCACTGGACATCCGCGCGGTACGCCGGGTGGAGAACATGGCCGTGGGGGTGCAGATGAACGGCACGCTGCGGGACATGCGCAGTCAACTGTTCTCCACGCCGACACTGCCCGCTGGCGATATCATCGCCGTGCTGCTGACGGATCGGCCCTTTGCGGAGATCGGTGCGCAGGATAGCAGTGCGTTGATAGGGGCAATCACGAGTCTGGGGATCAATCAGGGGCAGTCGCTGACCAATCAGATTCGCAATCAGCTGTGGCTGGATACGCTGGCGATTACCAGTACCGGGGATACGGCCAATAGCAGTCTGACGCTGGGCAAGTATCTTACACCGAGGTTGTTCATTCGGTATGGGGTGGGGTTGTTTGAGACGGAGTCGACGTTGTCGATTGATTACACGTTGTCGGAGCGGTTCAAGCTGGAGGCTAAGTCGGGGACTACTCAGAGTGTGGATATCAAATATACGGTGGATCGGTAATTACTCCGTAGGGCGGTTTGGGGTGGGGGGAGGGTCGGTCGGGACACGCCCGTGAATACGTCCTTGTAGGGCTCGATCGCGCCATCCATGGCGCTCAACGGTCCCTCTCGTCCCTCCCTCCACCCCAGACCTGACTTCAGCGCTTCGATCTAATGGCCTTGAAAATTCTTTGTGAAGCCCTATCTGGCCATCGGCGCCCTTGGGACCTCCAGCTGGACATTGAGCAACGAAGTGGCGGAATTGCGTGAAGGTTCTGCGGGTGCTGAACGGGAGCTGCTGCACAAGCTGGAGCAGACTGCCGAGCTTAGTCAGTTCGCGCGCTCAATTCCGCTGAAGGAGACAGTGGATGCCACGGGTCTTCACACCGAGAAGTCCCCGAAAAAATCGTCATCATCATCCCCAAAATTGGCTGATGGTTTTTGCGCTCCGTAGGTCGATCTTAGCGGAGCGGGAGCTCAAAACCTTCGGGTAGGAGCAGCAACTGCGAAGAAGTGAGCGAAGCGCGATGCACCGCGCAATGGTTTTAAAAAGCCCCGCGAACCACGGATGTCAGAGCTTGGTGGAGGGAGGCACCATGCCGGACCGTTGAGCGCCATGGATGGTGCGAACCGAGCCCTACATGGACGTATTGACGGGCGTGTCCGGCATGGTGCGTCCCTCCACCACGCTCGAATCACGACACCAGTAGTTCACGTTAACCATCAATCCGATACCGCAACTTGATCGCCCACACGTCGACAATCTTGTCCGTCCAGGCATGACGGAACAGCCCCACCGTATCATCATCAAAACTACGCGGCAGATTGCTCCCCCGCGTATACACCACAAACAGATCCGACAACGGCGCAATCTCCCACCGATAGCGCGCCTGGAAACTCATCCGGCTGATATTGAAATCATCCGCCACCGCCGGCCTTGCGACCTCGGTCAGGAACTCGGTGCGCAGCGGATTGCTGGTGAAGAATTTGTCCCCCACCGCCGCGATGCCCACCCACTGCATCGACACCCGGAACTGCTGCTTGGCCGTCACGAAATACTCGACGCCCAGCTTTGGTGCCCACTCCTTGGTCTCGTAGGACGTCAGGTTGTTGCGGCCGCGATGCACCAGCCACGATTCGCGGTCGATGCGCTCCACGTCGAGCTGGAGGGAGAAGCGATCCACAGGGCGCCAGTTGGCACCGATGCCAAGCGTCAGACGTCGCACGCCGAGGTTCTCCTGCTGCAGCATCAGCGTGGAGCTGAGGCTCAGGGGCTGTGCGCGATCCGAGGTCCAGGCCACACGGCCGTCCCAGCGCTCGGGAATCTCGAAAGTGCCATAGCCTCGGGTCAGCTGGTCTTCGACGCGGCCGGGGAAATAGTTGGCGCTGATGCCGATGCTGTGGTTGTTGTGCAGCACCCAGTCCTGATCGGTGTAGATGCCGGCGCGCACGCCTTCGCCCTTCTCGTTCCAGTAATAGCGGAAGGTCAGGCTGCGCGTGCGGCTGCGGTAGCGTTCCAGATTGGATTCGCTGACTTTGTACTGGTATTCCAGACCAATGCTATCGGCGCGGCGCCAGAAGCCGAAGTCGTCGATGTCCAGATCCTTGCCGAGGTATTCGCCGCCCAGGCGATGGGTAGTGCCTCGCTGGGGCAGGAAGCTCATGTCGAAGAACATGCCCGACCCGGATTTGCCTGCCACGTGACTGTTCAGCAATTGCGCATCCGTCACCCAGCGGGCATCGGGGGAAAAGTAGTGCATGTCCACACCGTGGACTGTGGCGTCCGCCACCTGCCCGGTGAGCTGAGTTGTCATCCAGCCCAGCGCCCGGCGACCGCCACCATTGGTGTTCTCGTAGAGGAGGCGGCCGATCAGGAAATCGCGGCCGTCGGCCTCCACCAGAACGGAATTGTTGGCCTTGTCGCGGCCACGAATCTGGCTGTCATCCTCAGTGGCCACCAGCGTGCCGTAACGCAGATTGCCACTCTGACCGGTGAGCTTGAAGGCGGCCATGAGGTCCGCCGGACGGCCGAGGTCCACGGGATCAAACTTCACACCGGTGGGCAACACATAATCCGGGGAGGCGCCGATGCGGCGCGTGTTGAGCATCGTGGTCGGCTGACCTCGCGCGCCACTGCCACGCGGCCCGGCGTTGCTCGGGCCGCCGTCGTCACCGGCACGCGGCGAGGTGATGAAGATTTCCTGCCCTTCGAGGAAGAAGGAGCGCTTCTCCGCGTAGTAAGTCTCGAAGGCATCGAGATTGACGATCACATCGTCGGACTCCACCGAGCCGAAATCCGGGTTGAGCGTCGCCGTCAGTTGCAGATTGGAGGACGGCCGCCAGTAGATGTCGGTGCCCATCCTTGAGTCTCTCTCGTTACGAATGTTATCGAAGTTGCTGGCCACGAACGGGTACCAGGTCAGCTGCGTGCGCGGATCGATTTCACGCAGAGACACCTTGGTAAAGGCCGAGAGAAAAACGGTGGAGGTATCGGGCAATGCGGGCGATGACCAGGTCTCGTTCAAGTGGGCGACCCGGCGCTCAGTATAGATGCCGATGGTGCGCTCGGCACTCGCCTCGGGCAGGCTCATCATCGACCACGGAATGAAAATCTCTGCCGACCAGCCCTGCTCGGTCTCTGCAGTGCGCGCGTTCCAAGGACCGTCCCACTGCAGTGCGATCTGGCGCTCGGGAAGAATGGTACCGTCGTTGACGGTGTCGCCGAGATTGATCTGCATGAGGTAGCCATACAGGCCGCTGCCGGAAGGATCGATGGCGAGGACGAAGGCATCGCGCTCCAGGTCCTGATCGCGCGAGCTCATACGGGCGACCAGCGTCTGCGGCGACTGCTCATTTTGTACGCCCACGTACAGACCGCGTTCGTTGTAGAAAATGTAGGTGCGGGTTTCCAGCGAGGCTTCCGCAAGGGTGTCGGGTTTGATGACGCGCATCCCATCAAAAGGAGACACCTGCTGCCACACGGCTTCATCAAGCGTGCCATCGAGGGTGACGCGCGCATTCTCACTGAGTTCGATTCGGGGCAAGACGGTGGGTAGACTTGTGGCCAGCGGCGCGGGTTGCGCGGATGACACTACCGGAAAGAGAAATATTGCAGCGCGAATTGCAGAACGCAGGGTGAGTCTTATTGTTGAGGCCAAGATAAATTTCCCGATCGGCCAGTCCTGGCTGCATCGAGTCGGCTGGCGTTAAAAGGTCGCGATACTAACACAGAGTCGCCACGGCTCGGCCACCACCGAGGGAGGTTAAGATGTGTCTTTTTGTAAGCGAGCGGAAAACCCTTTATAAA
>CAIOZF010000167.1 GCA_903862645.1 uncultured Gammaproteobacteria bacterium
GACGGCCGAGGACGTTTTTCGGGTGCTGCTGGAAGACCGTTCCGACGTGGGCCTCGCCACCGTCTACCGTGTTCTGGCCCAGTTCGAGCAGGCCGACATCCTAACCCGCAGCCACTTTGAGAGCGGCAAGGCGGTGTATGAGCTCAATGAAGGCCAGCACCATGACCACCTGGTCTGCCTCGATTGCGGCCGGGTGGAAGAGTTCTATGATGCCGAAATTGAAAAACGCCAACATGCGGTGGCCAAACTCAAGGGATTCGCCATTGCCGACCATGCGCTAAGTCTGTATGCCCACTGCGTGCGCGAGCACTGCAGCAACCGACCGGCCACCGCTCAGACGCCCTGAGCCGTCACCCTCTCCACCAGGAAGTAAGGGAAAATCGGAGCTATCGAGCTATCGAGCTATCGAGGTCGAGCCCTCCATGATTAGAGACGAGAACGGCATCGGCACCGCATTCGAGCGCAAGAGCAACATCATCTGGATGGAGAATTCCCTTGGCCACAAGCGGTCCTCGCCAGACCTTTCGCAGGGCGCGGAAGTCGTCCCAGGTCAGATTCTGTGGTTTCCCCTTGTTGGCTGCCAAGGCGGAACTTACGAGCTTTGGATCGGTTAATTGCCGCTTGAACTCTTCCGGATAATTCTCAAATCGTGGGACGCCCCCCGCTTAGCATGTAGCGCAACATGACGCGGCACAGCCAGTTGGGTCGCATTAGACTGTCCATCGCGTTCCATAAGGTAATACGGTAGGGGATCGTCATGCCGTTGTGCATGTTGTATTCGCGATTCGGATTGGCGGCGGTATCAAGAGTCACGAGCAACGCTTTATAACCAGCAGCGGCAGCGCGCTCCACCAGTTGAAACCCCAATCTCCCCCCCTGCAACGGCGACCTGTTCAAGCGAAGCGACGGAATTTGTTGTCAAAGTGAAAGGAACTTTCGCTTCAGCTGCGGCGCGGGCAAGTGCGGTCTCTCCATCGAACCACATAAGGCCAGCCATGCCAGTAGGAGCAATCGCCAACGGCATGGGCTGCCTTACTGTTCGCGCCGATTGAATATTGACCCCCAGGGGGCCAGTTTGCGGCCGGCTCCCGACAGTGTGTCAACAGTGTTGGACCAATAATTCAATATTGCCTACAATATCGAAAATGATTGTTCTCGACACCAATGTGCTGGTTTCAGCTCTGCGCTCCAGCACCGGGTTTTCAAGGCGTTTGCTGGTGGATGTGTTGCAAGGCCGTGTAGTAGCAGCCGTGTCTGTGCCACTGTTCATTGAATACGAGGACGTGCTCAGCCGCCCCGCGCAGCTAAAGGCGTTTGGACTGAGCGCGGCAGAGATGCACCACTTTCTTGACGGTCTTGCCTGCGTGCTGGCACCTGCCGAGATTTCTTTTCTCTGGCGGCCGCAACTCAAAGACCCGGCCGACGAAATGGTGCTGGAAGCTGCGGCCAACGCCTCTGCTTCGCACATCATCACCTGGAATGTCAGAGATTTTTCTCCGGTGCCCGGCATGTTTGACATGCAGGTCGTCACCCCGGCCCAATGGTTTGAATCGCAATAAAAAGGAGCGTCCTGATGCAATCGAATAACTTTGCCCTGCGCATGCCCCACTCCATGATTGAGGCACTGCGCGCTGCTGCAGCCGCTGACGGCGTGGCCATGAATCAATACGTCAACGTGGCCGTGGCCGAGAAGCTGGCGACTCGGCAAACCGCTGCTCAGTTTTTGAAAGCACGCGCGGCCGACGGTTCTGTGGCGAATGCACTGGCCATCCTGGCCAAGGCGGGAACTGCGATAAACGAGCGCCCAGTGCGCAAGGGCCTCAAGACCGGCTAACCAAGTCGGGGCAGAACTCTCGGGCGTTCACCGCCCGCCATACCCCACGAGCGCATAAGGCACCCAAAACTCGGGGTGGCTGGACTTCGCACTGGCACTGAGCTCAAGCATGACCTGGCGCAAGAATGCGGGCAACTGCTGGCACATGCCAGCGGTGAGAGCGGCTTCCGTGACATTGCCGACAAGTTCGACACCTTCGAGGGGCACGGCCCCACTTGCGTGAGACGCTTCTTCGAGGACAGGCACACGCTCGGCAATCGCACGCCCGACCAGTGGCAGCGGGATGCGTTCGGACAGATCGACGCGTTGCTACGCACCATGGCGCTGCGGGGTTGAGTCGCACCGCCCCAAGTGCACCTCCGTCTGGTCCATACACCAGGAGATTCGAGAAAAATCCCGACCGGCAAGATGTCAGCGCGTGCATAGGCGGCCTCGGCCTTGTCCTTGAGCTGGTGCGCCAGGGCATGCTCGATGACCTCGCGCGGGTAGTCCGTGGTCTCCCCCGCCCAGTCGCGAAATGTCGAACGAAAACCATGCGCGGTAGGGCACACAGCAAATTCACAGCGCAGACAGACAGCGGAATGCGGTGCTCACGTCCGGCTCCCATGCGCTGCTCGGGGATGGTCCATACCGCCTTGTCCAGATCAACTTCAGCCCAACTCGCTCCACGCACCTCCCCAGGACGGGCTGCCGTGATGATGGCGAACTTCAGTGCTCGCGCGACCATGCTGAACTGCCGGCGAAGTTCGACCATGAATGCGCCGATATTCGCGGAGTCCAGCGCCGAGTGGTGTTCGACTTTGGCCGCCTTGCCCGGCGTGGCCAGAACCTTGTCGAGGTGTCTGCTCCAGCGCGCCGGGTTGTCCCCGCTGCGGTAGCCCCGGGCGCTGGCATAGTCCAGCACGTTTTCAATCCGTCCACGCAGGCGTGAAGCTGTTTCAGTCTTGGTAGTCCAGATCGGCTCCAGGATCTTCAGGATGTGCGCCTGCTGCAGATCGCGCACCAGCAATCTGCCGATTACCGGATCAGCATACGTTACCAACGTGGTGCGCCACTGCTCGCCATTTGAGTGCCACCTCAGGGAAGTAGCCAGAGCCATCTCGCGGGCCCTGCCATCGTGCGTGTACCGGAAGGCCCACAGACGTGTGCCAAACTCGCTTACGCGGAAGTAAAGCCCACCACCGTCCGCGTAGTAGCCACGCTCCGCCAAAGCCTTCACCAGATTCGCTGACAGCCTGTTCAGTGTGCGTGTTGCTATCGATGAGTTTCCGCTTCTCTGCCCATGTCCATGGTTTTAGACCAGGACAGCGCGGAAATGAGCGGAACAAGCAGGACCGAATTTTGACGTTTCTCCTCTGAAACAAGATAGCGATGGAACTCCTCGGACCTATCTGGAGGTATGTGCAGGAACCGTCACCCTCTCCTTCAACCCGGGGCGGGTTTAGTCTTCGGCATTCATCGCGTTGCGTTGGCGTTCGACAAACTCCTGGTAAGTGTCAATGCCACGCAACTGCAGAATGGTGTTGCGCACCGCCGCTTCGACCAGGACAGCAATATTGCGTCCGGCCACCACCTGAATCACGACCATGCGCACCGGCACGCCCAGCACATCCTGAGTCAGCGGTTCATAGGGAATGCGCTCGTAGTCACGCTCCAGGGTTTCACGGCGCACCAGATGGACGATCAGTTTGAGCCGCATCTTGCGTCGCACCGCGGTTTCGCCAAAAATGCAGCGGATGTCCAGCAGGCCA
>CAIOZF010000168.1 GCA_903862645.1 uncultured Gammaproteobacteria bacterium
AGGACTCAAACCGAGACCAAGGAATCAAATGGTCCACCTCATAATGTAATTGAGCATGAATGCCTTTACTTCGCTGGAGCATTACGAGCCTAAGCAACAATTTTGTCGCCAGGCTCGGGGCTTTTCGTTTTGTCCCATCAGAAAGTCCAGTGTTCAAATCAGACTCAAACCACTGATCCAACCTTTGGCTGAAAGCATCTCTAGAAATTGGCATAGCCCAGGCTGCGTTCAACTCCAATTGATCTTCGCCACTTGAGCTTTGTCCACGTATTCTCCATACGCTATCAAATGCTTGCGCGTCAGTGGCATGGCTCTTCTCTGCGGGCGAGATTTGCTCAAATACATAGTGCAAAAGCAATGATTCAGACAACAACTTACGCGAAGTTGGCTTTTCCGCGAGTGCAAGACTCAACCAGGAAACCAGAGCTGAGATGAAATAGTCCGAATGCATCATCTCATGCTTCTCTTTGTTTTTCTCGAAATCAAAGGTTTTAAACGAAAGCAGTGGCGCTAGCGCGCCAGCTGCAACATCAACTGCGGTTTTGACGTGTTGTTCAAACGCAGTTGTATCAATGGCGTTCGTTTTGTTTGGGGAGTTACGCATCAGATTTGGTAGCTCGTATTCCAGTCTTTTATCGATCCTGAGACCATGGACTAATGCTGCAATAATGAAAGCGTGCGGGGTTTCATCGGTCGGCTTAGTGCTTGCGCGGAAGAGAAAACTGTATTTCTCGGCTACGTGACGACCGAAGCCATCCAAATAGTCGTAGAGTGATAAGGCCTCGCGACCTTGAAGCTGAATCTGGTACTTCTTTAACTCATCTGCGCGCGCACGTTTCTTTTCACTTATAGCCGCGATAACTGCTGAATCTTTTGTGTCGACATCGTTGTACAGCCATGATGCGGCCCAAATCTGATACTTAGTTAGTGGTACGCCAGAATCATTGATGCGCCTGAACACTTCGTTGATGTTTTCAACTGGCACTTCCGTACGAAGTACTGCAATGGTTGTATCAAGTAATTGGCTTGCATCCTGACGTAGTTTCTCCATCAAAAGGTGTGCAGCATCTCGGATTTCGGGGCGCTGCTGTGGGGCAATAGAAATTCCAAGCTCGGCTTCGCAACGCGCGAGCATTTTTTCTGGCTGCCAATCGAGGCCTTCAGGTTTTTTGACATCTTTTAGGAACGTCGCAATGGCAGCCTCGAGCTTCGCCCCGCCGGCACTTGCTCCAAACTTGGAAGCCAGCGTTTCATATTCCGTGCCCGCGACAATCAAATCGCCCTGGCCTTTAGCGTCAAGGAATGGGCTGTCAGATAGCGCCTTAATGGTTAGGGAGCGTTGCAAACCATCTACCAGGAGGTATATCTGCTTCCCAGTTGGACTAATTTCTCCTGAATTGCAAATGATAATGGCGCCAATCGGGAATCCAGCGCGGATTGAATTGATCAATTCCGCTTGTTTTGGCTCGCTCCATACAAATTGACGCTGAAAACTGGGCACCTCGAGCATAACCTCGTCGTCATTTCCCTCGAGACTCTGGGCGAGCCGCTTCAAGGACCAATGCTCTGGGGTCGTTTTGCTCTTCACCATCTAGATACCTCCTTGATTGGTAGAATACATGCGAAATGAAGAAGCTTCGCATCGCATCCTTGTTTTCCGGCGCGGGAGGGCTCGACCTTGGGTTTGAACGCGTAGATTCGGGCCGGGCGTTCCACGTCGTCTGGGCGAACGAATATGACCGCACGATCACGCCAACCTTCCGCCAGAATTTCCCTGATACCCGGCTAGTTGAGGGCAGCATCACAGACCTAACCTCCGATGACCTTCATGATGGCAAGCTAAGTCTCCTCCCAGGGGCTGGAGCTGCAGG
>CAIOZF010000169.1 GCA_903862645.1 uncultured Gammaproteobacteria bacterium
CGCGCTGATGCGGGCGATCAGTGCCGTCGCATCGTTCATGTACTGCACGTAGCCGTAGTCATCCTTGTTCGGCAGCCAGCCGCTTTTGCCGCGGCCGGCCATGCTCATGCTGACAACGCGGAATTGGTCCTGCAGCGCGGCGGCCAGCGTATCGAAGTCGCGGCAGTTGCGGGTCAGGCCGTGTACGCAGATCACCACTCGCGGATTCTCCGGATCACCCCAATCGGTGTAGTGCAACTGGTGGAAGCCGCTGCTGTTGAGACCAGTGATGAATGATTCGTTCATATAACCTATTGATTATTAATTATTATTTAATGTTACCGCTATTTAACACCCAGCAATACCAGCCCGGTGACGCCCATTCCCAGAAAGGCGGCGAGATGGAACCACGACCATAGCTTGTAACGCCGTCCCAGATCATCCGGTAGTTCACCGGCCAGCAGGAACAGACGGCCATCGCCCGGCTTGCGCAACAGATGCACGCCCTCCGCGAAATTGCCCAGCTGTTCGGCACGGCGCTTGCGCACTTCGCGCATCGCCTGCATGCGCGCGAGTTCCCATTCCTTGAGGCTGATCTTGCCGTCGCCATCCAGATCAAAGCGCTTGAGCAGGGTCGTCTTGTCGTTTTTCCAGTCGCTGAGCAAGGCGCCGACATCGCTGCGTTCATCGGCCGGGGTAGGTACATTGCCGCTGTGGGTGATGAATTCGCCGATGGCGTAAAGGGGGGTATCCGGCAGCAGCAGCCATTCGCTGTAGCGCATATTGCCTTCACTCCAGGTCCTTTGGTTCTTGGTGATGACTTCGGCACCGTCGGGTGACACCACGCAAGGCCCGCTTTCATCGACCAGCAGGAAATGGGCGACGCTGCTGCCTTCGTCGACGATTTTGTACTTGTCGTCGTTGACTTCCTCTTCGACGGAGTAGCGATACCAGCAGCAGGGGCGCTGGCTGATCGGACAATAAACCGTCGAACTTTCAATCAGCCGGCCGACCCCGATGAGTTCGGTATAGCCTTGCGCCGCCGATGCGACGCTGGAGGTCGGCAGGTCGTGAATGATGCGGTAGCGGCGGAAATTGCCGATCCAGGCAAAAAAACTGACCACGGACATCGCCAGCAGTGCAAAAGGCCAGACATCGGCTGATTCCGCCTGCCCGGCGATGGCGAGAACGATGAAATGCAGGCTGCCGGTCAGGTACAGCGGGCCGCGGCCGCTGTTGCTGCCGATATTGAACGAGAACCGCATTCAGGATCGCCGGACGGCGACGATCAGGCGTTGAACAGCGACTTGACGTCGACGTCCTTTTTTTCTTCCTCGGAAAACTCCAACAGCTGCGCTTCCTTGAAGCCGAACATGCGGGCTACGAACACGTCCGGGAACTGCTCGATGCGCACGTTGTTGATGTTCACCGACTCGTTGTAGAACTCGCGGCGGTCGGCGATGGCGTTCTCCAAGCTGGAAATGCGGGTCTGCAACTGCTGGAAAGTCTGGTTGGCCTTGAGGTCGGGGTAGGATTCGGCCAGTGCGAACAGGCTGCCCAGTGCGGAGCGCAGTCCGCCTTCGGCCTGACCCAGCGCCGGCATGTTCTGCGCTTCACTGGCTGTGAACACTTTGGATCGCGCCTCGATGACCTTGGTCAGCGTGTCCTGCTCGAACTTCATGTACTGCTTGCAGGTCTCGATCAGCTTGGGCAGTTCGTCGTGCCGCTGCTTGAGCAGCACGTCGATGTTGGCCCAGGCCTTGGATACGTTGTGTTTGATCTGTACCAGCGCGTTGTAGATCGTGATCACGTAGACGACGATGACGGCGAGTACGCCGAGGGTGATGATGGTGCCTAGACCCATTGTTGTTCTCCC
>CAIOZF010000170.1 GCA_903862645.1 uncultured Gammaproteobacteria bacterium
ATGGCTATGTAGCTCAGTTGGTTAGAGCGCAGCATTCATAATGCTGATGTCCGTGGTTCGAGTCCACGCATAGCTACCATACACAGCAAGGGGTTGGCAGAAATGTCAGCCCTTTTTTGTTTTGACTGATGCCCTGGATTTTTTATCACCAACATAGAAAAGGATGAATTTATGAGCGTTCTGGTAGGCAAGCAAGCACCCGATTTCACAGTCCCCGCCGTACTGGCCAGTGGCGAAATTGTTGACAGCTACACCCTCTCTTCTGCCATCCGAGGCAAATACGGCCTGGTATTTTTCTACCCCCTGGATTTCACCTTCGTGTGCCCATCGGAGCTGATCGCACTGGATCACCGCATCGCTGACTTCAAGGCTCGCAATGTCGAGGTCATCGGCGTATCGATTGATTCTCACTTCACTCACAACGCCTGGCGCAACACTCCGGTCAACGCCGGAGGCATAGGTCAACTCGGCTATACACTGGCTGCCGACATGAACCACGACATCTGCCGCGCTTATGACGTCGAGTCTGCTGGCGGCATGGCCTTACGTGGCGCCTTCCTGATCGACAAAGCAGGGATGGTACGCTCACAGATCGTCAATGACCTGCCACTGGGAAGAAACATTGATGAACTGGTTCGTCTGGTAGACGCGCTGCAGTTCCACGAAGAGCACGGCGAAGTGTGCCCCGCAGGCTGGAACAAAGGTGACAAGGGGATGGACGCTTCCCCTGCCGGCGTAGCAGCCTATCTCGCCCAGAACGCCGACAAGCTATAAGCTCTGCAAGGCTGTCCGGAAAATGCTTGTGGCACTCTTCGGACAGCACTTGCGCAACACTCGCCGACGATTCTGGACCGGACCGTGACCGCCTTCACAAACCCGTCAATTTACCCCGTTTTTACCCCAGTAAAATCCCTTTAGCGGCAACGAGCAGCGTTAAAATATTTCCATCGCTAATGCTGAACACTTTTTCCCGATACCAATGCATCAAATCATCGCAAGTCTCCGAACGCCCGTTTCCTTGTCAGGGGGTAGAAAAATGAAATTCAACAGACCATTGGCAGCACTTGTTCTCTTCCTGGGTATGCTCATGGGCCAGAGCGCTCTGGCAACCACCCCGGTGGCGAATTGCGACATCCTGTACGCCGACCAGAACAGTAACGCCGGACAGGTCTGCGTCACAATCGACCGCGACGCAGGTACCGTGAGTATCGATTATCTGCTTGACGCCGGCTGGACACTTACTGATGCACACGTCTGGGTAGGTGAAGACCTTGCCTTGATGCCCAAGAATCGCAAGGGTAACCCACAGGTCGGCCGATTCCCCCACCGCTCCAGTGGCCTCGGCAATGTCAGCACCCATAGCTTCGTGATCCCACTGAGCCAGCTTCCTATCAATGCCAACACTTTCTGCAATGCCGAAGTTTTTGTCGCCGCTCACGCAGTGGTGTCCGACTCTGTGATCAGCGATGCTGACAAGTCCGGAAAATCTGATCACTCTGGCAAATCCGGGAAATCTGGCAAGGCTGGAAAGGCTGCTAAATCTGGAAAGTCTGCTCAATCTGGAAAGTCCGGCAGCAGCGAGTCTGCGTGGGCCGGCATCAATCAAATTACTTCCGGCGACAGCTGGGCTCGTTACTTCTCCTTCACCAATGATTTCTGCGGCAATACAGATCCGGAATACCCGGTGGTAGTGCTGCCCCCGAACTGCTTCAACGTATTCGGAAAAGGCGTTACTGATACCGCGATCGAGATGCCCGTTGCCGTCACTCCCTTTTCACCTGTCGGTGTTACCGACACGAGCAGCGAGTGGAGGAACACCTACGCTAGCGCACCTGGCTACTTTGCGGGCGATCTGTTGAGCGGTAATGCCACAGTGGTCGGGAAATTCTTTGCGGGCGAGGACCAAGGCCTTTTTGCGATAGAGCTTGCTCTGGATGTCATCGCCAACCCCTCTCTCACAGTGCATAGTGCCAATGTCTACTACAACGTGGCTGGCGCGTATCAGAGCCAGTCCCCCGTGGACTACAATCTGAAGTTCACAGGCAATGGCACTGGTTCCGTCTATGACACTGCCAGCTCCCCAATAGCGTCTCAAGCTAGCATTAAAGACGTTGTGGTACACGTGATCGTCTGCACCAATGGCGTCATCGATTAAGCAGACTGCGTAATTTCCAGCAACAGGCCCCGCCGGCTCCCCGGCGGGGCCTGTTGCTTTTCCAACCTCACCATTTTCCTTGCCTTATACCCCAATCGCAGTGTCATCGACGGATTGTCGGTGGCCGTCCGTATACCCGTACGACAGGTTACATTAAGCATGGAATGCAGCAGAATGAATGGTGAGGGCCCTATCTCGACTAAGTTCAGCAGAAACCTGCGGGACCAGCGACAACGCCCTGGCAGCAGCAGGCCTTCGGAGCACCGTTCTTAAAATGACAGATGATCAAGAGCTAATGACCGCAATTCAGGCCGGCAATGCCCGTGCCTATGAATCGGCCGTCAAAAAGCATCTGAAGTCGATCAGTCACTATGCCTTCCGCATGCTAGGTGACAGTAAGGATACTGAAGACATCACCCAGGAAACATTCCTGCGCCTGTGGACTCATGCCGACACCTGGCGCAGCGAGAAGGCGAGTGTTTCCACCTGGCTGCACCGCATTACGCATAATTTGTGTATCGATTATATGCGCAAGGATAAATCGGCAATTACCAGCGAGTACTTGGATGAACACGAGAGCAGCGAACGGCCTGCCGAGTTACCGGATCGCGAGGTACGTCTGACGTCGCTGAAGGAGGCTCTGGCACAACTGCCCGAGCGCCAGCGCAGCGCCATCGTCCTGAATCACTATCACGGCTTTTCGAACCGCGAGATCGCTGAGATCATGGACATTTCGGTAGATGCATTGGAATCAATATTGGCAAGAGCAAGACGAGGATTGAAAGCAGAGTTACTGGCAACCATGGGACCCAACAAAAACAACTAAATCCGGCACCAAGAGAACTCAGGAATAACTATGACACTATCATCTGAACGATTCACAGCGATTGTGGAAGCTTATGGATCCCAGCCTGCACGCTGGCCTGCGGAGGAGCGTGCGCTCGCCATCGCTTACAGTGCGGCACATCCCGAAGCTCAAGCGCTGCAGACAGAGTTCCGGGCTTTGGATGACATGCTCGATCAGTTCCAGGTTGCAGACCTCTCTTTGCTGGAGCGCAACGTGTTGAGTCAGGTGGCGCGCACCAGCGAGGGCAATGTCTTCGATCACTTGTTGGACTGGCTGCTGCCGCACTCGGAAAAACTGGCAGCCTGGTTGTGGCGACCCGCACTGGTGGCATGTATGCCGTTGGTCTGCGGCATTCTGCTGGCAGATTACTTCAGCTTTGGAATAGAGGGTGTACAGAATTCGCGGGAGGAGGAACTCTACCTGCTTTCGCTGAACGACTACACGGAGACATTTGAATGACAATCAACCGCCGACGAGTAATGAATTGGGTACTCGTGTTTTCCCTGGGGTTCAACTTTCTGGTGATCGGAGGTATTACGGCACGCCTCATGGCCCACTCAGATTTCCGTCCGATTCCTCCAAGCCTGTCATGGATCTACGATGACCTGGACGAATCCACGAGAGCCAAATTGCAGCCCATGCTACGGGAGTTCGGAGAGATTTCCTTGCCACTGCGAGGAGAGATGTTCCGGGCCCAGCGCAAACTGGGCGAATTGATGACGCAGGTGCCCATGGACAAGGAAGCTATTGCAGTGGCGTTCGATGAACTGCGAAAGGCCAGCCTGGTGTTTCAGGAAACCACTCATGCCCAGACCATATCTGTATTCGAATTGCTAAATCCAGAGCAGCGCATCATGGCCTTGCGCTTCCTGAGCGAACGCATCAGTCCGTTCGGCGGCAACGACCGCAATGATCGAGATAAAGACGGCCGCGATACCGCTGCCCGTGACGACAACAATACCGCGGACCGCTAAGCCGCAGAACTGCTTCCTTACTGCACGCGCCTGAGTGTCTGCACGCCTTGATCGCTGCTTTGCACCATCTCGTCCGGGTTGGTGAACTCCACAGTACTCGTCACGATCTGCCCCATGGCATCCATTCTGATCTGATTTTCATCCAGCCACTCATAGGGAAAAGAGACACCAAAGGATTCCACGGAAACCTCGGTATCAGAGTAAACCAGCACAATACTCTGCCCCTGAAAATCTGCCTGCCAGCTCCCCAGAATAAGCTCCTGCTTGGAGGGCCCGGACGTGCCGGCACAGGCACTCAGCACCAGCAACAATATGGCAGCGGCAATCACTTTAACTTGGCTCATTCTGGTCGGACCTCTTGGTAATGGGATCAGGATTGATTTGCAGCAGATACTAAGCCAATGCCACGTGAGTGCATAGCGCCGGGCGCATTCTCATTGCTGAGCGCGCCTCACTAAAACTGCCTCCTATCGCACAGGCTTGACGCAGGAGTTCTGGTAAGCTTGCGCGCTTTAAAGGCGGCAAACATTCCATCGACAGGAGATTAAGGGAAAGCTATGACGATCAAGGCTGGCATCTACAGACACTACAAGAACAATCTCTATCAGGTGATCGGCGTCGCGCGTCACAGCGAAACGGAAGAGGAGCATGTCGTTTACCGTCCACTGTATGGCGATCGCGGCCTCTGGATCCGTCCATCGGCGATGTTTGACGAGACCATCGAGATTGATGGCAATCAGGTCAAGCGCTTCGTTTTAGTCGAAGAGTAAGCGCCTGACTCCGGCATCCGGACGCTCAGCCGCCCTGCTCCACACGCCGCTGCGCCTCCTTGGCTGCGAGCTTTTCACGACGGCGACGATCGATGGTGTCGGCCATGGATTCACCGATATGCGACTCACCGCGCTCCTTCGCAAGTTGCACCTGACGCTCGCGCTCAGCATAGCGGAGCATCTGCTCCTCGTTATGCTGGTCGTAGCAATGTGGGCAGCTGACTCCCCGCACATAACGCTCTGACTGTTTCTCCTCTTCGGTGATCGGCATACGGCACGCATGGCACTGATCGTAGCTGCCTTGCTCCAGCTGATGATTCACTGTCACACGATTATCGAACACAAAGCACTCGCCTTCCCAGAGTGACTCCGCCTCGGGAACCTCCTCCAGATATTTCAGGATACCTCCCTCAAGGTGGTAAACCTCACGGAACCCCTGCGCCTTCATGAAGGCAGTGGACTTCTCGCAGCGAATGCCGCCAGTGCAGAACATGGCGACCTTCTTGTGCTTCTGTGGGTCGAGGTTTTCCTTCGCATAGGCGGGGAACTCACGGAAGGTCTCGGTCTGCGGATTGATGGCATTGCGGAAGGTGCCGATCTTCACTTCGTAGTCGTTACGTGTGTCCACCAACACCACATCCGGATCAGAGATCAGTCGATTCCAATCAGCCGGTTTCACATAGGTCCCGACGATGTGATTGGGATCAATGTCCTCTACGCCCATGGTCACGATCTCTTTCTTGAGCTTGACCTTGGTGCGGTAGAAGGGATTTTCATCGACAAACGACTCCTTGGTTTCCAGGGAGTACAGACGCGGATCAGAACGCAACCAGGCCAGTACGCGATCAACCCCCTGTCGCGGGCCGGCGATGGTGCCATTGACGCCCTCAGCGGCAAGCAGCAGTGTGCCGCGTACTTCGTTGTCACTCATCAGATCGTGCAGCGGCGCACGCAGGGATTCAAAATCGGGCAGGCGGGCGAATTTGTATAGCGCCGCCACTACTATCGTAGACATAACAACCTCTCAATTGCCGCCTGGAACGTAAATCCAGCGCAAAGTTAACGGGTTCGGAGCCGGGACGATCAGAGTCGTCTGCGGCGGACGCGATTCTAACTCAGTTGAGTGGGTTGTTAAAAATCCAAGAAGGAGATGTTTGACGTGGGACACACTGTACGCAGTGCTTGTGATCGGACAGCAGCCCGGAAGAATCAGGCCTCATGCTCTCGAATCACATCGAGGAACGCTGCACCGTATTTATCCAGCTTGCTCTGGCCAACGCCGCTGATGCCGAGGAACTGCTGCTCCGTCAGCGGGCGATAGTGCACCATATCCATCAAGCTGGCGTCGTGGAAGATCACATAGGGCGGTACGTCGTTATCGTCAGCCAGTGACTTGCGGCAGCGCCGCAACGCCTCCCACAGAGCCTTGTCGGCGTCGGCAACGATCTGCGTGCTGCTGCGGGATTTCTTCTCCGCTTTGACAACCACTTCCTGCACATCGATGCGCAGCGCAATGGATTCCTCGCCCTTGAGCAGAGCCCGGGATTTCTCGCTCAGGTGCAGACCGCCATAGGTGGCATGATCGACACTCAGATAACCCCGCGCCACCAGCTGCCGGAACACCGAGCGCCAGGCGTTGCCTTCCAGTTCCTTGCCAATGCCGTAAGTGGAAATCTGGTGATGATTGTTCTGGAATATCTTGTCGGAATCGGCGCCCAGCAGCACGTCAATCAGATAATTGACTCCGAAGCGCTGACCGGTGCGATACACGCAGGAGAGCGCCTTGCGCGCTGCCAGCGTGCCGTCCCAGGTCGGCACCGGATTCAGGCAGGCATCGCAGTTGCCGCAGAAGTCAGGCCCCGTTTCGCCGAACTGACTATCTCCAAAGTAATGTAGCAATGCCTGACGACGGCAGGTAGTGATCTCACACAGCCCCAGCATCGCATCCAGTTTGGCGCGTTCAATGCGTTTGAATTTTTCGTTGCCCTGCGACCCATCCATCATCTGCCGCAGCATGATGACATCCTGCAGACCGTACACCATCCATGCCGTCGCGGGCTCGCCATCACGCCCGGCGCGACCTGTTTCCTGATAGTAAGCCTCAAGGCTCTTGGGTAGATCGAGATGCACGATGAAGCGCACGTCGGGTTTATCGATGCCCATGCCGAAGGCGATGGTCGCCACGACGATCACGCCATCCTCGCGCAGAAAGCGCTGCTGATTGCGCTGCCGGACTTCCGGGCTCAGGCCCGCGTGATAGGGCACTGCCGTGAAGCCCTGCTCTTCCAGCCAGGCAGCGGTATCGTCGACCTTTTTACGCGACAGGCAATAAACGATACCCGCATCGTTCTCGTGCTCACGACGCAGAAAGCGCAGCAACTGCTGCCGTGGATTCTGCTTCTGAGTAATGCGGTACTGAATGTTGGGACGATCGAAGCCGCTGACGAAATGTCGCGCGTCCACCAGCCCTAATCGCTCAGCGATCTCAGCGCGGGTATTCGCGTCAGCGGTGGCCGTCAGCGCGATGCGTGGCACCTCGGGGAAGTGTTGCTCCAGCAGCGACAACTGCAGGTAGTCGACCCGGAAATCGTGCCCCCATTGGGAGACACAGTGCGCCTCATCGATAGCAAACAGTGCGATGGGGATGCTGTGCAGCAACTCAATCGTCGCCTCCTGATTGAGGCGCTCGGGGGCGACGTAAAGCAGGTCGAGATTGCCCTCGCGCAGATCGCGCAACACGGCTCGCTGCGCCTCTGGAGTCAGTGAGGAATTGAGGAAACTGGCACGCACTCCCAGTTGCTGCAGCGCATCGACCTGATCCTGCATCAGCGCAATCAACGGAGAGACCACAATGCCCACGCCAGGGCGCAGCAGCGAAGGAATCTGGTAGCAGAGCGACTTGCCACCGCCGGTGGGCATCAGCACCAGGCAGTGACGCCCGGCCATGACCTCTTCGATGATCTCGCTCTGCGGACCACGGAAATGCTCATAGCCGAAGGTGTCTTTGAGGATCTGTTCGGGGGTGAATTTCATCGGCGGCGATTATGACAGGTTTCAACGGGGAAAGTGCCTTGCAAAACAGTCTAGCCCATAATCCAAAATTAGAGAGCGTGGGAGCAGACCGGCCCGCGGTTAAACCACCAATCCCGCCGCCTTTTCACCAACCTCGCCACGTCACACTACCCAGCCTCAAATAATTTCCAACGAAATCCTCACCATAAACCCTGGCACGCCGCCTGCATTGCTCACCCTACATCCACAGCTTCAAGGAACCCTACACACCATGCATCTCCCCAAACCGCGCTTACGCGCACAGCCAGCCCTGGTTCAATCGCGGGGTGCGCCACCTGCACGCAACGGACGGCCTCTCGGTTGGCGAGCGCTGCAAGCTTGGGTTGTTGGTGATGGCGAGAGGAATGGTGAACGGAGTCGAGTGGGGAATTTTACGACTCAGGCAGATGGTGCGTAGCTGAAACTCGTGCGCTAAACTGGCCGGAATATTAGTCGAATCAAGGCAATGAAAAAAATCATCCCGCACATTCACAGCCCTACACTGGCGATCGCGATTGGGCTTGCAGCGATACTTGCAAGCCCAGTGGCTACCCCTCAACAAATTACTCCTTCGCCGCAGGTTCAACCGGCGACTGTTGCCGATATCCCGGCCATAGCCAAAGCGATGGCGCAGAATGTCACTCCCTCCGGGATGCCCAAGAGTTATGCAGAACCCTCCAATGATTATTATCGCGAGATATTCAAGGGCCGAGAGAACGCTCCTGAATCTGTTATAGAAAGATTGATGGTTCGTTATGACTTGAATATCTATGACGGAGCCGTGTGGCAGATCGCGCTGTCTCTGCAAAAAAATCCTGCCTACCAACAATTGGTGGACGCGCAGACACAACGCCTGTTAAGCGGCAAATCAGGCACTTTGGGTATCCTGGCCCAATCACCGGCGTTTACCTATAACGGGCAAAGTGTGACAGGCGACGGTTCGTTTATCTTGCGTTCAATATCCGAAATGTACGGACCCATGATAGATCCTCTGACCAACAGCTCGGTGGCGCCAGCAGGATTTCCTCAAGCTGAACATGGCTTACATAAAGCCGATTTCCGGCCGGTCTTAGGAGAAAATGCGTGGGCGACTATTATCGGCCCGCTGCAAACTGCCTACCTGAAATATGGTGCACAAATTCCGATGGCCTCATCCGAAATGCGCATCGCCATCAGCAAATTAAAAACTTTCGAGATCATGCAGGATGCAGTGACCGGAGGAGTTTTGTATGCGCCCACAGGCACTTCTGGCGCGCAAGAAGGAGGAATATCCGCTGAGAACAATATCTCGCTTTTGGCAGCGCTGCGCATGTTGCGAGAGGCGATTGGGACAAGAGAGCCGAGCGCGACCAGGCTCGTTGATGAACTCATCACCCGCGACGCCAAAGGCCCAGGCATCGAAGATTATTTCAGAGAGCGTATTTACAATCCTGCCCAGGGAATATTCAGCTCAGGAGGCTTTGTAAGCCGTGGGACAGATGGAAGCTCTCACTATGTGGCTTATGAAAATCTGGCTGTGGACGTGCAAACCTGGGGCCTGACTGTGCTGGGAGCCGGGTGGGTGGATAAGCAGTTCGGTGAGGGCGCCGCATTCAATATCTGGAACAACACAAAGGAGCGTGCGGGCATGGTGCAAGATGGAGTGCTGCAAGGGGTCGGTTACACCGATGGCACCGGCATGCTTTCCGGCGAATGGACGTTGGGTGCGGTGCTTATGGCCAAAGAAATGGCCAAGACTTATCGGACCAGCCATCCGGATTGGGCACAGGAACTGACTCGGGATGCCGATACGATGCTGCTCGGCGTCCAGGCGCTGAAAGTTACGAACCCCGACGGTTCGATCGGTTATTTATACGCCAATATGGAAGGCCCAACAGGATTTGGCTGGATGGCGAGACGCATCCAGCATACCGGCGCGACCAATGGCTGGATGATTCTCATGCTCCGGGATTTCAATCCGTTTGTCTTGGGCGGGGATTTAGGCGGTCGGTGATAATCTACTGCGATTCTCTTGAATTCATTTTTGTTTTGTAAGTACTCCACAGCGACAAAACCAGCATGAACACTGCCAGCGGCAAAATAATTTGATTACCAATTGCGCCGGGAGGGGTATGGGCAAATGTGACTGGCTTTATATATCCAATCAGTCCGCGCAACAAAACTTCCAAAATGAGCATCAGGTACATGAATGACACTAGCGACCTGTACCGAAAGACAACCAGCAATTGAACCAAAGCAAAGAGCAACTGCGAACTCCCCCACAGACCAAACGCAAAGATAATTCCGTCCGCACCAGCCACCGAGAGATCCATTCCTGCGATGCTACCCGCTCCGCCATCTGGAGAGAGTATATGGATGCAACTTCGCACGGTACTGACGACAGCAAAAAAGGCGAACACGTAGAATGGCAGTTTCACTCCACGGATGGTGTTGTCA
>CAIOZF010000171.1 GCA_903862645.1 uncultured Gammaproteobacteria bacterium
AACATCAGCACAAGCAGCACCAACACGTAAGGAGCCACATCCTTGTAGCCTTCTGGCAGGTAAAAGCCTGCGAGCGCCTCGGTGACACCAATGAGCAGCCCCCCGACGAACGCGCCCGGCAAACTCGCGAAGCCGCCAAGCACGGCCGCCGGCAATGCCTTGAGGCCGACAAACCCCATGCCGACGTGCACGAAGGTCATCGGCGCAAGCAGGACGCCTGCCAGCGCAGCGACGCCACCGCTGAGCGCCCAGACAAAAGTGTTCAGCCGCTCGACCGGAATGCCGACATAGTGCGCAGCGATCTGGTTCATCGAAGCCGCCTGCATTGCAATGCCAATGCGTGTGAATCGGAATCCGATGAACAGCAATAGCGCCAGCACTGCCGTGACGAACATCACCACGAGCCGGTCGGCGTTGAGCTGCAAGCCACCCCAAGCAAGGGTTGCCTCTCGCCAAGGGGCCTCAAGTACATGGGTTTCGGTCCCTATGCCAGGGATCATCATGACCAGCCCTCGCAGCACCATGCCAACAGCCAGCGTCATAAGCACGAGTGTGAATGCGGGTTGCCCAAGCAACTGCCGCAGGAGAAAACGCTCCATGCCATAACCCATGGCTGCCGTACCCGCCACAGCAAAAACAAAGGCCAGCCAAAACGGCAACGCCAGTGGCCCCATCGAAATGAGCGCGATGAAGCCACCAACCATCATCAGTTCGCCCTGCACAAAGCTGACGGTCTCGGTCGCCTTATAGATCAGCACAAAGCCGAGTGCCACGAGCGCATAGACGCAACCTTGCGCCATGCCGTTGAGCAGCAGTTGAAGAGCTTGCATCGGTATGCTGAAGTGTGGGGCAGATTCAGGCGTGCAAGATCACGAAGCGGCCATGTAGGCTTCGAGCGTCTGATGAAAATGGCGAATGCGGCTTTCCTGATAGACCGACATCGTTGCGCCGGGCTTTTTGGAGGCTCTAATGCCGCGCTGTATACGCTTGAGGTTATCGGTGTCTTGGTCTGTCACGTCGGCTGCCGAACCCATGCCGGGCACTTTGTGCCAAGAATCATTGACACCAACAATGGTGGCCTTGCCCACCGGTGGATGGCTGCCATCATCATTCTTGCTGAACAGGAGCATGATTTCCATGATGCATTCCTCGGGGTTGTCGCCGTTAGGCCGGAAGCGATAGACCAACGGCGATGCCATTCCACCCCACGGGCTCAGGTTGGGAAACAACAGATACTGGATCAGGTCCACGGCTTCACTGGTGGATAGCTTTGAGAAATCCTTCCCGCTGCTCTTTGAATAGCGGGCGCGCGCGTGGTCTGCGATTTTTTCCCTTGCGGTTTCTCCCGGGCCAACTGTGATGTCGCCTTTCGCATAGAAGCCTATGTCTCGCTGAATCGCGTCCACAATTTTCTGCTGCGGATAGTTGCCTAGAGCCGGACTGGCCACGCCTTCGGCCATGATGAAACGGCTGACATGCCGGCCATCAAACACGTCGTACTGGGTATTGGTGTCAGCGGTGTACTCCACTGATTGCGGATGCGTTGTGGCAATATGAAACCCTTCCATGAAGGCTTCCTGCGCCAGCTTCCAGTTGCATGGCAGAACCTTGCCACCGTGAACCGCCTTATAACGACTCTCCAGATCGAAGGCTTTAAAGTGCTCTGGAAGGCACTCAAGATAGCTGGTCAGTGGCTCACAGTTCATGTCGAAGTTGATGAACACAAAGCCGCCCCACAGCCCGACTTTGGCCTCTGGCAGGCAGAAATTCTCACGATCTACCTGAGGGAAATCCCAAGTGCAGGGGAGTCCGGCGAGTTTGCCATCGAGCCCCCAGGTGATGCCGTGCACCGGACACTTGAGGTGACGCACATTGCCGCCCTCAGTGCGCAAAATGGTCCCGCGGTGCAAGCATGAATTGACATAAGCGCGAATGTCGGCGGTGCCGGTGCCGGTCCGCACGATGATGAGCGAGTCATGCACGATGTCATAAACCTCGGTATCGCCCACATTGGGTATGTCTTCAACCCGGCACGCCATCTGCCAGACTTTCTGCCAGACAGTCTTCACCTCCAGGTCATGCCAGGCCTTGGAGTAGTAGCGGTCCAATGAAACGTCTTCTTGCCCCATGTCGCGCGGCGAGTCCAATTGCAGGATGGGCGGTGGCGGGTTGGCGTCTCCAGCCAAGATCTCCTGCACAGATCTTGCTGGCGATCTCGGCGGCGACGCTGACGTGGGCTTGCGACTGACTGGCATGGCGACGCGCACTGTGTTCATCGAAACTTTCCTGATTGATTGGGTCGGATGTTATGCATGTCACTGTCTTAATGCAAGTAGTGGTTTTCACTGATGCCTTTCTGTCTCTGGAGTGACTGCAAATAATTCAAAACAGACTGTTCTAATGCAAGTCAAAGGGGCGCCGTTAAACTCCTAGGAATTGAACCTCGACGATTTCAGTCCCAGTGAGAACATGCCCCCAAATCCATCATCGGCACGACCTGCCCCCGAACTTGTCGCAGTCCATGCAGCATTGATTGCGGTTCGTCAGGCGGCGCAGTTTCTCTGTGACCGCGCGTCCCTGCTGGTGCTTCTGCATGCGCACGGTGGTGCCGTCCGTTATGCTGAATTCAGCGAGCAAACCGGTTTGCCGAGCCGGCTGTTGAGCGCCAGACTTGCGCAACTCACCGAAGACGGTTTGCTGGTGCGTATTCCGTACTCGCGCCGGCCTCTACGGCACGCCTATCACCTGACGCACATGGGCACCGCTCTGTTTGATGTTCTGGGATTACTGGTGACGTGGGAGCAGACGCAA
>CAIOZF010000172.1 GCA_903862645.1 uncultured Gammaproteobacteria bacterium
CAGCAGCAGACCGGCCAGTGGCAGGGCGTAACTGGAAACACGTTCATGCACGCCGACCATCACCAGCAATACGCCAGCAAACACGACGCTCATCAGCACGAGCAACGTCGGGGCAGAGCGGGGTGTGAAGGGAATAGCAGTATCGAGCAGGCTACCGAGCATTCTGGCGTGCAGTTCGACGCCGGCGGTGGCTCCATTATAAGGAGTTGGAACTATGTCACCGATCCCGAAAGCCGTCGCGCCCACCAACACCCAGGCATTTTCCAGCAGACTGACGTCAACCGTGCCATCCAGCACATCGGCAGCGGAGACCGCACGATAGACTTCCGGTGCATTGCGGTAGGAAATGCGCATATTGCCAGCGTCGCTCAAGGGGATACGCAGACCGGGGTAGGAGTCCAGCTGCAACATCTGGTCTGGGCCGAAGAACGAGCTGCCCTGTTCAATCGTGGCACCCCAGGACTGACTGTTGACCGCCCGCAGGAAGGCGCTGATCGCCAGCGCGGGGTAGGCTTGGCCATCGATGCAGATGATGGCGGGAATTTCGCGGACCGCACCATCGCTCGCAACGATAGTCGTAATGTGGCCTTTGGCAATACCGGCAAAGCCAGCGTTGTTCGCTAGGAAGCTCTGGGCCGCTGGCGCTCCCTGTCCCGCAGCACAACTGACGCCAGACAGCGCATGGGTCATCACGCCGGTACGCACCAGCTGTTCGGATTGCAGTACCGGCACTTGTGCCAGCACGGCACCACCGGAGGAGGATTGCAGCGCTGCTAACAGAGCGTCATCGCCCGGACGAACTTCGGGATACACAATGTCGTGCAGCTGTAATTGCACACCGGCTTGATCTAGTGCGGTGACCAGTTGAGCCATGGTGTCGCGGGGCCAGGGCCACGGGCCTACCTGCGCGATACTTTTTTCATCAATGGCGACGATAGTGATGCGTTGTTCAAGCGCAGTCTCAGCACCCAGCGTCCACCCCAGCGCACCGAGCCGTTCTTCAATCGTTTTCAGCCCATCAGCAAACACATTGACCAGCAGTAGAGTGAATAGTCCCGCCACCGCCAACATCAACAGCCGCGCGCGCATCGGCGTCTGGCGCAGAAGAAACGCGAGCGGGCTGGGAAGCTGGTTCAGCTGAGAGACGCTCAGGGACATTACGGCTTATCCCAAAGAGTCAGACCCTGCACATTGCCATTCAGCACTTGCTTCTCGAAGAAGTAGCCTGCTTCGGCGCCGTCCAGGCTGACTGCGCCTGCCATCTTTTGAGTGTCAGTGCTGCTGTAAAAATTGCCAGCGTCGTAGATGCGGCCTGCCGCAGAGAACTCGACTGCGCCGGTCAGGTTATGGCTGAGGCCCAGCTGGGTCGCAAACGTGCTCTGATTAAAATCTATGCTCAGCTTGCCGCTGTTGACCTCCATGGGCAGATAGCCCGCAGGGGAAACATAGAAAGCCTGAGCCGCAGTCAGGGCGAAGCTGACGGTGCCTAAATTGCGGTCCGGCCTGTCGCGACCGTTCTCGGTTCGGTAGAGTATATATTCAACCCCAAAACCGACCGGCAAGGATGACCCCACGGTGTAATTACGCCCGACCGCCGCTTGCTGCTTGTCGACTGTTATGCGCTCAAGCGCGCCACGGCCTTCTGTCCAGCGACCCCAGACCAGCTGGTCAGATGCCACATTACTAGCCGCGATCGCGATATCAGGCGTGAAATCTTTTGCCACAAGTGCTGGGGGAGGCGGGGTAACGGCAGGAGGGGTCACTGGAGGAGGGTTCACTACGGCATTGCTGGCGATCAATGCCACTTTTCTGGAGGTCACGGACTCCAGATAAGCATCCGTTCCCACGGCTTTGCTTTCGGTGTTTTTACCTGAGTCCGCAGCGGCAACCGCTGTTGGAGCAAGCGCGCCAATCGAGTCAGCAACCACCATCAGCCGCGGCAACGACGCCCCTACATCCATCTGCACGACCTGCAGCGACTCTTGCGTCAGTTCGACCGCATTGACCGCGCAAGGCCCAAAGCTGGAGGCCAGACAGTCGCTCGAAAAAGGAGCCACGACGATAGCGCCCTCGTTGACCAGCGCCCGCACACTCTGACTAGTGGCACTGACCACGAAATCCGTGCCACGCACGCCAATCGCCGCAATCGGGGTATTCAAACGAAAACGCTCGCGCGCCTCATGAGCCCCTTTGCCTGAAATGGCGCGGGTGACGCCTTCGACAAGATTCAGTTTGATCGAGGATTGTTCGGGGCTGGCAGCGTTATAGTCG
>CAIOZF010000173.1 GCA_903862645.1 uncultured Gammaproteobacteria bacterium
CTTCGGAGTTGAATCCGCGCCATATCGAATTATAACCCACTGATATATAATAACTATTGATGCCGTCTTGGGCGCCATCAAGAAATTCCAGCAAACTTTCTATCAAACTTCCCAGGAATACCCGCACCTTCGCCGTATACAAATGTAAATTGCATAGCTTAATATAAGTCCGGTCACTGTATTCCCGACAACAAACGGATTGAGCCCTCACTCCTAAACTACCTACGGTTTATCAGCCTGTCACGAGCGGTACGAGAATGATTAATAGGTACATCATAGTAGATGACTTTTATAGCAACCCAGATGAATTGGTTCGAGTTGCTTTAAAATCACTAAAAGCAGAAGACTCGCCGAATGGAAACTATGCAGGCGTAATGACCACAGATTATTTTTTGGGACCCGAGAGTAGAGAAACATTTCAAAAACTGACATTGGAACCGTCTATAAACTCCTCTACAAACGCGAACGGACGGTTGAGGTTTACGAAAGCGAACGATTCGTTCAAATTCCATATTCATTATGATGTGGACGTTGAAACCAGATGGGCAGGTGTCGTGTATCTTTCAAAGAACCATCCGAAAACAGATGGCACAAATTTCTGGAGACATCTGCGAACCGGCTTGGAAGTGGCGCCCAATACTCCCGAAAGTTTTGCCAAATATGGGTGGGAAAACTTTCAAGACTTGAAGGCATTCCTGGAAACAGAAGGGCTTGATGAATCCTTGTGGGAAAAGACTTTTTCCATACCCTACAAATACAATAGACTGGTTTTGTTCAGGCCTTGGCTACTGCATTCTCCGGGGCCAGCGTTTGGAGATACACTGGAGTCTTCCAGAATAGTTCAAACATTATTTCTGGGTAAGTAGCATCTCTATCCCTGAACGGCATAAGCAATCGAAAATCGATACGACTTCGCCACAGACATCATGGAGCACACGGGTTTTGCAGTTGCCAATAGCAGGTGTGGGGTAGGCTGCTCACTGCCACCCCGAACCAGCAAAGAAGAATTATTCGCAATCTCTATAGCGTGACTCCAGGCACTTGTCCGCCATGGCCTGCGCCTGTGCGAGCTGTTCTTCGTTCAGGTTGGCAATTACGCTGTCACGGTTCATCACTATCTGGTCGCGCTCTTCACCGAAGGAAATCTTCTCGGCGATGTTCAGCCACATGCCAGCTTTGAGCAAGTCCTGCTCAACACCTAGGCCGTTGCCGTAGAGAATGCCGAGGTTATTCTGCGCACTGAAGTAACCATCCATCGCTGAGCGGCGATACCAGCCAGCGGCAGCAGAGTAATCCTGCGCCACGCCTTGCCCGTCTTCATACATTACTCCGAGCCTGTACATTGCGGTCAAGTGGCCCTGGTCGGCGGCCATGCCATACCATCTGGCTGCCTCTGCAAAATCCTGGGCAACGCCTTGACCATCGTGATGCATCACAGCCAGATTGAACTGGGCGACTCCTTCTCCTTGCTCAGCTGCCATGCGGTAATACTTGGCAGCCTCCGCCAGATCCTGCGGCACGCCTTTTCCCACGTAGAAAATCTCGGCCATGCTCATCTGTGCCGTCAGGTCGCCTTCATCGGCCGCCAATCCATACCACTTGGCGGCTTCTTCGAAATTCTGCTGCACGCCGTAGCCATTGCTAAAGAGCAGAGCCAGGTTCAGCTGTGCGACGGTAATGCCTTGCTCGGCGGCCGGGCGGAACCACTTCTCCGCTTCGACGTAATCCTGGGCTACGCCCATACCGAAGTTGTACATCATGCCCAGATTCATCTGCGCCATAGCATTCCCTTGGTCGGCGGCCAGGTGGTACCACTTGGCTGCCTCCACCATATCGGGAGGCACGCCTTGCCCGGTCTGATACATAACTCCAAGGGCTTGTTGAGCCTGCGCATCACCCGCCTCTGCTTTGGCGATCAACTCTGCTGTGCCAAAGCTCTGGGCATGACTTAACAGCGCCGAACAGGCCAGCGTTACCGCGATAAAAAATGTACTGATTCGTCTAAGCGACATGATTCTTTTACCCCTGACGACATCGCCTTACGGCCGGTCATCAAACTTAAGTTGATTTAACAGTGGTGGCGGACCCGTGACACGGAACCGCGCTGCGGGCGGACCTTGTACTGGACTGCATTCAATGTGTGCTGAATGCTATTCCCAAAGCGTCAAAAAGGAAAGATTGGCCTAATTCAGTCGCTGGTTTATGATCCCTGCCATGAAAATAATAATGCTCCCCATCCTACTGGCTTCCAGCGTGCTGCTTCCCCAGTGCCAATCCGCCGTCGGTAGCGATGGCGGGCAGAATCTCGTCGATCAGTTCTGGCGTGCGGATACCGAGCGCGCTCAGGAACGCTCCAAAACACAGCTTTTGGAGGCTTCAGCAGGTGTGGAGACCCTTTACGACTGGCTCAAGACCGGGCCCAATTACTCCGACGCTGTGCCGACCGGCCAGTTGGAGTTGAGCCGTGTTGCGACAGACGGCACCGAATTCCCCTACATCGTCCTGGTACCGGAGGGCTATGATCCAGCCCGGGCCTATCCTGTGGAATTCAACCTGCACGGCGGCGTGGGTCGTCCTCGTCCGGAACCAGGTGAGCCGCTGTGGCGGCAAGGCTACGATGGCCTGCGCGACCCAGAACGCATCGTCGTGGTGCCGGCAGCCTGGGACGAAGCTTTCTGGTGGTTCGACAATCAGGCCGACAACGTGCCGGCGATCCTCAAGTCCATCAAACAGACTTATCACGTGGACGACAATCAGGTTTATCTGACCGGGGTCTCCGACGGCGGCACTGGCAGTTATTTCTTTGCCTTCATGCAGCCGACCGAATGGGCTGCCTTCCTGCCCTATATTGGCAATCCCGGCGTACTGCAGAATCCAGCCGGTCAGGTCAGCTATCCGCTGTCCTTCGACAATCTGGCAGGCAAGGCTCTGTATATCGTCAACGGCGAGAATGATCCTCTCTACCCGGCCCGCGCAGTGCAGCGCTATATCGACTACATGGCCAGAGCGGGCGTGGAGCACATCTTCAAGGTTATCCCCAACGGTGGTCATAACACGGCGTGGTTACCGGATGAACGTCCCGCAATTGAGGCTTTCAAGCGCGCCCATATCCGCGATCCACTGCCGGACAGGGTGCAGTGGGCCACCAATCGCACTGACCGTTACAATCGCAATCACTGGCTGCTGATCGATGAACTGGATGAAGAAGGCGAACCGGGGCGGGTGATTGTCATGCGCGACGGTAATCAGATCAGCATCAATGCCTACTACGTCAGCGCCTTCACGTTGCTGCTTAGCCCTGAGGAGATCGATTTCAGTCAGCCGGTGACGGTGACGATCAATGACAGTGTTGTCCATGACGGCCTGGTGACCGAGAGCGCCGACACTCTTCTCACGTGGGCGGCCAAGGATCGCGATCGCAGCATGCTGTTCACCGCAGAGCTGAGCCTGCGCGTACCACTGACACTGCAGTAACGGCTAAGAAAGCGCCGCACTCAACAGGCGCCGCCAGTCATAGTCCGCATCGCCCAGCGCCAGAAACGATGGATTCAAGATATTGTCCTTATCGTTGTAATGCAGCGGCACTAGATCCGTCCGACAGACCATCCCTCCGGCCGCACACAGAACCGCCTGGGCGGCAGCGGTATCCCATTCACTAGTCGGCGCCAGCCGTGCATATAAATCTGCTCCGCCTTCGGCCAAGATGCAGATCTTCAGCGAACTGCCCATGTGCACCAGGTCCACCGCTGCGAAATTCTCTGCCAGCACATCCAGCAGGCGCTGCATGGTGGCCTCTCCGTGTCGACGGCTGGCGACCACTCTGATGCCGCCCTTGGCGCTAGGCGCAGGCATCGCCACCGTGGCAATGGACCGCCTCTCCTCCTCTGCTGTCTGCTTCCATGCACCCAGGCCCGGCAGGCCGCCCCAGGTTGCGGACAAGACCGGGGCATGCACCACCCCCAACACTGGCACACCATCACGGATCAGTGCGATATTCACCGTGAACTCATCGGTACGACTGATGAATTCCCGCGTTCCATCGAGTGGATCAATCAGCCAGTACTCGCGCCACTGGCGGCGCGTCGCATACGGGAGCAGCGCGGATTCTTCGGAGACCAGAGGGATATCCGGCGTCAGCCTCTGCAACTCGCGCACTATCAAGGCATTGGCTCGGGTGTCCGCTTCGGTCAAAGGAGAGTCGTCGGCCTTGACGTGAATGGCAATGACACTACCACGCCGATAGACATCGAGGATCTCTTCGCCAGCGCGTTTGGCTATCTCTGCCACCGCAGAGAGCAGGGCTTGATCGTCCTTCATGACTTCTTCATCCTTCCAGGAGAGCGGATTGCATCGCCAAACCCTGTCGGCCTGTGCGGTAATCACGCGGATCGTTCGACTCGACTCGGTCGGCAATGTTAGCATCGCTCGACTTTGAAGCGGAACGATCGCGAATGGCCTGCGACAATCCCTTTTCTTACCACCCGACTCACCGCACAAAACAGCACTCTAAATAGCACCCAAAATAACAACAAGGAGACACCCCATGCGCGTACTTTCCTCCCTCTTGATGCTCCTGTTGCTGGCCGGCACGGCCCAGGCGCAGCTCGCAGTGCCCAACCCGGCCGGCCTGACCTACGGCCACGTCCACCTCAACGTCACCGACATGGAACTGCACAAGCAACTGTGGGTTAAACACTTCGGCGGCACTGTCGTCGTCAAGGGGACACTCACTGCTGTGCGCATGCCCAACATGATGGTCGTCCTGTCGGATCGCGACCCAGCTGGCGGCTCCCAGGGCACGGTGATGGACCATTTTGGTTTCAAAGTCCGCAACATTGCGACCTTCCTCGCCAAATGGCGCGCAGACGGACTCCCGGTGGGCCGTGAATTCATTGGCGCCGAAGGTCAGCCCAACGCTTATGTGATGATGCCTGACGATGTCTATGTCGAATTGCAGGAAGATCAGGCATTGCCCGTTGAAATCTCCCCCTACCACATCCATTTCTATACCCCGGAATTCGAATCGCTGCTGGCGTGGTATACCGAATTGCTGAACATTGAGGTGCGTCCGCGTGGCTCGATAACTTCGACCACCAACGTGCCGGGCATGAACCTGAGCTTCGCCAATTCCGATGAGCCGCGTCTGGCCACCAAGGGTCGCTCGATCGACCACATCGGCTTCGAAGTCGACGATCTGGAAGCGTTCTGCAAGCTGCTCGAAGCCAAGGGCATCGCCTTTGATGTCGCCTACCGC
The DNA here is from genome assembly GCA_903862645.1 of uncultured Gammaproteobacteria bacterium. Classification (GTDB taxonomy): domain Bacteria; phylum Pseudomonadota; class Gammaproteobacteria; order Pseudomonadales; family Pseudohongiellaceae; genus UBA5078. The sequence goes on from CAIOZF010000173.1 coordinate 5,255, forward strand.
GACGTCCCGACCATCGGACTGAAGATCGCCTTCATCACCGATCCGTCCGGGGTCTACATCGAGTTCACGGAAGGTTTTGACGAGTACTGAAATTTGACGACGAGGGTCTGATGCTGGAGTGGAAATCAATCGATACGGTGCTGTTCGACATGGACGGCACTGTGCTCGATCTGCACTTTGACAACTACTTCTGGGAAGACCTCGTCCCGGCCCGTTACGCCGAGCGCCATGGCCTGGAGAAGGCCGAGGCGCAGACGCTGTTACGCCGCCGCTACGAGAACGTCAAGGGCACGCTGGACTGGTATTGTCTCGACTTCTGGTCACGGAGCCTGGACATGGACATCGCCCGGCTCAAGGAGGAAGTTCGCCACAAGATTGCCTTGCGCCCCCACGTACTGGAATTTCTGCAACAGTTGCGCAACAGCGGCAGGCAGGCTTTGCTGGTCACCAATGCTCATCCCGACAGCCTCGACCTGAAGATGCGCCACACCGGCATCGCCTCCCACTTCGACCATAGAATCAGCTCGCACTCTTTGCGCCTTGCCAAGGAAAATTCCGGCTTCTGGCATACGCTGCAGCAACACCATCCTTACGACCCGCAACGCACACTGCTGATTGACGACAGCCTGCCTGTGCTGCGCCGCGCCAGTGCTGAGGGCATCGGCCACCTGCTCGCCATCCGCCAGCCCGACAGTCAGCGCCCGCCGCTGCACCAGGAGGAATTCCTGCAGCTGGATGACTTTACCCAGATCATGTCAGGCCTCCAACCTATCACCCGTGGGAGCTTAGCCGCTCACGATGGAGCAACCTATAAAGCTCCGTCGCCAAAGCGAGGATGAGATGAGCAAAGACAACGAATCCACCACCCCCGCCGTCCGCCTTGACAAATGGCTGTGGGCGGCTCGCCTCTTCAAAACCCGCGCCACCGCCAAAGAGGCCGTGGAAAGCGGTAAAGTTCAGTGCGAAGGACAGAAGTTAAAGGCCGGTCGGCTGGTATCTGCGGGATTGCTGCTGACTGTGCGCCAGGGCTGGGATGAAAAAACCTTGCTGGTCACCGGCCTCTCGGAGCAACGTCGCGGTGCGCAAGACGCTGCGCTGCTTTACACAGAGACGCCCGAGAGCACTGAGAAGCGTAAGGAAATCGGCGAACAGCGACGGCTGCATGCCCTCCTGCTCCTGCAGCCGCAGGCAAAGCCGGACAAGAAAGACCGCCGCCTGCGCCAACAGTTGAAGCAGAAAGTCGAATAGAAATGAACAAAATGCCCGTTAGGTAGTGCAGACTTTTTTTGGCATAATCCGGAGGATCGCTGCCAGACAACAATAATAATATTCTTTGCTCTGCCTGAAATAAAAATGCGGGCTGGCACTATGGATAAAAAAGCCTGAGAAAGCCCTGCCCGGGCTGCTCTCAGCGCACAGGGGATGGGGCTTGACCAAACAATTCAAAGAATGTCTGAAACGATTTGATCTGCCAGAGTTCAAACCGGAGTGGGGAAAGTTTCTCCGGGGCATAGAGAAAGAAAGCCTGCGAGTCACTGTCAAGGGACAACTGGCTCAGACCGATCATCCGGCTGGACTCGGATCGGCGCTCACGCACCCCTATATCACCACCGATTTCTCCGAAGCGCTCATGGAGCTCATCACGCCGGCCTCCGACAGCGTCGAGGGCTGCCTGAACTTTCTCGCCGACCTGCACTCCTATACTTACAGCCAGATGCCTCGGGATGAACGCCTCTGGGTTTCCAGCATGCCTTGTCAGCTGGAAGGTGATGATCATATACCCCTCGCTCGTTACGGCAGCTCCAACATCGGGCGCATGAAGACGCTCTACCGCGAAGGACTCGGCCATCGCTACGGCCGCGTGATGCAGACCGTTGCGGGCATTCACTACAACTTCTCCATGCCTGAAAATTTCTGGGCGGAATATCGTGCCATCCGTGGTTCGCAGGACGACCTGCAGACTTTTCAGACCCGCCAGTATCTGCACCTGATCCGCAACTTCCATCGCCACTGCTGGCTGCTGCCCTATTTATTCGGCGCATCACCGGCCGTGAACAAAAGCTTCCCGCAGGGTCGCGAGCACGACCTGCAGGAGTTCTATGAGGCCACACTCTACAAGCCCTATGCCACGGCCCTGCGCATGGGCAATCTCGGCTACAAGAGCGAAGCCCAGAAGTCGCTGTTCGTCTGCTACAACGATCTTGGCAACTATCTGGACAGCCTGCAGGGCGCGCTATCCACTCCTTACCCGGCCTATGAGACCATCGGCATCCAAAAGGGAGGCCGTTACCTGCAGATCAACACCAACCTGTTGCAGCTGGAGAACGAGTTCTACGGCTCCATCCGCCCCAAGCGCCTCGGCAACTCAGGCGAACGTCCGCTGACCTTGCTGCGCGAAAAGGGTATCCAGTACATTGAAGTGCGGGTGCTGGATCTCAACCCCTTCCTCCCGCTCGGCATTGATGCGGAGCAGATTCGTTTCCTGGACGCCTTCCTGCTGTTCTGCCTGCTCTCCGACAGTCCAGCCTGCACACGGGCCAGCTTTGCAGAGTTCGATGAGAATTTGTCCCGCGTCGTCAATAAGGGCCGCGCACCGGGCCTGTCACTGATCCGCAAAGGCGCAGAGGTAAGCTTTACCGACTGGGCTTCCGAGCTGCTCGAAGAGATCGGGCACACCGCTGGCATCCTCGATCACATCCACCACACTCACGCTCACACGCAAGCTACAGCGCAGCAGGCTGCCAAGGTGGCCGATTCAGAGCTGACGCCCTCGGCGCAGCTGTTGCGGCAGATGCGTGAACAGAAGCGCCCGTTCTGTGCCATGACCACAGCCCAGTCCATCGGTTTTGAAGAGTATTTCCGCAATAATCCACTGAGCGCTTCACGCCTGGCCGAGCTGCAGGAGACCAGTCGCTCCTCAGTGCAGCGCCAGGCTCAGATCGAAGCTGACGACACCGTCAGCTTCGACGAGTACCTGCGCCAGTGGAACACTATTGCTGAATTACGAAAGAAGTGAAGTAGAGCTCGAGGATATTTTCCGCACCGCTGCCATCCAGATCGTTGAGGATGCGGCGCATCTCCTCCAAGGCGGCGATACGCAGAGCTTCTTTGCCTTCGGTAGAGGTAATGTCTTCCTCCAGCTGAGAGGAGAACATGGAGACCAGACTGTTGCGGATAAAGGGCAAGTGATGACGCACCGCTTCATCCGTCGGCCTCCGTGCTCTGACGCTGACATCGACCTTGAGATAGCGCAGCCTGCCACCGCCGTCGTAGTTGGTGACGAAGCTGGGAGCAAGGTCCACATAGGGCGTATCGCTGTCGCTGCCACCGGAGGCGGGGGCGCTTGAAGCAAAAGCCGGTGTAGCGAAACCGCCCGCCAACAAGACAAGAAAAAGCGCCAGACAGGTGGATTTGTTCGGCATGAGAGTGATCCTTCTGAATAAATGGAGTCCACGTGACGAAAGAGTTATCGGCAGGGGCTGCCACTTTCTGAAGAGCGAGGAGCCAAGGCAGTTGTGTTCTGACAGACTGTTCGAGCATATACAGCCAGCGATATTTGTTTAGAATAGGCCGCGTTTCTATCCAGCCGATCCTCTATCAGGTCGGCCTTTTGAGCCCGCAGTGGCAGTGAGTTTTCAAGATGACAAAATTGGTGGCAATGATTCCGGGTTCAAGAAACCTCAACCTGCTGATATTCGTGGCATGCACCTCGATGATCCTCATCGCTCTCTACATGGAGCACGTAATGCTGCTGCAGCCCTGTGGCCTGTGTATCACGCAGCGTGTGTTTGTCATCCTGACCGGACTGGTGTGCCTGGCGGCGGCCATCCACAAACCCTCGCCCGCTGGTGTGCGCAACTACGCACTGCTGGCTGCCAGCATGTGTGTAGCAGGTGGTTATTTCGCGGGGCGCCAGATCTGGTTACAGCACCTGCCCGAAGATCAGGTGCCGGCCTGCGGCCCCGGCCTGAGCTACATCATGGACAACTTCCCACTGATGGACATGCTGTCTTTCCTGCTCAAGGGCGACGGCAACTGCGCTGAGGTTACCTGGCGCTTCCTGGGCATCTTCTCCATCGCCGAACTGTCCATGATCGGTTTAGTCATGCTGTTCTGCATCTGCATATTCCAGGCGCTGCGCCGCAGCTGATCTGCTTCTTTGGTGGGAGCGGGCAGGCCCGCTCCCACAGCAACATCACCCACGCCGCCAGCGGAAGTAGCGCTCCGCCCAGGGCAGCAGATGCTTCGGAATACGGGCACTGCGCCAGGCATTAGCCGAGAAGCGATTGGCCTCTGACAACGTCGGATAAATGTGAATCGTCGCGGCAATCTTCTTCAGCCCCAGACCATGAGTCATGGCCAGCACGAACTCCGTAATCAATTCCCCCGCGTGATAGCCAACGATGGTCGCCCCCAGAATGCGATCACTGCCGGGCTGCGTCAGCACCTTCACGAAACCGTGAGCCTCTTCGTCGGCAATGGCTCTGTCCAGATCGTCGATCTCGTAGCGGGTCAGTTCGTAGGCAATCCCCTGCTCCTTTGCCTCCTGTTCGCTCAGTCCTACACGCGCCACCTCGGGATCGGTAAAGGTCGCCCACGGCACCACGGAATAGTGGACCTTGAACCGCTTCAACCCACCCAGCATCGCGTTTAGCACCGCGAACCAGGCCTGGAACGAGGCCATATGGGTGAACTGATAAGGGCCGGCCACATCGCCGCAGGCGTAGATGTTCGGATAGGCGGTCTGCAGGTATTCGTTGACCTTGAGGGTGCCGCGCGTCTCCAGCGGCATGCCCAGTTCTTCGAGTCCGAAGCCCTCCACATTGGCCTTACGTCCGATGGCGACCAACACTTTGTCGAACTCCAGACGCAGCGGTCCCGTGACTGTTTCAGCCAGCATGACACCACCCTCTGCAGTGCGCTCAAAGGACTGCGCCTTGCAGCTGGTGAGCACACGAATGCCACCCTGTTCAAAACGCTTCATCACCAGCGCGGCCGCATCGTCGTCTTCGCGCGGCATGATGCGCGGCGCCTGATCAACGAGGGTGACCTGCGAGCCGAGGCGCGCGAAACTCTGCGCAAGCTCGCAACCGATCGGCCCTGCCCCGAGCACCAGCAGGCGTCTGGGCAGTTCGCGCAGTTCCCAGAGCGAATCCGAGGTCAGGTAGTCGATGCTGTTCAAGCCCGGAATCGGCGGTACGAAGGGCCGTGCGCCCGTGGCAATAATGATGGAGCGTGTAGTGATTGTGCGGCCGCCGACTTCCACGCTGTAGGGGGTCCGAATAAAGGCCTCGCCACTGACGCACTCCACGCCCAGCCCCGTGAAGCGCGCGACCGAATCGTGCGGTTCAATGGCGGTCACCACGCGCTGTACGCGCTCCATGACCTTCGCAAAATTCACCGCGCCGGTGGCATTGTCGATCCCGAACTCACTGGCACGACGCAGGTAGTCGGCAATTCTGGCGCTGCGTATAAGCGCCTTGCTGGGCACGCAACCGGTATTGAGGCAATCGCCACCCATGCGATGTTTCTCGATCAGCACGACCTTGGCCTTCGCGCCAGCAGCGATGATCGACGACACCAACCCGGCCGAGCCAGCGCCGATCACGACGACGTTGGCATCGAAGTGGTGCGGTTTGGCAAAGGCTTTGGGCGCGCGCGGGCGACGGAACAGCGCCAGCAGGGCGCGCGCCAGCCAGGGAAATATACCCAGCAAGGCAAAGGAGAAGACGATAGAGGGGCTGACCAGACCGGACAGCGACTCGATCTGCCCCAGCTCAGCGCCCGCGTTTACATACACGGCGGTCCCCAGCAGCATGCCGACCTGGCTCACGGCAAAATACGGCACCAGGCGGATCGGGGTCAGACCCATTAGCAGGTTCACTATAAAAAAGGGAAACAGCGGCACCATGCGCAGGCTGAACAGGTAGAAGTTGCCGTCCTTCTCGACACCCTCGTTGATGGCCTTGAGGGTGCGCCCGAAGCGTTGCTGCACCCAGTCCCGCAACAGCAGACGGGAGGTCAGAAAGGCGAGAGTGGCGCCGATCGTACTGGCAAAAGACACCAACACAGTCCCCCACAACAGCCCGAAGATTGCGCCACCGGCAAGGGTCACGACCACCGCGCCCGGAATCGACAGGGCTGTGACCGTCACATAAGCCATGAAGTACAGCGCTGCTGCCGTGGCAAAGTTCGCCGTGGTGAAGTCCTGTATCGCTCCCAGCTGCGACTGCACATAATCGAGGGTCAGGAAACGCCCGAGATCAAACGCGATATAGGCGGTGATCAGCGCCACAAACACGGCCAGTACGAGGCCCTTTGCTTTTGTCATGATGGATGTCTTCTGTAATGTCCGTGAAGGGCTGATCTGCGCGGGCAGTGTCATTGCCAGGTTAGCCCGGTTTATCTGACGGGCGTTGATATGCTATAAGACTTCTCGAATCTGAAACCCGCCAGCAACGCCCAGAGATACTCAAAAGTGCCAAACGATACCACAAGCCCGGCAGGCAAACCTTCTCGCCCGTTTCCTGCGACCCGCATGCGCCGTATGCGCCGCGATGAATTCAGCCGACGCCTGATGCGCGAGACGCGGTTGAGTGCAGATGACCTTATTTTCCCGATATTTATTGTGGAGGGCAGCCTGCAGCGTCAGCCGATTCACTCCATGCCGGATATTTATCGACTCAGTATCGACGAACTGCTCAAGGAAGCCGGAGAGCTGGTGGAGCTGGGCATTCCCGCCATCGCGCTATTTCCTTCGCCGCATGCGGACAGCAAGACGCTCGATGGTCGCGAGGCCTGGAATCCCGCTGGCCTGGTGCAACGCGCCGTGCGCAGTCTCAAGCAGCAATTTCCAGAACTGGGCGTTATTACGGACGTCGCGCTGGACCCTTACACGACCCACGGCCAGGACGGAATCATCGACGATGAGGGTTATGTCCTCAATGATGTGACCGTTGACGCGCTGATTCGGCAGGCACTTTCTCACGCAGACGCCGGAGCGGACATCGTGGCACCTTCGGACATGATGGATGGCCGCATCGGCGCCATTCGTGATGCGCTGGAAGCGAATGGTCACATTCACACCCGCATCCTCGCCTACTCGGCCAAGTATGCTTCGAGTTACTACGGCCCCTTTCGCGATGCAGTTGGCTCCAGCGCAAATCTCGGCAAGGGCAACAAACACACCTATCAGATGGACATCGGCAACAGTGATGAAGCACTGCACGAAGTGGCTCTTGACCTTGCAGAAGGTGCCGATATGGTGATGGTGAAACCGGGCATGCCGTATCTGGATATCGTGCGCCGCGTGAAAGACGAGTTCGGAGCGCCGACCTTTGTCTACCAGGTCAGTGGTGAATACGCGATGCATATGGCAGCGGTGCGCAATGGCTGGCTCGATGAGTCTGCGGTAGCAATGGAGTCGCTGACCTGTATCAAACGCGCCGGGGCCGATGCCATTCTGACCTATTTCGCCAAGAAGGTGGCCATCCTTCTCAAGGGCTGAAGCTTATGGCATTGATAACAATTTCTTACTTGAAACCGCGATTTTAGGCCTTATGATAAGCATTGCAGGCAGTACGACAGCTCCAATTCAGCGCAAACCAAGCAACATCACAATTTTAGGAAAGTATTTATGAGTGACCATACCGTGCAAATTTCTGACGCCAGTTTCGAGCAAGACGTACTGAAGGCAACCGGCCCCGTGCTGGTCGACTTCTGGGCAGAATGGTGCGGTCCGTGCAAAATGATTGCACCCGTGCTTGACGATTTAGCCGCAGAATATGCGGGCAAACTCACGATTGCCAAGCTGAATATTGATTCAAATACGCTGACTGCACCAAAGTACGGTGTGCGCGGAATTCCAACGCTGATCCTCTTCAAGAACGGCAAAGTCGAAGGTACCAAAGTGGGCGCCCTGTCCCGATCACAACTCGCCGCCTTCATCGACAGCGTAATCTGAGTACCGCCTGCATCCCATACATCGAACCCTCTCTTGACTGTGCATCCTCCTTCCCCGGAGCGGCCTGCAGAGAGGGCTCCGGTGCCCGCACAGAGCCTTTTTAGAGACACAATTAAAGACAAAATTTCGCTGGACAGCCCGTGTAGACTCGTTCTATATTGAAGCCATCGTCGTCTCCAACTGGCGATCTTATCTCTTATCTACACAGCTCCAAAACAACAAGCTTTAAACTAAACCCTTTTAACCAGTAAATTTTTACTAAAAAACAGCCAACCACTCTGTTCACAACCAATACAAGCTTCCAAGCCCATAAAAATTCGGCTGCTTAATGCCAGAATTCATTTTTGGGTCTGAGCTTCACCATACCCCACAAACCTACGTATCAAACCATCATGAATCTAACTGACTTAAAGAAACAGCCCATCGCAGACCTCTTGACCATGTCCCAGGAAATGGGACTCGAAAACCTCTCCAGAACGCGCAAGCAAGACATCATCTTCGCAATCCTCAAGAAACACGCAAAGAACGGAGAAGACATCTCCGGTGATGGCGTGCTGGAAATTTTGCAGGACGGTTTCGGTTTTCTTAGGTCCGCCGACTCTTCTTATCTAGCGGGTCCCGATGACATTTATGTTTCTCCCAGTCAGATTCGACGCTTCAATTTACGTACCGGGGATACGATATCGGGAAAGATCAGACCCCCGAAAGAAGGTGAACGCTACTTTGCTCTGCTGAAAATCTCCGAAGTCAATTTCTCGAAACCCGAAAACTCCAAGAACAAAATCCTCTTCGAAAACCTTACTCCACTGTTCCCCACCAAACGTCTGCGCCTGGAAATCGGCAACGGCAGCACCGAGGATTTGAGTGCGCGCACCATCGATCTCACAGCGCCTATCGGCAAAGGTCAGCGTGGCCTGATCGTGTCTCCACCCAAGGCCGGTAAGACGTTCATTTTGCAGAACATCGCGCAGTCTATTGCAAGGAACAATCCCGAATGCCGTCTGATCGTTCTGCTGATCGACGAGCGCCCGGAAGAAGTGACCGAGATGCAGCGTTCCGTGCGCGGCGAAGTAGTCGCCAGCACCTTCGACGAGCCGCCCGCGCGCCACGTTCAGGTCGCCGAGATGGTGATCGAGAAGGCAAAGCGTCTGGTTGAACACAAAGAGGACGTGGTGATTCTGCTCGACTCGATCACTCGTCTGGCACGCGCCTACAACACCATCGTTCCATCATCAGGCAAAGTACTGACGGGTGGTGTGGACGCACACGCACTGGAACGCCCAAAGCGTTTCTTCGGTGCCGCGCGTAATCTGGAAGAAGGCGGCAGCCTGACTATTATCGCCACGGCGCTGGTGGAAACCGGTTCGAAGATGGACGAAGTGATTTACGAAGAATTCAAAGGCACCGGTAACATGGAACTGCATCTCGACCGCAAAATTGCCGAGAAGCGCGTGTACCCGGCCATCAATGTGCGCCGCTCCGGCACCCGTCGCGAAGAATTGCTGACGAACGAAGAAGAGCTGCAACGCATGTGGATTCTGCGCAAGATCCTCAGTTCCATGGAAGACGTGCAGGCTACCGAGTTCATCCTCGACAAGCTCAAGGACACCAAGACCAACGAAGACTTCTTCAACTCCATGAAACGCAAATAACCTTAGTGGGATCGTACTCGAGGGCATAAAAGCCTGCTCGCGACTTTGCAGAGCATTCAATCGCGAGCAGGCTCGCTCTCACACTGGAAACGCACTCATGCCCTGCAAAGATCTTCGTGAATTCATCGCCCTTCTGGAAGAGAAGGGCGAACTAAAGCGCATAAAAACCGAAGTTGATCCCTATCTCGAAGTGACCGAGATCTGCGACCGCACACTGCGCGCCAACGGTCCAGCGCTGCTGTTCGAAAATCCTCGTAACTCCAACATACCACTGCTTGCCAATCTGTTTGGCAGCCCACGCCGTGTCGCGCTCGCCATGGGGCAGGAAGATCTGCAGGGACTGCGTGATGTCGGGCACCTGCTCGCCTTCCTGAAGGAGCCGGTTCCCCCCAAGGGTTGGAAAGAGCTGTGGCAGAATCTGCCTGCATACAGGCAGGTGCTCAACATTGCGCCGGACCTGAAGAAGAAGGCGCCATGTCAGGATGTCGTCATCGACGAAGCCGATATCGACTTGTCATTCCTGCCGATTCAAACCTGCTGGCCGGGCGATGCCGCACCGCTGGTGACCTGGCCACTCGTCATCACCCGCGGCCCCGAGAAAGAACGGCAGAATCTCGGCATTTATCGCATGCAGAAGATCGGGCGCAACAAGCTGATCATGCGCTGGCTTTCTCATCGTGGCGGCGCGCTGGATTTTCGTGACTGGCAATTAAAGCACCCCGGCAAACCATTCCCTGTTTCTATTGCCATTGGCGCCGACCCGGCGACCATACTCGCCACCGTGACGCCGATTCCCGACACACTGTCCGAGTACGCTTTCGCGGGGCTGCTGCGCGGTGAGAAGACCGAAGTGGTGAAGTGCCTGACGAATGATCTGCAGGTTCCGGCAAGTGCCGAGTTTGTGCTTGAAGGAGTTATTGAACCGGGTGAGATGGCCCCTGAAGGTCCGTTCGGAGATCACACCGGCTATTACAACGAAGTCGACAAATTTCCTGTCTTCACCATCAAGAAGCTTACGCACAGAAAAGACCCGATCTACCACAGCACTTATACGGGCCGTCCGCCCGATGAACCGGCGATGCTGGGTGTCGCACTCAATGAAGTTTTCATCCCGTTGATCCAGAAGCAGTACCCGGAGATTGTGGATTTCTATCTGCCTCCCGAGGGCTGTTCATATCGCCTGGCCGTGGTCAGTATCCGCAAGCAATACCCTGGGCATGCCAAGCGCATCATGATGGGCACATGGTCCTTTCTGCGTCAGTTCATGTACACGAAGTTCGTCATCATCGTTGATGAAGACGTTAATGTGCGCGACTGGAATGACGTAATCTGGGCCATGACCACACGCATGGACCCGGCACGCGACACGGTGATGATTGAGAACACGCCAATCGATTATCTTGACTTCGCCTCACCCGTATCGGGCCTCGGCTCGAAGATCGGCATGGACGCCACCAACAAGTGGCCGGGTGAGACCGTGCGCGAATGGGGCACGCCGATCGAGATGAGCGCGAGCGTGAAGAAGCGCGTGGATGATATGTGGGATGAGCTGGGGATAAATCCCTGAGCCACTAAAAGCGATGTGGAAGCGGGCTGAATAGGTTCAGGGCTGCGGGAATTTCGGCATACCAGCGCCCATAGTGCTCGTATGCGGCCGCAGATAATGCGGATTACGCTCGGGTTCACGAAGATTCTGCAGCAGCCGCGCCAGCTCTGCGAACACTTCCGCGTCCGGCGCCAGCGTCAAGCTGCGCTCAAAATAATCCCGCGCTTTTCCCCACAGCTGATTGCGCAGGCTCAAGCGGCCCAGAGTCAACAGCAAAACTGCGTCCTGCGGTCGAGTCACCAGCCAGAATTCAGCGCGCTGTAACTGTTTCGCGGCACTCGATGAATCCAGCGGCAGCGACAACAATGCGTATCGCCGCACCAGCACATCATTCCACTGCCGTTCCAGACTCCCCTCAACAATACTGACCGCCTCGGCAGCGGCGCCGATGTGCTCCAACACGTTCAAGTACTCCGTCACAACATCGATATCATCCACGAAATTTCTAGCGCGCTTCTTCCAGAATTTATGCAACTCCGTAAGCTTGATTGCCTCGGCAGCGGGTACACTTCGCAGCGCCTGCATCTCCACTATGAGTTGTCGTTCTGCAAGGTTTGCCGGTGCGGCAGCCTCCGCTTCCTTGCGCAAACGGCGCTGCAGGGACCAGGAGCGTCCGAACGAAAGCAGGTGCATGGGATTGATCCAGTCCAGAATCATGAACAGCAGACGCAGCAGCAACACCAGTACCAGTAACGCTACGAACAGCGCGAACAAACTGGTCTCAAAGGTGTAGTGCCGGAAAGAAATCAGCAGATAACCCGGGTCACTCGCGAGCAGGAGTGTGACCACGAGTCCCGTAACGATGGCCAGCAGCGTATAGAGAAATAGTCGCACCATGCTCAGTTGCCGTCGCTAAGCGGCTGCAGGCGATTTTTGCTGATCTTCAGCAACGCCTCCAGAGAACCGGAAATATCGGGACGCATCTGGGTGATGCGCTCGGTGGACAGTGTGCGCAGCTCTTCTGTGAGTGTGCGACCCGCCCCGGCATCAATGGCGAAATAGCGCGCCGCCCAACCACTGCCTTTAGTCAGACTGTCACGATAGACGGCCTCCTCGCTCATCAGCAAAGCCAACTGAGCCTGCTCCAGCATCAAGCGCAGATTCTGTTTCAGCATGGCTTCCTGTGGCGCGGGCAGAAGTGCTTCGGGCGCTAGGTCCCAGCGTTGCAAGACAAAAATCGAACCGAGAATATCGAGACCTCGCGCCAACAATCCGGCGTCGGCAGCATCAGATTGATTGCCAGACTGCCCCGGCAATTGCGCGGAATAATTCTGCACCAGCGCACTGCGCAGCGAGAGCCGCTCGATGATCGGCATGACGTTGTTCAACCGCACGTAGAGACCGGCGATGTCGATCGGCTCCATGCTGCGGACGGCCAGAATGTTAGCTGCCAATGCCTCGCGGACGGGAAACAATGCCGGATCATCCTCCTGGCTCAGCATTTTATCCACGGTGGTCAATAACAATAGCGCCGACTCCGTGTCGCCTTCCAACTGCAGCTTCTGATTGGCCAAGCGCAACAGATATTCTGATTCTGTCCATAGCCAGTCGCGCGCCGCGCCTTCCGGCGGAGTGATGGAAAGCTGAGACTGCAGCCCCGCTGTGGTGTTCGAGAGTGCTTCAATGCGCGCTTCCAGACTTAAACGCAAGTCGTCCAGCAGCTGCGGATCGAGGCTGGGGACGCTGGCGACTGGATTGCCAAGCGCTGACTGCAGCGTCGCATTTTCCTGGCGCAACTCCTCAATCGCAGCATCGGTACGAGCCTGCTCGATGGTGAGCCATGCCATGAACAACACCACTGGGACCAGCATGACGACAATGATCAGGAATCGACGCAGACCATTATGCCGACGCAGAGTGCTCGCACGTGCGGTGTTGTTCTTGCTCAATTCGTCGAGCACCTTGGGCGTATCGTGACGCGCAGCAGTGCCGGGCGCCTCACCCTGCCCCGCACTGCCTGAACCGCCGCCGTTCTTCACTTCTGTCACATTGCCTCCTTCTTGTTTACTGATGCAGCCAGATTCTTTTGCAGACTTGTCAGTACGGTATCGTCATCAGCACCGCCAGCATCAACAACGCTCTGAAAGCCCGCCGCCAGCGCCTGTTCACGAACACGCTGCGAGGGCACTACTACACAAATGCCAAGCAACTTTTCGGGCAATTCGCCATCCGCCTGCACAAGTGTCACGAAACTGTCCAGTATCTGCTGACTGGTGGCCACCACCGCGTTGATGGCGTTGTCGTGGATCTGTTGCATCACCATCGCGCGCGTATACTCGGGCACACGGCGCTGATATATCTCCAGATAGTCCACCCGGGCTCCACGCTCGCGCAGTGTCTCGGCCAGCAACTCGCGGCCATCCTGTCCTCTGAATAGAGCGATGCGCTTGCTGGCGACGTCCTGCAAACCCGGTAGTGCTAACAAATGTTCACTGGTCACGCCGACGTCGGAACACTGCACTGGCCACGGCAACTGGCGAAGAATCTCTGCGGTGCCCGGCCCTACAGCGTAGGCTTCAAGCCCGACCGGCAACTGCGGCCAATAGTTGTCGATCCATTCCAGCCCCAGTGTCGCGGCATTGGTGCTGATGAAGATCGCGGCGTCGTAGTTGTCCAGCGCCATGATGAAGGTCTTGAGTCGCTCGACGGCAGCGCGTTCGGTGATCGGCTCGATCGCGAGCAGAGGCAACTGCGTCACCCGTCCGCCGAGGCTCTGAATGGCAGCGGCCAGTTTGTCGGCCTGCCCCGCTGGCCGGGTCAGCAACACGCTCAATCCGGCAAGCGGCAATAACCCTGCCGTGTCACCGGTCGCCTGCTGCGCACCGGCCGTCACGTTCATGCAGACACCAGCGCAGCGGTGTCATGGTGCAAAGCCTCGAGAATCTTGTCGGCGCCCTGCGCCAGAAGTGCTTCGGCCGCGGCGATGCCCAGCTGTTCGGCAGCGGCACGCGGGCCGCGAATCTCGCTGCGCAGGATGCGTTGCCCGTTCGCTTCGCCAACCAAGGCACGCAGATAAAGATCATCGCCCTCGATCTCGGCGAAGCAGGCAATGGGCACCTGGCAACCACCGTGCAGATGGGTGTTGACGGCACGCTCGGCGACCACGCGATCCGCACTCTCCTGGTGATGCAGTGGCTGCAGCAGAGCGATCACATCCTTGTCCGCCACGCGGCACTCAATGCCGACCGCGCCTTGTCCGCCTGCGGGCAGAGAGGTATGAGTATCAAGACGCTGGCGAATACGCTCGGCGAGCTTGAGGCGCACCAGCCCGGCGGTCGCAAGGATGATGGCGTCATAGTCGCCACGATCGAGCTTGCTCAAACGGGTGCCGACGTTGCCACGCAGATCGCCGATCTGCAGGTCCGGGCGCAGAGCGCGCAGCTGACACTGACGGCGCAGGCTGGAAGTGCCCACGCGGGCTCCCAGCGGCAGGTCTTCGAGGCGGGCATAGGTGTTGGAGACAAAAGCATCGGTGGGGTCTTCGCGTTCGCAGATAACGGTCAGGCCAAGTCCTTCCGGAAACTCCATCGGCACGTCTTTCATCGAATGCACGGCGATGTCCGCAGTCCCTTCCAGTAGCGCGACCTCCAGCTCTTTCACGAACAGCGCCTTGCCGCCGATCTTGGAGAGCGGCGAATCGAGAATGATGTCGCCACGCGTCGTCATGCCGATCAGTTCGACGCTGAGCGTGGGGTACAACGCCAGAAGCGCGCTCTTGACGTACTCTGCCTGCCACAGCGCCAGCGGGCTCTCCCGCGTGGCGATGCGAATTCTGTCTACTGCCATGATCTGTTTGCTACCTTGGGTGGTCTCTTGCTGAATGAGTATCGACGTCGATTCTACGTCAACGGCAATGAAATTTCCCCTGTCCCCTGTGTGGGCGTTATGTTGTTATAATCGCCGCCCCTGAGCGCCAGAAGGCATGACTGAGAGAAGGATTATGAGCGACAAGACACAAGACGCGATCAAACCCTGGGGCGGCCGCTTCAGCGAACCCACCGACGCCTTCGTGGAGCGCTTCACTGCGTCCGTCACCTTCGACAAGCGCCTCTATCACCATGACATCAACGGCTCCGTCGCCCACGCCACCATGCTCGGCAAAGTCGGCATCCTCACGGCGCAGGAAGTCTCGGACATCATCAACGGTCTGGAAGGCATCCGCGAAGACATCGTCGCCGGCCGCTTCGAATGGTCCGTGGCGCTCGAAGACGTACACATGAACATCGAGACCGAGCTGACCAAGCGCATCGGCATCAGCGGCAAGAAGCTGCACACCGGCCGTTCTCGCAACGACCAGGTCGCCACCGACATTCGTCTGTATGTGCGCGACGAGATCGACACCATTGGCAAGGAACTGACCCGTCTGCAGCAGGCGCTGCTGGATGTGGCCGAGCGCGAAGCCGACACCATCATGCCGGGCTTCACCCATCTGCAGACCGCCCAGCCCATCACCTTCGGCCACCACATGATGGCCTGGTACGAGATGCTGGAGCGTGATTTCGACCGCCTGCAGGATTGCCGTACACGTCTGAATTATTCCCCGCTGGGCGCCGCCGCACTGGCTGGTACCAGCTACCCGATCGACCGTGAATACACCGCGCAACTGCTTGGTTTCACCGCTGCCACCCGCAACTCGCTGGATTCGGTGAGCGACCGAGACTTCGCCATCGAGCTGGCCGCCTGCGCGAGCATTCTGATGACGCACCTGTCGCGCTTCTCCGAGGAGCTGGTGCTGTGGACGTCCTCGCAGTTCGACTTCGTGGATCTGCCCGATCGCTTCTGCACCGGCTCGTCCATCATGCCGCAGAAGAAGAACCCCGACGTGCCGGAGCTGGTGCGTGGCAAGACCGGCCGCGTCAACGGCCATCTGGTGGCACTGCTGACGCTGATGAAGTCCCAGCCGCTGGCCTACAACAAAGACAATCAGGAAGACAAGGAGCCGCTGTTCGACCTCATCGACACGGTGCGCGACTGCTTGAAGGCCTACGCGGACATGGTGCCCGCGATCAGGCCGAAGAAGGAGAATCTCTACAACGCGGCGCTCAAGGGCTACGCCACCGCGACCGATCTGGCCGACTATTTGGTCCGCAAGGGCATCGCCTTCCGCGACGCCCATGAGATCGTCGGCAAATCGGTCGCTTATGGCATCGCGCAGAAGAAGGATCTGAGCGCGCTGTCGCTGGCCGAACTGCAGCAGTTCTCGGCGCAGATCAGCGATGATGTGTTCAAGGTGCTGACCCTGGAAGGCTCGGTGCAAGCCCGCAACCACGTCGGCGGCACCGCCCCGAACCAGGTCCGCGCCGCCGTCGCCAAACGCCGCACCGACATCGCGGCCCGCTAGCCCCGGAAATTTGGGGTCAGAGTAAAAATACAGGCTGTATTTTTACTCTGACCCCAAATTTTTAGCGCTCTGCTGTTCCCTGCAGTTCAATCTCGTACGTCTGCGTCGCGCTATCACGCCGCGTCGTCACCGTGACCACATCCCCCGCGCGATGATTCTCCAGCGCATTGAGCAGATCATCTTCGTTAGCGATGCTCGCCCCCTCGATTGACGTGATCACATCGCCCAGCAAAACGCCCTGACTGGTCTCCCGCAGACCCCGCATGCCGGCGCGCTGCGAGCCACCGCCTTCGATCACGTCCATCACCACCACGCCCTCAATCTGCGCGTTCTGCCGATAGTAATCCGCATACTGCGCGGGCAGCACAGAGATGCCCATCGTGGGCGTCTGCACCTGACCATAAGTAATCAGCTCCGGCACGATCTTCTTCACCGTGTTCGCCGGAATCGCAAAACCGATGCCGGAACTGACGCCGGTCGGACTGTAGATCGCCGTATTCACGCCCACTAACTGCCCCAGTGAATTGAGCAACGGGCCTCCGGAATTACCAGGATTGATCGCCGCGTCGGTCTGAATCACATCCCGAATCTTGCGGCGGCTGACCGAATCGATCTCGCGTCCCAGCGCACTCACCACCCCCACCGTCAGCGTCGTATCCAGCCCGAACGGATTGCCGATCGCGATCACCTTGCGCCCCACCTCCAGCAACGACGAATCGCCCACCTGGATCGGCGTCAGCTTCTCCTGTGGCGCATCGATACGCAGCACGGCCAGATCCTTGTCCGGCTCATAACCCACCACCTCGGCGTCATAAGCATTGCCATCCTGCAGCGTTACCGTCAGCCGCGATGCCTGCTGGATCACATGAAAATTCGTGACCACATAGCCCTCTTTGCTCCACACAAAACCCGACCCACTGCCCTGCGGCACCTCTTGCGGGTTCAGCGAATAGTAAGAACGCTGCACCAGCCGCGAGTTGGTGATGTACACCACCGACGGACTGGCCTGCTTGAACACCTCGATGTTGTTCGCCTCGTCATCGGTCTTGAAGGTGGCGTAATCCTGCTGCGCAATCGCGCTGCCGTTGGCCAGCTGCAGTCCCAGAAGAGCGACGAAGGGAAGCCAATATTGGCGTTTGTTCATGGTGAAGTGGCTCCTGTTAGGCGCGGCGTCGGGGGCGGCGTGGCATCTGTATTAGATGGCGGCAACGGGGTGGGATTCAAGGTCAAAAACGCAAATCTGTGCTAGATACATTGCATACGGGCAAAGCGCGTCCCGGAAATGTGCAGCATAAAATTTAATAATTTGCCAAAGTCCCGTTTTGGGACTAGGATGAAAGTATGCGAATAATAGCTCTCTCAACACTCAAGGAATTCTGGGAGAACAACCCGTCATGCGATGACGCTATGGACCCTCTGCTCTCATGGTACAGGCGAACGTTACAGGCAGACTGGGCCTCACCTGCGCTGCTCAAGCAGGACTTTCGCAACGCAAGCGTACTGCGGGACGGGCGAGTGGTATTCAATATCGCGGGCAACAAGTATCGCGTGGTGGTGTGGATCAATTATGCGTATCGAGTCGTGTACATCGGCTTTGTAGGAACGCATGAGCAATATGACCGCATCGATGTTCAAACGATTTGAAACAGGAGAGAACCAAAGTGAGCGTCAAGGTAATCAAGACTGACGCGGAATATCGCGCCGCACTTAAAGGCATCGACAGCCTGATGACCGCAGCAGCCGACACCCCCGAGGGCGAGATGCTGGACCTGATGGTCACTCTGGTAGAAGCCTATGAACGCCAAAACTACCCTCTGGATCTTCCGGACGCAGTAGCGGCTATCCGCTTTGAGATGGAGCAAAAAGGGCTGACCGTAAAAGACCTCGAGCCGATGATAGGAAGAACGAACCGTGTCTACGAAGTGCTCAACTACAAACGCTCTCTGACGACTCGCATGATCTGGCGCCTGCACAAAGAACTGGGCATTCCTGCCGAGTCGCTAATCAAACCGGCGGAACAGGTGCGCCCGTAATTGAGGACCATGGCGATATACCAAAGCGCGGATTCAATAGGTTTACGGCTCATCCACTTAGTTCGGCATCGTCCCAGCGGCTCTGGATGGCAAGAATCTCTGGCAGGATTTCGTTAAATAAATCCACCAGTTCCGGGTCGAAGTGCGCGCCGGAGCCAGCTTCGAGTTGCGCCAATATCTTCGCCAGCGGCCACGGCTCCTTGTACCGCCGTCTCATGCTCAACGCATCGAACACATCGACTACCGCGACGATGCGTGCCGACTGCGGTATGTCCTTGCCCTTCAAACCCGCCGGGTAGCCGCTGCCATCCCACTTTTCGTGATGACACAGCGAAATTTCGGCGGCCAGCTTGAAGACGGGCGCATCGCTCTTGCTCAAGATGTCGAAGCCCACTTGCGGATGAGTGCGCATGACGATCCACTCCTGCTCATTCAGTGGCCCGGGCTTGCGCAGAATGGCCTGCGGCACACCGAGCTTGCCGGTGTCGTGCATCGGTGCGGCCAGTTCCAGGCGCGCACTGCTGTCGTCGTCCCAGCCGCAGGCCACGGCCAGGGCGCGCGAATAGGCCGCCATGCGCCAGATGTGGCCGCCAGTATCGGTGTCGTTGTAATGTCCGGCGTGGCCCAGCATCATGATCGCTTCCCGGTAGCTTTGCTCCAGAGCGGCAACCTGCACGCGCGCCAGATGGGCGCTCACTCTGGCCCGGACAATCTGCGGCAGAATAGGCTTGACGATGTAGTCCACGCCGCCAGCTTCAAAGCCGGCCGCCTCGTGTTCGGGATCGCTGTAACCGGTCACAAAGACGACCTGCAGGCAGCCCGTCGAATCGAGCTGCCTGATCTGTCGGCACAACTCGTAGCCATCGATGTCTGGCAAGCCGATGTCCAGCAACGCCAGCGAGGGCTGGTGCTTGACGACAGCGCGCCGCGCCTCAGCCCCATTGCGGGCAGTCACCAGCACATATCCGTCCGCTAAAGTACGTTCCATAATGGCCAGGTTGGTTGGCTCGTCGTCCACGATCAATATTGTCTTGCGGCTCATGGTTTAGCTCCCTAAATCTATGGCGTAATCGATCGCAAGCTTTTGCGTGTGGGTTTTTGCCGCTCGAAAATCGTAGTCCAGTACACTGGCCAATATGGCTGTCAGCGCTGGCGCCGGCAACTGCTGCTCCAGCATCGTCATCGCGCGCTTTATCAGCACCGGATTGTCAGAGTCCAGCGCAAGCAGAAATTGGCTCAATTGTTTCTGCAACGCGATCCGCGCAGTCGCAGACAACGGCGGCGCTGCCACTCGGGTTGTATTGACGGCCTCTTTGTCTTGTTCGATAGGGGGCGCATACCGATCGATCTCTGCCATCACCGCCGCCAGCGCCTTGCTTAAATCGGCCAGAGCCGGCCCGGGGTCGTCCTGCGTGTGCAGCAACGCTTCCAACGCCTGCGCAGCGCAGCGCGTGTCAAGCAAGGCCAGGTTGGCCGCTACTCCCGAAATCTGGTGCGCCAGAGCGGCTGCCCCGGGCCGGTCGCCCGCGATCAGGTGGGTGCCAAGCAGCGCAATGGCGTCGCCGTAACTTACGGCAAAGCGACGCAGATAAGTCTGGTAGGTCGGAAGGTCTAGCCAGTTTCCCAGTGCGTGCTCGGTATCCATGACACCTGTTGCCAGGGATGCAACAGCGAGCGCGCCTGAGGGCATTGACACAGCGTTGAGCGAAGCGGTCGCTGGCTTGGCTGGAAGCAACTTGGAGGGGCGACGCAAACGCTGGATCAGGGCGACAGTCAGGGGCACATCAAAGGGCTTACGGATAAACTCCGTCATGCCAACGGCCATGGCTGCCTGCTGCTGCGACTTGAGGACCCCAGCGCTCAGGCCCACGATGGGAAGGTCGTCAAACTGGGGCAGGCGGCGCAAACGGCGCGTTGCCTCTGCGCCGTCGAGCACCGGCATTTGCACGTCCATCAGCACCAGGTCCACTTCAAATGGGTGCTCCAAGAGCCAGTCGATCGCCTCCTGGCCGTCTTCGGCCAGGCTCACCGTAGCGCCCAGCCCCTCCAGAATACGCTTCGCCACTTCACGGTTGATGTCGCTGTCCTCCACCACCAACAAGCGCACCCCCTCCAACGGGGGGCCGCCGCCCAGCAGATCCGAGGGCGCGCTGCCCTGATAGTTGATTCGATGCCGCTGCGCCTGACGCACGGCGTTGTAGAGGGCCGATTCAGTCACGGGCTTGGCCAGAAAGGCATCGACCAAATCTGCGTCGACCTGGCTGGCCAGACTGGCAAGCGGCTGAGCGGTAGCCATAATCACGATCGGGCAGGCGCCGTGGGCGACGCTCGCACGGATCGAGCGCGCCAAGGTCAGCCCGTCCATGCCCGGCATCTTCCAGTCAATCACGACCACATCAGGGTGCCTGGCGCTCTTCTTCTCCTGCAGCCACGCCAGGGCGCCGGCGCTGGAATCGATCTTGTGGACCTGCCAGCCCAGTTGTTGCGCGACCCTGCCAATGGCCTCCAATGCGATTTCACTGTCGTCGACGATGAGGATCTTGAGCGCGACCAGGTTCTAGGACGAATCCTGCGCCGCAGCGACTCGTTTCAGCGGCAGGGTAAACCAGAACTCACTGCCCTGACCGGGCGCGCTGATCAGGCCGATCTCACCGCCCATCAACTTCACCGTCTCGCTAGATATCGTCAGCCCCAGGCCGGTGCCCCCAAAGCGGCGGGTGGTGGACAAGTCGGCCTGGACGAAGGCCTCAAAGACAGCGCTTTGCTGCTCGGGCGGGATGCCGATACCGGTGTCGCGGAAACTGAAGCGCAACCAATCCGACCCGTCTGCTCGGCTCAGCGACTCGATGCCCACCACAATGGAACCGGCCTGCGTGAACTTGGCGGCGTTGCTCGCGAGGTTGATGAGTACCGCCTGCAAGCGCGTCGCGTCGCCAACAATGCCGCGCACTCCTGCTGGCAGGGGCGCGATGGTCACCTCAATGTCCTTTCCCCCGATGGCCGTTCCCAGAGTCGTGGCCACGTTGTCGACGATCGTCCACAGATCGAAGGGGGCCTGCTCGATCTTCAGTTGGCCGGCTTCAATCTTTGCCATATCCAGGATGTCGCTGATGCTGTCCAGCAACATGCTCCCCGAGCTTCTGATCTTGCGCACCATCTCGCGCGCGACTCCATCCAGATTGGCCTGCTCCAGTAGATAGGCCAGGCCGAGAATAGCGTTGAGCGGCGAGCGGATCTCGTGACTCATGTTAGCCAGGAACATGCTCTTTGCTTGGTTGGCGGCTTCGGCCTGCGCGCGTGCCTCCAACTCTAAGGCATGGCTATTCTTCTGTGCCGTAACGTCCCGGTGGGTTCCTGACATCAGCAGAGGATTGCCATCGGCCGTTCGGCTCGTCACCCGGCTGCTGCTATGCAGCCACACCCAGTGCCCGTCCCTGTGGCGCAGGCGCGCGTCGCATTCATAGTGATCCGACTGACCGGCGAGGTGCTCCTTCAACAGCCTTTCCGCACCCTCCCGGTCTTCCGGGTGAGTGCGATTGATCCAGGTCTCCATGGAGGCTGGCATAAATTCTGCCAGCCCGAACCCGATCAACTTTGCACTGCGCTCGTCCATCGAGAGCTCGCCGGTGAGCAAGTTCCATTCCCAAGTGCCGACATTCGCGCCTTCGAGGACGTCGGACAGGCGCCTGCGCTCCTCGGCGAGGATCGCCGCAACGTCCTCCAAAGTCACGCGCACCAGCTCCTCTTCCACGCAATCGGCAAGGTCGCGCAGCATGGTAATGTCCCTGGCGCCGAATGCCCGCAGCTGCGTGTCGATGACGCACAGCGTGCCGACTCGCTCTCCGCCCGGCGCATGCAACGGCGTCCCAGCATAGAAGCGTATCTTGGGACTGCCGGTTACTAACGGATTGTCAGCGAAGCGCGGATCCTCAGTGGCATCGGGGACAATCAGGATGGCGTCGTTCAGGATGGCGTGGCCGCAGAAGGAGATGTCGCGTGATGTCTCGGTCGCGTCCAATCCTTGGCACGACTTGAACCACTGCCGCTCCTCATCGACCAGAGACACCAAGGCAATTGGAACGTCGAAATGTCGCTGTGCGACTCGGGTGATGCGGTCAAAGCGCGCTTCGGCCGGCGTATCGAGCACCTTGAGGGCATACAACGCCGCCAGGCGTTCCGCTTCGTTTGTAGGGATGTCGGGGGAATGCCGGAATTTTACCGTCATAAAACTCTATTCCAAGCCAAGTCCAGTAAACGTTTAATTCTAAAATTGAGAATTACTGCAAATCTTTATCATTATGTTTGTTGTTGCGAATCTGTCCGGCTACTCGCAATTTTTATAATTTTAGTTATAGCATTGAACTGCCAAATATTCGCCTCGCGAAAATTGATCAACCGTTACAAGTGAGATGACGATATCTCTAATTTCTGTGCCTGCTTCAGCTCCTCTCGCTGAAGCGAAAGAAGCCCATACATACGCCAAAAAATAATCTATGGCAACGCCTATTCCCTCCTGAAAACTTTTACCTAGAAAAATATACGCGTCGCTTTTGCATTGACATCGTTGGCCAACGCGAGAGTCGTGGTGAAATCTTGAGCGTAGGTTAATCCAGATTCCAAAAAAAAGTACCGACAAAAAAAGCGCTGAGCAATTTCACACAATCAATCCTTTACATTAATTGTCAGGAATCTAACCCGGATTCCTCCGCTAAAACAACCCATTATTTAGAATGTCTTATGGCTGCTCACATGGAAGGCCTGGGTGCACGGCTCCTCGACATATTCACACAGAAGCTACCCATATAAATTAAAAGCTTATTGATAATGTGCTTCCCTATCGCCCTCGCACCAAAGCCTGCGCGAGCCGGACTTCGTCATCGATACTCCCAGAATGTGATCCCTGCCGTCGGCATTCTCGATTACATGTATACCGAGCTGGAGCTGCCCTTTACCGAAGACAAATAGGTTCGGGCGTTCCACTACTACTCCCAAGTCAGTGTGCCCGCCTACAACTATGGCTGGCAACCGCTGTACTGGCTGGAAGCGCCACGCGCGGTCGAGCCAGGCACCGTGGTGAATGTCTCTGGGGCCTTCGATAATTCCCTGTCCAACCCCTTCAACCCCAACGTCAGGGAAGCGGTGGGGTGGGGCTTCAACAGCGGCGAGGAAATTTTTACCGGGTATTTGACGTATTCGATTGAGCGGTAAGCACGAGGGTTGGGCCATTCAAACGCGTCCGTTTCTCGCGATCTCAGCCGGTAATCATCCTGCGGGATGATCTCTGCAATATTCATGAGTTGCAGTCGAAAGGATTTCCCTGAAGTATCTGTCACGACCATAATCGGCGCAATCACGCAGGGTGGCCAACGCCCCGCTCGTATTTTTCCCAACCCAACCAAAGGAATGAAGCTCATGACCAACACCTTCACCAAACGCGCTGCCTGCGTGCTCGCCACTGGCCTGCTGATGGCCGCCCACACTGCCAGCGCGCAGGACATTCAGATTCTCGGCGAGCGCATTTTCCCCGAGAGCCTGACCTCTGCCGCCGACGGCACCGTCTACTTCGGCAGC
Organism: uncultured Gammaproteobacteria bacterium; assembly: GCA_903862645.1. Taxonomy (GTDB): domain Bacteria; phylum Pseudomonadota; class Gammaproteobacteria; order Pseudomonadales; family Pseudohongiellaceae; genus UBA5078. The sequence continues at coordinate 29,421 of CAIOZF010000173.1, forward strand.
ATCGGCCTCTCTGCTGTGCTGCGCGCTCAACCCGGCGCAGCAAGCACCGATGCTCAGCCGTGGATCGCCACTGGCGTGGGCGGACTGCAGAGCGTGCTCGGCGTGTTCGCGGACGAGGCGTCCAACACGCTGTGGGTCTGCTCAAATCCTGCCAACCCGCCAGCAACACCGAACCCACCACCCTCGGCGCTGCTGGCCTTCGACCTGAGCTCCGGCGCGCCCAAGGGCAGCTATGAATTGCCGACTGCGGGCGGGCGCTGCAATGACATCGCCGTGGACGCGGAAGGCGCTGCCTATGCGACTGACACGCCGAACATGGAGCTGTTGCGCCTGGCGCCAGGAGGCACAGCGCTTGCAGTGTGGGTCGGCGATGGTGCGTTCGGCGCGACCGGCGATGTGCTCGACGGCGTGGCCGTGCTGGGTGATCGCGTGTTCGTGAATGCGCTGGCCACCAGCAAACTGTTCGCGGTGGACATCGAAGCGGGCGGCGCGGCGGGAGACACCGTGGAGATCACACTGGACCGTCCGATCTCGCGTCCCGACGGCATGCGCAGCACCAGTGCCAATGAACTGCTGATCGTGGAAGGTGGCGAGGGTGGCCGTCTGTCGCACGCGCTGATCGAGGGCAATTCGGCGAAGCTGACTACGCTGAAGGAAGACTTCCCCGGAGGCGCGGTGGCGGTGACGGTGGTGGGCGATACGGCTTATGTGGTCGAAGCGCAGTTCGCCGGGATGCGTGCTCCGGCTGGCACTGCGCTGCTGCCGTTCCGCGCGATTGCGGTGCCGTTGGAATAGGCGAGGGCTTTTTTATTTAAGGCCGGAGCAACTCAGCCCGGTGCATTTCTCTGCGATGGGTCGCGTTTGAAATCCTTCACCAGCTGGTGCGGATCGATGAGACCGCTCTGCGCTTTTGTCGCGGCGGCCCACCACTCCAACTGCAGGAAAGATCTGCCGAGATATTCGGCCCAGCGCAGTGCGTCCTGCCCTTCCATCACCTCACCTTCCTCCTGAAATGCCTCCTACGCTTTTGGCGATGGGGACGCCCCGTACCTCGGCGCATTGGAGTTTGGAAAACCAATGCCCGTGTACGGTCCGAGGACGCAAGGGATATAACAAAGACTTCGCGTCGAAGATCAGGGCTGGGTGAGCTGTGTCGTTTCCACAGGCCCCATGCCCATGATCTGCACCGTCACCTCTTCGTCCTTGGCCATGTCGTAGTGATGGCCATTGGGCGGTTGATACAGGAAAGTACCAGCAGGCACCGCTGTCATCTGGTCCGGATTGTAGACATCGGCGCCAGGTCCGGAAGAAACGTACCACGTCCCCTTTATCACCGTGATGTAACGCGCTTGTGTGTGAAAGTGCGGACGACTGCCCTGCCCCGCCGGGAAGGTGATGCGCACCACATAGAGCCCCGGCTCACTCGGGTTCCCCAGCACATTCACCGTGCGCGACCCTTCTTTCGGCACCATCGTCTCGGGCTTCGCCACCATGAAACCGTTGGCATCCAGCGGCACTATCTGCGCCATCGCCATGTGTGCGCCAACCATCAGCGCTCCTGCTACACCTGTCTTGATGAACAATCTTCTTATTTTCATATCCATCTCCTGCTCTATTACGAGCAATGTTTGCTTATGTGACCTCTCTTGTTCTCACGCAGACATAGTGCCTTCTTGTCCAACACCCGTCCACTCGGCAATACCGCGCAGCTTTCACGGACCTGGCCTAGCCATTGTGGCAAAACACGCACTAATGCCCGGTAAGCAGTTCCTGATCGGCAAGCGCCATCTGCTTTACGAAGTGTGATGCTGAGAGCGTGGTACTGAGAGTGTGGTGATCATGCAGATGAGCGGGTTCGGTGGTAGCTACCGCGCCGCTCAAACAGCCAAATGAGACAAGGGGAAACGTTCTGATCTGCCATGGCATTTGTTGCTAAACGGACTGAAGACCTTGGTCAGGCTGCAGAAGCAGCCGATCACATTGAAATCTACCGCGACAGAAAACAAAAAGCCGAAGCAAATCCACGATCCGCTCCGGCTTCTTCATTCAATCTGAACTAAACGTTTATTGACCGCGCTGCATCATCCGCTCACGCATCTGTGTCATGCGGGCTTCTTCTGCTTCGCGGTACTTAGCCATCTGGGCTGCGGTCAGCACAGGCGTCAGCAGTGCTTCGGCCTGACGCTGCATCTCGGCACGACGCTCCATGTTCATTGCCATGCCGCCACCCTGTCCTGCACCCATGCGCATGCCGCCACCGGCTGCTGCCGGTGCATCTGTGGTGGCTGCTGCACCGTGGTTGGCGTGATCGCCAGCATCTGCAGCCTGGTCACCAGTTGCAGGTGCGCCACCGTGCTGGGAATGATCCACCGGGGCATCTGCAGGAGCGGCAGCCTGACCGCCCTGCGGCATGGCGCCCTGTCCAGCGCCCATGCGCATGCCAGCACCACCGCCGCTAGCCATCATTCCACGCATGGCCGACATCTGCATTTCGTTGATCTTGCCCATGGCTTCGCGGAAGGCGGCTTCCTGCTGAGAAGTGATTTCTAGCGTGGCGATCAGCTCTGCCACGCGCGCTTCGGGGTTGCCCATGCCCATTCCGCCACCGCCTGCGCCGGGTTGGGCGAGGAGCGTTTGGCTGCCGAGAGTCAGAACTAGCGTTGTCAGGAGGGGAATCAGTTTTGATTTCATGGTGTGCTCCAGTGAATTGCGTATGTATAAATGCTTACGTGTGGGGCGTCGAAATCTGTTGCGGCCAAATTTCATTGTACTGCTGGGGGCGGGCCATCGCCAGCAGGCTGGCTCCCACAGACGCGACAGTCAGCCCTCGGATTCCAGAGTTTCGCTCTTTTCGAGCCATTGCTCTTCGACTGCGTTGGCGTCGGACTTGAGAGCGGCCTGTTGCTGCAGGAGTGTGGTGAGGTCCTTCTTGCGGGATTCCTGATAGAGCGTTTCGTCGGCGAGTTTGTCTTCGATCTGCTTGAGTTCAACGTGGAGCCTTTCGAGTTTCTGTTCCAGCTTCTTGATCTCGTTGCGCAGCGGGGCGAGTTGCTGCCGTTGCGCAGCGGCCTGCTGGCGCTGTTCCTTGCGGTCGCCTTTGCTGCTGTCGGGCGCGCCAGCGGAAGTGCCGGTGCTGCCCTTGCTGTTTTCCTGCATCCACTTCTCGTAGTCGTGCAGATCGCCTTCAAATTCCTGACAGCGGCCGTTGTGAATCGAGTAGAACTCGTCGACGGTGTTGCCGAGCAAATAGCGATCGTGGGAAACGATAACCAGTGCGCCTTCATAGCGCATCAGCGCCTCGGTGAGTGCGTGACGCATTTCGAGATCGAGGTGGTTGGTCGGTTCGTCGAGCAGCAGCAGATTTGGTTTCTTCCACGCGACGATAGCGAGCGCGAGACGGGCCTTCTCACCACCGGAAAAATTCTCGATGGTCTCGTTGATGCGCTCGCCACGAAAATCGAAACCGCCGAGAAAATCACGCACGGTCTGCTCGCGTGCGGAAGGGTCGAGACGTTGGATCAGCAGCATCGGGCTGGCGCGCTGATCGAGCACGTCCACCTGATGCTGTGCGAAGTAACCTACCTGCAGATATTTCGAGGTGCGCATCTCACCGGCCAGTGGCGTCAGTTCGCCCGCCATGCTGCGCAGCAGTGTGGATTTGCCGCAGCCGTTGAAACCGAGCAAGCCGATACGCGTCCCACCACGCACAGTAAGGCGAATATTGGTGACCAGCGCTTTGTCCCCATAACCAACGCTGACCTTGTCGAGTGCCAGCACTTCTTCGGGAATTCGCTCGGGCGCGGGGAATTCAAAATGGAATGGTGAGTCAATGTGTGCAGGTGCGATCTTCTGCATGCGGTCGAGTTCTTTCAAACGGCTCTGCGCTTGTCGGGCCTTGGTGGCTTTGGCGCGAAAGCGGCGCACGAAGTCTTCGATCTCGGCAACGCGGCGCTGCTGCTTCTCGAACATCGCCTGTTCCTGCGCGAGACGTTCGGCGCGTTGCAGTTCGAAGCTGCTGTAATTGCCGCGATAAAGATTCAGGCGCTGCTGCTCCACGCTCACCACATACGAGATCACTTCGTCGAGAAAGCTGCGGTCGTGGGAGATGATCAGCAACGTGCCCTGGTAACGATTGAGCCACTGTTCAAGCCACAACGTGGCTTCCATGTCGAGGTGGTTCGTCGGTTCGTCGAGCAGCAGCAGGTCCGAGGGAGCCATCAGCGCGGCGGCCAGGTTGAGGCGGATGCGCCAGCCACCAGAGAAAGTGGAGACGGCGTTGTCGAATTTGTCGGCGCTGAAGCCGAGTCCGGAGAGCAACTGCATGGCGCGGTAGCGGATGTCGTAGCCGCCGATCTTGTCCATTTCGCTATGCCAGTGGGCGATCTTTGCGCCATCGCCGGCCTTGTCGGCCGCGAGCATATTGCGTTCGATCTCGCGGTAGTGCTCGTCGCCATCAATCACGTAATCGACCGCAGACTGCGCTGATGCCTCGGTCTCCTGCCGCATGTGGGCGATGCGCGTCGCCTCAGGCAGCGAGAGCTCACCTTGATCCAGTCCCAGTTGTCCCATAAGGCAGGCAAAAAGACTGGACTTGCCACTGCCATTGCGGCCGATGACGCCGATCTTCTGACCATCGTGAATCGCAAGGCTGGCATTCTGGAGGAGAACTTGTTCGCCGCGCATCAACGTGGCATTGGTCAGGGAGATCATCGGTATAGCTCGGTCGAAGAAATTGCGCGCCATAATACTATCCATGCCATGGCACTGCACTCGTTGTGTGACGACTTGTGACGCCGGCATTGCAGCCCAGGCTCGTTGATTGATTTCCCCGGCTTGAATTCGTACACTCAAATCACCTGTTCAGGGACACTCGTCTGCTGGGCGATGCGAGCAGAACAATATGAAACAGATACTGTTGATAGATGACGACGAAAAGCTCGGGCAACTGCTGACGCAGTACCTCGAGCGCTATGACATGACGGTGACCGCCGCTCATACCCCATCGAAAGGCTTCGAACACCTCAAGCGCCACAAACCCGATCTGTTGATTCTCGATGTCATGCTGCCCGAGAAAGACGGCTTCGAAATCTGCCGGGAAATTCGCGCGAAATCTTCCATCTATGGCCAGTTGCCAATTCTTATGTTGACCGCGCACGGGGAAGTGACTGACCGCATCGTCGGCCTGGAGCTGGGGGCGGACGATTATCTGCCCAAGCCATTCGAACCGCGTGAACTGGTCGCACGCATCACCAACATTCTGCGGCGCACCAGCGATGAGGCGCGCAATCAGCAGGAAGTACCGAAAATTCAGGGGCTGGACGTAGACACGGTGCGACGCATAGTGCATCTGGATGAAGTGGTGATCGAACTGACGACGATGGAATACGAGCTGCTGATTCTGTTCATGCAATCGCCAAACAAGACGTTCACGCGTGACGAACTGATGAACCGTCTGCGCGGCATCGATGCAGAATTGTTTTCACGCGCGGTGGATACCCTGGTCAGCCGTCTGCGCCACAAACTCAACGACACCTCCAAGACACCGCGCTTTATCAAGACGGTGTGGGGGCGCGGCTACACCTTTGTCGGCGAGCCCAGATAAATGCTGATCTCCTTATGAAAGTGAATGGACGCTTTCGCACCTCGCTGTTCTTCCGGCTCGTTGTCATTTTCAGTGCCACGGTGCTGGTGTTCTTCGTCATCATCCTGCTGTCGCTGCGGCAGATCGACAGAAACTGGCGTGAGCAGCGCATCAACCCACTGCCGGACTTCTATCTCGACAATATCACCCTCATCCTCGACAACATCGGCATGCCGCCAGACCTGCTACGCGCTACGGAACTGGCGCAGGAGCTGTCGCTCACTATCCTAATCCGCAGCTCCCACATCAACTGGCAATCGGATGAGCAGAGCGCCCTGGACATCACCAACCTGAGCTTCCTGCGCGATCTGTCTGACGAGGCGCAGGTGTTGCAGGCTGGCAGTGAAGAGGTCATTCGTGTGGCCCGCGGCGATTACGAATACTTCCTCCATCGGCGCGTTCCGACACTGAGTGAGTACGACATGATCGTTGTCTATATCGGCCTGACGCTGGCGGCCATCGTGCTGCTGCTCAACTATTGGATGGTACGTCGCTTGCTGGAACCGGTCAGGCAATTGCGCGAGGGCGCGGAACGTATCTGTGCAGGTGACCTCGGTTATCGAGTCATTTCGAATCGCGGTGATGAACTGGGCGAGCTGACCGACAGCGTGAACCATATGGCGGATTCGCTGCAATCGATGCTCGAGGCCAAGCGCCAATTGCTGCTGGCAATCAGTCATGAGCTACGTACGCCGATTACCCGCGCCAAGCTGCAGCTCGAATTCATGGATGAGGGCGTCATCAGAACCAACCTGCGCGATGACATCGATGAGATCGACCTGTTGATCACTGATCTGATCGAGGCCGAGCGCCTGAGCCACCAGCACGCCGCGCTGGTGGCCGATCACGTCGACTTCGCCATGTACATCGGTCTGGTGCTGGATCCCTACAAAAGTTATCTGGGCGGCCTGCACTACCTTCGCCCGGATAAGGATGCGTCTGTCAGCATCGACAAACTGCGCACACGCCTGCTGTTGACCAATATCGTCAACAACGCGATTCGCCACGGCGAGGGCCAGCCCATCACAGTCACGGTGTCATTCTCGGAGAACGAGGCGATGGTGGGGGTGGTGGACGAGGGCGAGGGCATCGCGCCGGAGCATATCGATCATCTGAGCGAGCCGTTCTACCGCGCCGACAGTGCGCGCCAGCGGCACACTGGCGGTTTCGGGCTGGGGCTGTATCTGTGCCGCCTGATCGCCGAGGCGCATGGCGGCAAACTCACCATCAGCAGCGTGCTGGGCGAGGGCACGCATGTGAAGGTGCATTTGCCATATGAGCAGGAGAGCGAATATGGCGAGGAGCATCCCCAGCACTGATTCGCGGGACGGATGGGAACGGGCCTGCCCGCGATAAGATTCAGCACCAGCGCTGTCCCGGGCGAGTCCCACTCCCCCCAGGTTCAGGCGCGGGCTATGCCCGCTCCCACAGCGGCTGCGGCACTCGCGCGCTTGCGGCCACGGGCATAGCCCAGCGCCAGCGCGAAGGCAATCAGCAGGATCGGCACCAGCGCGGTGTTGACGAACTTCAGTACGGAACCCAGTCGCTCGATGTCCTGATTGAGTTGCAACTGCACCTCGCGCAAACGGCGGCGCGTCTCCAGCTGCTGTTCGTAGAAGCGATCTACCTCGGCCTGCTGTTCCGGCAAAATCTCGTTGCCTTCGCGGTTGGCGTTGAGCGCGGCGATCTGCATCTCGGTCTGCTGCAGGTTCTCCAGCAGCACTCGTTCTTCCTCACGCAGACGGTCATCGGCCTCGCGCTGCAGATCCAGCACAGTCATGAACGGTCTGGCGAAACGCCCACGGCTGCGGATCGTCACCAGCTCGGCATTGCCCGCCAGGTTGTCCAGTGAATTCATCACGAAGTCGCCATTGCTGGCGAAAGCCTGCGGAATGCGCTGACCGAGGAAGTTCTGAATCTGCACCCACAATCTGTCGCTGAGGAAATCACTGTCGGCCACGATCAACAGGTTCACGGTGCCGGAGGATTCAGTCAGGTGGGGCGCAAGCTCTGCTGCTGGTTCTGCAGCAGCTGGCGCGGGATTCGCAGTCGGAGCGGCAGCATCCGCAGTCGCAGCATCAGCCGCAGGAGCCGGCTCCGCAATCACGGGACGGCCATTCGGGAATGCCGTCTGCACACGTCCAGTGATGCGCGCCGCGATGGTCTGCGGACGGTTCTCGGAGACGAACTCATCCACCAGGATGCTCGGGTCTGCGAGCTGGGTGAAGAGGGTATTGGCCATCAGCATCGACTGCGCGCTGGACTGAATCAGTGGCTCGAACGTAGTGCCCGCGCCTTCGATCGGTGCCAGCGCACCCGGCGTCGAGAAATTCATCACTTGCAGCCCGGTATTGACGATGTCGTTAGCGAAGCTGGTGCGCTGTACACCCAGCATGCCGTAGTGCGCCACCGGACGACTGGAATCGCCGACATTCACCAACAGCGCCTGTTCCGCGTCGGTCAGCACTTTGGTGCTGTCGTACTCGACACCCCAGGCGGCCAGCAACGGTTCGAGATCGGACGCGCCATTCTCGACGAAGGGCACACCGTCGGGGCCGCGCTGCGCGGTGGAGTCCGCATTCGGGTCGAGGAACACCAGCGCCTTGCCGCCACGCAGCACGTGCTGGTCAATCGCATACAGCATCTGCTCGCTCAGCTCCTGCGGGTGCACGAGCAGCAGGATGTCGATAGCTTCATCGATCGCCTCTGCATCCGGGTCGACGCGCTGCACCTGATAGAGCTGACGCACGGAGTCCATGAACATCCACGGCTCGGTCGGCTGCATGGTCTGTTGATTAACGCCACCGTCAATCGGCAGCCCGGAGAGGAAGCCGACAATCGGCAGCTCGGGATTGGCCACCTGGGTGATCAGCTTGGAGAACTCATACTCCAGAAATTCTTCCTGGTCGGGGCGAATCAGCGGGATGGTCTTGAAGACCTTCGGCGCCAGCGCTGCTTCTGCAGGAGTCTGCTCCGGGGCGTCTTCCGCCGGAATCGTCGCCGGGTCCACCACTACGATGCCGAAGAACACCGACTCGCCACCCTGGGTCAGCGGCACCGGCTGCACGCCATACTCACCGGCCAGATCCTCTTCTTCCGAGAACGGCACCGGATCAACGACGCGCAAGGTCAGATTGCCATCACTGGCGATTTCCATCTCGCGCAGCAATTCCTGCACGCGCACACCATAGGTTCGCAGTTGCGGAATATCGGCGGTGGCCTCTTCGGAGTAAAAGAACAGCATCTCCACCGGCTTCTCCAGCCCGCTGACAATATTGCGCGTGCCATCGGCCAGCGTGTAGAGATTGTCCTGCGTCAGGTCGATTCGCAGACGCGGAAAGGCACTGATGACGCCCACACTGATCAACAAAAAAACGCCGGTAAGAGCGAGGCCTGTTGCTGAAAACAAAGATCGATATTTCATCATCGGCTCCCTCAATTCGCTTTCTTGATTTCGATGACGATTGCGGACGCAAACAGCCACGAACCAATGAATATTACAAAGAACAGAATGTCACGCAGGTCGAGCACGCCCTTGCTGATGGAGTCGAAGTGCGTAAGGAAACTCAGTGCCGCCACGGCGTCGATCAGAATCTGCGGCGCCCAGCGCAGGGCGTTCAGAATGATCTCGGTGCCGGAGGCCACGAACACGAAGCAGATCGCGACGGTCAGGATGAAGGCGATCACCGAGTTGCGGGTCATCGCCGACATGCACGACCCGATGGCGAGGAAACCGCCGGCCATCAGCCAGCTGCCCAGATAGGCGGCAACGATGACGCCGTTGTCGGGGTCGCCGAGGTAGTTGACCGTGATCCAGATCGGGAAGGTCAGCAGCAGTGCGACGCCGCTGAGTGCCCACGCTGCCAAGAACTTGCCCAGCACTGCGTCGGACAGCGTCACCGGTAACGTCATCAACAGTTCGATGGTGCCGGACTTGCGCTCATCGGCCCACAGGCCCATGGCGATGGCCGGAATCATGAACAGATACAGCCAGGGGTGGAAACTGAAGAACGGCATCAGGTCGGCCTGGCCACGGACGTAGAAGCCGCCCATGTCGAAGGTGAAGATGCCGCTCATGACCAGAAAGATCACGATGAACACATAGGCGAGCGGCGTGGCGAAATAGCCAGCCAGCTCCCGCTTGAAGATGATTCCCATATTTTTCATGTCGTTAACCCTGCTGCTGGTTGGCTGATTGGCGAGAGGCGCGGGCGCCGCGCGAGGTTCCAGGCTGCGACGCGGCCCCTTGCGATGTCACACTGCGGAAGAAGTGTTCCAGCAGCCCCTCCACCAGATGAAATTCGGCCACTGGCCAATGTTCGCTCTGCACACGGTCCAGCACCTTGCTGAAAATCTGCTTGCCCGGTACCGGAATGATGATGAAGCGGCGGCGCTCTTCGTCGCTCGGCTCGATGTCGGCCACCTCCTCTACTCCCTCCAGCGCGGCGGCGAGATCGAAGTCCTGGGTCAGTTGGATACTCACGGCCCCGAACAGATGCGAACGGGCCTCCAGCTCCTTCGGCGTGCCATCGGCCACGATCCGGCCGGCCGCGATGATGATGGCGCGGGTGCACACGGCACTGACTTCTTCGAGGATGTGAGTGGAGATGACGACGATGCGGTCACGAGCGAGGTCGCGGATAAGCTGACGAACCTGGTGTTTCTGGTTGGGATCGAGGCCGTCGGTGGGCTCATCGAGAATCAGCACCTTGGGATCATGAATGATCGCCTGGGCCAGGCCGACGCGGCGCTTGAAGCCCTTGGAGAGCGTGTCGATGGTCTTGTGGCAGACCTCGCCCAGCTCCACCTCGCGGACCACCTTGGCGATGCGCCGTTTCTTCTCCTCGCCGGAGAAGCCGCGCACGGCTGCGATGAATTCGAGAAACTCCATCACCGTCATGTCCGGGTAGCTGGGGGCCCCTTCCGGCAGGTAGCCGATCAGGGATTTCACTGCCAGAGGATCGGTGGCGATATCGTGTCCGTGGACCGTGACCGAGCCAGAGCTGGCGCCGAGAAACCCGGTAATGATCTTCATGGTGGTGGACTTGCCGGCGCCGTTGGGGCCGAGAAACCCGAGCACTTCTCCCTCTTCCACCGTGAAACTCAAATCATCAATCGCCGTAAAACCATCAAACGTCTTGGTTAAGTGACTAATTTCAATCATATTTTATTATTCCGTAAACGTTGTTGCGAAATACTGAACCACTGGAACGCGGAGTTCCACCGCACGGGATTGCAGCACGCTGGCCACCATCACCGCCTGTCACCGGAAAAAGTTGAGGCGCCAATATAGGCGCCTCAATCTCACTTTTCAAGGCGCGTGACTTTTCGTTACAGTTCGTAAAAATATGTCGTTTTTCCGATAGTTGCGCGGATATACACAATCTCCCGGCATGGCTTTTGCAGAAACTCTGCGGGTATAATCGCCGCACCGAAACCGCCCATAGAAACCGTTAAATCGAAAGAAAGTGAGCTCCTCATGCGCCTGTTCCTGATCGTTATCCTGGCCGCTGGCCTGTGCAGCTGTGGCCAGAAGGGCCCCCTGCAGCGGCCGGACCAGACTGCCCTGCACTCAGATGTGCGGGTTGTGATCGACGCTGACACTGCCGTCAGCTGACGCTCACCCCACCACCCCAGAACGCCAGGTAGCTTTTCCCATGGACGCTTTTCAATACCGAGACAATCACCTGTTTGCCGAGGACATCTCCGTGGCCGAGATCGCCCGTCGTCACGGCACGCCCTGCTATATCTATTCCCGCGCCGCTCTGGAGCAGAACCTGCTGGCCTATGAGAAAGCACTCGCAGGCAGCAGGCACCTGACCTGTTTCGCCGTGAAGGCCAATTCCAACCTGGCCGTGCTCAATGTGCTGGCCCGGCTGGGCGCCGGTTTCGACATCGTCTCCGGCGGCGAACTTGAGCGCGTAATGCGGGCCGGCGGCGATCCCGGCAAAGTGATATTTTCAGGCCTGGGCAAGACCGAGGACGAGATCGCCCAAGCGCTGGAGCTGGGCATCCTGTGTTTCAACATCGAATCCGAACCGGAACTGGACCGTATCAATGCGGTGGCCGCCCGCGTCGGCCGCCGCGCCTCAATCTCTCTGCGCGTGAACCCGGACGTGGATGCAGGCACCCATCCATACATCTCCACCGGCATGAAGGAGAACAAGTTTGGTATCGCCATCGACAGCGCCGTCGCCGTATACCAGCGCGCCGCGCAGATGAGCCACATCGACGTGGTGGGCGTGGACTGCCATATCGGCTCCCAGCTCACCAACATAGAACCCTACCTCGACGCCATCGACCGCGTGCTGCTGCTGGTAGACCGCCTCGCGGCGCTGGGCATCCGCATTCACCACTTCGACATGGGAGGCGGACTGGGCGTGTGCTATCGCGATGAGCAGCCCCCGGCGCCCTCCGAACTGATCCAGGCCGTGCTCGGCAAACTGGCCGGCCGCCACCTGACGCTGTGTCTGGAGCCGGGCCGCTCGATCTGCGCCAATGCCGGGCTGTTCGTGACCAAGGTGGAGTATTTAAAGCTTACCCCGCACAAGAATTTTGCTATTGTTGACGGCGCCATGAATGACCTGCTCAGGCCCGCGCTGTACGGCGCCTGGCAGAATATCGTGCCCGTGCACAGAAGCCCGGACGGCGTGTTGACCTCTCGCAGTTACGACGTGGTCGGCCCTGTCTGCGAGTCGGCCGACTTTCTCGGCAAGGATCGCAGCCTGGCTATTGCGCAGGGCGACCTGCTGGCAGTGCGCAGCGCCGGTGCCTATGGCTTTGTGATGAGTTCGAACTACAACACCCGCAACCGCGTGGCGGAGATCATGGTGGATGGCGCGACGGCCACCGTGGTGAGACAGCGCGAGACATTGGAATATCAGCTTTCGTTGGAGTCGGTGCTGCCCTGATGTGGGAGCTTGCCTGCAAGTGATGCAAAAAGAATCGCGGGCTATCCCGCTCCCACAGGAATAGACACGAACACCTATGCAACTACCTTTCACCAAAATGCACGGCCTCGGCAACGACTTCGTGGTGCTCGATCTTATCTCGCACCCGGTCAAGCTTAGCCCCGCACAAATCAGGAAGATGGCCGACCGCCACTTCGGCATCGGCTTCGACCAGATGCTGCTCATCGAACCGCCGAGCCAGCCGGATGTCGACTTCGACTACCGCATCTACAACAACGACGGCAGCGAAGTGGAACACTGTGGCAATGGTGCGCGCTGCTTCGCTCGCTTCGTGCTCGACAAAGGCCTGACCGCCCGCAACCCGATTCGCGTGAAGACGGTGAACCGTATTCTTACGCTCAAGGTCGAGAGCGATGGGCTGGTCACCGTAGACATGGGCATGCCGGATTTCAGCCCGACCTCGCTGCCCTTCAGGGGCATGCAGGCACCACAACACGAGCGCAGCCTGACGATCGATGGCGCGCAACACACCGTGAGCTTCCGAGTCGTCTCTGTCGGCAATCCTCACGCGGTGATCGTAGTCGATGATCTGGACACCACGCCGGTACAGGCCATCGGCACAGCACTTGGCAGCCACCCGGATTTTCCGAGGGGTGTGAACGTCGGCTTCATACAGATTCTAGACAAAGACACCTTCAAGCTGCGCGTCTATGAGCGTGGTGCGGGCGAGACCATTGCCTGTGGCACTGGCGCCTGTGCGGCGATGGTGGCCGCGCGCGCGGCGGGCCTGCTCAATGCGGACGCACTGGGCCGTCTCACTGGCGGTGATCTGCGCCTGAGCTGGGCAGGTGATGGTCACGCGATTATCATGTGCGGCCCGGCGACCACAGTCTTCGAAGGCAGTATCGATACGCACGATTTGTAAGCTGCATTTTATGAGTGCCAGAACCCCACTATAACAGCCAAAGGCATCGACCCAGTATGACCAGCGAGACTTTTCCCCAGCAAAACCCCAGCCGCAGTTCCGATCATTCTGACAAGAAGCCGTTGACGGCCGACCAGGTTGCCGCCTATCTGAAGGAAAACCCCGACTTCTTCATCAACAGGGATAGCCTGCTGGCGGAGATCACACTGCCGCACGAGAGCGGCAAGGCCATCTCGTTGCTGGAACGACAGGTCCGCGTGTTGCGTGAACGCAGCATCGAGTCGCGCATCACCCTGAACACACTGCTGGAAAACGCCAGATACAATGATCAGCTCTTCAATGTCACCCGCGCCCTGATCATCGCGCTGCTGATGGAAGACGAGGTTGCCCAGATCGCCAGCGCCACCGAAGCGAACCTGTGCACCCAGCCAGGCATCGACGCCTGCAGCGTGATCCTGTTCCAAGGCGACCATCTCCGCAACGTCGAACACATGCGTCTGGAGTCAGCCGAATTTCTGCAGCCGAATTTCCCCACGCTGTTACGTGACCGCCGCACCATGTGCCGTGCTATCGACAAAGAGACCGCAACCTTCCTGTTCCCGCACCACGGTAGCGGCAGCATCCGCTCGGCAGCCTTGTGCCCGATCGGCCGCGAGAGAATGCTCGGCGTGCTCGCCATCGGCAACAAGGCCAAAGACTATTTCAACGAGGGCCTGGACACCATGTTCCTCGACTTCATCGGCGAAGTGCTTGAGTCGATCATCATTCGCAAGATCAACTGAGTGTCACCATGGAATCACGATTGACTCCCTACCAGGCCGTGCCGCTGATTGAGTGCACAGCGGCGTTGGTCTTCGCGCCCCATCCTGATGATGAGACGCTTGGTTGTGGGGGCCTGCTGGCCGCTTATCGCGCGGCGGGAATTCCAACGCACGCCGTTATCGTGACCTCTGGGGATTTTGGTGAACACGGCAAGGTGGGCAGTGCCGCGCGCGAGGCGGAGACCCGTGCTGCCGCCGAGGTACTCGGCATCGACACGCTTACATTCTGGCGTGAATCCGACCGCGGTGTGACCTGCGACGAACGTACCATTGCCGCCGCTCGCCAGGCGATTCTCGCAGCCAACGCCGACTTGATTCTGACGCCCTCCTTCCACGAGATTCACCCGGATCATCGCGCCACCGCCTGGATTGTCATCGAGGCCACCCGGCGCCTCGCAGAAGAGGGCCGCAACCTGCGTGTGGCGATGTACGAAGTTGGCGCGCCGCTGCACCGCGTCGATGTGCTGGTAGACATCACCGCACACGCAGCCGCCAAGCGCGATGCCATCGCGAAATATGTCTCGCAGCTGAGCATTCAGCCCTACGACGCAGTGATCTTTTCTCTGAACCATTTCCGCACCTACACATTGCCCATTACTGTCCGTTACGCCGAGGCGTTTTGTATTCTCGACGGCGCTACACTGCGCGAGCCTGCGCTGATCATCGAGGCGGAACTTCTGCGGCAGGAGCGCCTGGGGCTGGTGACAGTGCAGATGCCGGACAGCTTTCGCAAGGAAGAGCTTCACAAGTTGGCTCAATCCAAGCGTTCATTAATGGATCGATTGCTGGGGCGCCAGCAATGACACAAGGCACCAAAGGCACGTCCGCAATCAACACGGCAGGTACACCTGGTTTGCAAAACTCAGCATCTTCACTTCATCGCGATTCAACTCTGCCATTGGTGTCCGTGCTGTGCCGCAGCATGAACAGGCCCGAACTGCACGAGGCGCTGGTCTCTGTAAACCGCCAGACCTATACCAATATCGAAGTGATTCTGGTGGATGCCAGTGGCAAGGGCCTGAACCAACACAAGAGCGTCACAGCACGCTTTCCAGTCCGCGAGGTCGCAGGCACAGGCCAGCTGAATCGCCCGGCTGCCGCGAATCTGGCGCTGCAGAGTGCACAGGGCAGTTACTTGATTTTTCTGGACGAAGATGACTGGATTGCCGACGACCATATCCGCATTCTTGTGGATGCGCTGACACAACATCCCGAGATCGGAGTCGTTTACAGCAGCACGCAAAAAACTACTGCGAGTGGCGAGGCGACGGGTGACACATTTAAAGTAAATTACGACCCCATCCGGTTGCGCCGTGACAACTTCATTCCGATTCACGCCGCGCTGTTCCGCAGAACGCTGCTCGCCGGCACCACGGATTCTGCCCCATGCCATTTCGATGCGAGCCTCGATGTTTTCGAGGATTGGGATTTCTGGCTGCAGCTATCAACCAGAACCAGCTTCCTGCATGTGGATGCGCTGACGGCGTTCTATCGCCAGGGCGGCGAGTCCAATACCGCTTCCAATGATCCCACGACGCGCTATCGCCAAGGCCACCCTATTGCCGAGGGGCGTGCGAAGGTGTTCGACAAGTGGCTGCCAGAATGGAAGGGTGCTGAACTCAATCAGTTGCTGGGCAGCCTCGATGAAGGCGTGCTGATCGAGGCGCTGCACAGTGATATCAAGCGTCTCAATAGCACAGCGCAGGAATCTGACCGGGAGATAACTCGTCTGCACGAGCAGATGCGTGAACTCGACCGGGAGACAACCCGTCTGCACGAACAGATGCGTGAACTCGATCAGCGCCTGAACACCGAGATTCGCGGCCTGCACCACACCGTTACCAAACTGAATCAGAGCATCATCCGCAAGAGCACAGAGTTGGAAGAAACCAAGGCACAGATCGAGCATCTCAACGGTTACATTCACATGCTGCAGGGCTCATTGTCCTGGCACGTCACCCGTCCGCTGCGCTGGTTGCGGCGCAAGATCGAAGGCCTGCGCGCAACCTCTCCAGTCAGTTCAGCGATCAGTAATGCGCCGCGCGCTGCAAACCCGATTCAAGGCAGCCTCGACATTCCCAGTGCCACTCAGAACGAGTTCCCGGAGCAGGTGACGCTGCAGGGCTGGTGCTGTTCGCCCAATGGCATCGAGAAGATCGAAGCAATGGTTGACGGTCAGGTGCAGTCCACCTTCGGCACCGGCATCAGCAGACCCGACATAGCAGAGCTCTTTCCGAAACTGCCGGAGTCATTCTCAGCGGGGTTCTATCAGGAGATTGCACTGCCGGACCTGCCGGCTGGCGAGCACACGCTGGAGTTGCGTTTCACCGACAAGGCGCAACAGCAGAGCAGCATCACGCGCAAATTCTTTCTCTTCAAGAACAGCGATCTGTACAACACATGGTATTGTCGCAACCTACCGGATGACGACGAACTGGCGCAATTGCGCAGCGCTGCTGCAGCGATTACCGCCAACGCACAGGAGACATTCCATCTGCTCGTCCACAGCACGGGCGACGAGTCGGCAATGCTCGCGACGCTCTCCAGCCTCACAGACCAGACATGGCCCCATTGGACCCTGCACTTGACAGGCCCGCAGCTACAGAGTGGAGAAAGTTTCATTGCCCAGCATGGCGGAACTGCCAGGCAGGTCCAGTGGCACGCCTCTTTGCAGGCCGCTCTGATCTCGTTGCAGAACAGCAGTGGCTGGCTCAGCTTCCTGCAGGCTGGCGAGACTCTCGCACCCCACGCTCTGGCAGAGTTTGTCGAACTCGCACACAGCGGTGCAGTGGCGCTGCTCTACAGCGACCACGACCTGCTCAGCCCGTCCGGTATGCACCTTGAGCCGACGTTCACTCCCCATTGGTCGCCGGAGCACCTGCTGTCGAGCAACTACATTGGCGGGGTCTTTGCATTCAGAAGCGTACATCTGCAGCACTGGCAAGAGCTCGATCTCAGCAGCCCGGCGTGGCGTTACGGCGCGCTGCTGATGATCGCCGACTCCATCGCTCAACAGCACGGCGACGTGCAGCGCAGCGCGAAGATGTTGTGGTCTGGCACTGAAGGCGCCACGACGCCCGCTCTACTGCAGGCCGAGACCGCCGCTCTGCGCGCGCACCTGTCCCGCACTCAGCCGGATGCGTGTTTGCAGGAAAGAGAACACGGACTGCGTGCAGTGCTATGGCCGCTCAGCACTACTCCGAAGGTCTCCATCATCATCCCGACCATGGGCAAGCTCGATCTGATCAAACCCTGCATCGATTCACTGCTAGCGAAGACGGCCTACAGAAATTTTGAAGTGGTGATGCTCGACAACAGTCGCGGGAAATTCCCGGAAGGCATCCAGTACCTCAAGGACAAGCAGCTGCAGGTCATCGAATGCAATGAGCCCTTCAACTGGGCGCGTCTGAATAACATCGGCACACGACATGCCACCGGCGATCTTTACCTGTTCCTCAATGACGACATCGAGATCACCGACGGCGACTGGCTGGAACAGCTGGTACGGCAGGCGGTGCGGCCCGAAGTCGGTGCGGTTGGGGCCCTGCTCTACTATCCGAACGGTGCGCTGCAGCACACCGGCGTGCTGCTGGTGAATTATGGCGGCGGAGGAATTCATCTGCTGCACAAGCGCATGCCGGGGAACAACATCTACCGTCGCCTGCACGAGACTGTGCGTGAAGTGTCGGCGAATACTGGCGCCTGCCTCATGCTTAGCCGAGAGAAATTCGACGAGATCAAGGGCTTCGACGAGGAGCTCGCAGTCGTGGGCAACGATGTCGATCTGTGCCTGCGACTTTTGATGCGTGGCTATCGCAATATCTGGACCCCTCTGTGCCATCTGATTCACCATGAGAGCATCAGCCGCAAGGCCAGTGTCCCGAAAGAAGACGAGAAAGCCATGTGGCAGCGCTGGAGCAAACGCTTCATCGCCGGCGATGATTATTACAACCCCAACCTTTCGGCCGACAAGGGGGACTTCACGCTGCAAGTGAACAACCTGCGCGTGCGCAGTGCCCTGACAACACAGGCTGGTGCCGCCGCGCCCGTCAGAGCCGAACGCCTGCTGCCCGGCGTTAATCTGATCGGCTATACCCGTGCGGAAATGGGCATTGGCGAAGGCGCACGCAGTGATGCCAGAGCCTTGCATGCCGCCAACGAGCCCTTCGGCATCATCTGCTTCATGTCGGGCAACCCTTCGCGCATGACCGACCTGAGCTGGCAATACAAGGAAATCGACAACGCTCCCTATGACGTGACACTGCTGCACATCAATCCCGATCACGCACTGCAGGCGATTACCGAGCTTCCGTCCAGCCACTTCGATGGCCATTACTCGATTGGCTATTGGGCGTGGGAACTGCCCGAGATACCAGCCGATTGGGAAAATAGCTTCAAGCACTTCGACGAGATCTGGGTGCCTTCAAGCTTCGTGCAGGATGCGGTGGCGATGAAGTCTCCTGTGCCCGTGGTGAGAATTCCCCATGCCGTTGAAATCAGTGTCGACCAGCAGTTGACCCGCGCCAGTTTCGGCCTTCCGGCAGAACCATTCCTGTTCCTGGTAATGTTTGACACCTTCAGCAGACAGGAGCGCAAGAATCCCTACGGCGCCATGCAGGCCTTCCGTGACGCCTTCGTGGCAGACGACCTTTCGGTACGCCTGGTGATCAAGGTCAACAACGCCACTCCGGATGCCTTGCAGGCGATCCGCGACAGGGCTGGCTCACATCAGAATATTCTGCTGCTGGATCAGGTGTACACGCGGGCGCAGGTGAACGCGATCATTGCCAACTGCGATTGCTATGTGTCGCTGCATCGCTCCGAAGGATTCGGATTCGGTCCCGCCGAGGCCATGGCACTGGGCAAGGCTGTCATGGCCACCAACTGGTCCGGCAACATCGATTACATGCGCCCTGATAACTGTGTCGGCATCAACTATCGCCTCGTCACCATTGAGCAAGACTACGGCCCCTACAAGAAGGGACAGGTGTGGGCGGAACCGGACCTGCAGCAGGCCGCACAGGCCATGCGGCTGCTGGCGGGCGACCGTGAGATGACGCAGCAGCTGGGCAATAGAGGCAAGGAAACCATCGAAGCTGAATTCTCACCGGCAGCGGTGGGAGCAATGATGCGCAAACGTCTGGCGGCAATTCGTAAGCAGCGTGCCGGAGAGGGCTGATGCACGTCATTGGCTGACGTGCAGGTATTTCAGCACCAACTTCTGCACAAAATTACTGCGGCTGGCCAGTCTGCGGGCGACCTGCAGCAAACACCACTGCTCGCGACTCAGACGCTGCGAATAGCTGTCCAGGAAGGCTTGTACCTGTATTCCGAGTCCGGTTAGAAGCTCCCGGTGACGAACCTCCAGCAGCCTGCTCAACAGGCTGCCCCGACGATCCTTCTGATAGGCCTTCGCACCGATCGCATTGCGGCCGTGCTGTCGATATTCCACCAGGGCCTCATCGATATAGCCAATATGCCCAAATGCACTCACCACCAGCGCCAGCCACCAGTCATGCATCACCGCCGCGGAGGGAACAGGGCTCGCCAGCAACGCCAATTCTTCGTTCAGCAACGCAGTGCAACCAGTGACCGTATTGCTCACGATTATTCGCCCGAGTGTATTTCGCAGCGGCTCCAACCCCTGATACGCAATGAACGATGGCGCGATCTGCTGGCGCTGTTCATCCACCACCTTCAGGTCGCTGTGTACCAGCAGGGGTGTACGGGGATATTGCTGCTCCAGCGCCTGCATACGCTGCATTGAGACGGCGATTTTGTGCGGCACCCAGACATCGTCCTGATCGCAGAACATCAGCCACGCACGCTCCAGGCCCAGCTCCTTTTGGTGCTGCAATGCGTAATTCATCAGATAAGAGAAGCTGCCACTGGCGCCGAAATTTCTGCCGTCGTCGGCCAGCACACGAATGTGATGCGGATGCGCGGCGGCGTACTTGGAGAGCAGCACTGGCGTGCCATCGGTAGAACCGTCGTCGCGGATCACGATGATGATGTTGGGGTACGTCTGTGCAAGCAGCGAATCCAGTTGCTCAGCGAGAAATTTCTCGCCATTCCAGGTCGGCAGCAGAATGGCGATGCGGGGCTGTGTGGCAGGACTTGCCGTCGATGTTGTCTCGTAGGTGTTCGTTGAGCTCATTCCAGCCCTCCCGCATCGGCAAAGCCCTTGCGGATGTTCTGCCAGTAGGCCGCGCGCTGCACGGAAAACAGCAACAGCCACGCGGCCTTCAAGGCAAAGCGCGGCACATCGCGCAGCTTCCAGCCCAACGGCGCATAGGGCTGACGATACAAGTGCAGTCGATTGCGGGTGGAATAGTAGGCGCGCAGCGGGCTGTGGCTGACGATAAGGCCGGAGCGCACCAGAGGATTGTTGTCAGGCAAACCGATGCTGTGCAGCAGGCGCGTGTGATCGCTGCCCAACAGCACAAAGCCACCAGCCCTGGCGCGGAAGCACCACTCCAGATCGACATTGTCGATGAAATAGCTGTCCTTCATCAGGCCGATGGCATCCAGATGCTGCAGCGCGAGCAGGCATCCAGAGGAAATTAGGAAATCCGCGCGGTACAGTTTGTCGCTGCCCGGCAGCGCCACGTCGGAGCGTCGGAGTATGCGATTGAAGAGCTTGAAGGGCGTACGCCTGCCGGTGTCGGGATTTTCGATGCGCGGCCCGATGGCGGCAACTCGCGGGCCGCACAAGGCGACGGCGTCTGCGTATGCAAGCTGCATCGCAGCGAAAAAGCCATCTGGCACCTGACTATCCTGATCGAAGAGCACAACGAAATCATAGCCGGCGGACTGGATCTCGCGCAGTCCGACGTTCATGGCGCTGGCCAGCCCGACGTTGCCGTCCAGACGACGCACACCGAGACAGCGCGGCGTGTTATTCGCTATAGACACGAAGGACTCCGGATTGGCGGAAGCGTTGTCGACGATCAGAAAATCGGTTTGCGCGGCCAGCTGGCCGACCAAAGCGAGCAGCACAGTGGTATCTGGATTGTAAGTGACGATGATGGCGCAGGTGCTGCTGGCCCTGTCGTCGTGCTGGTTCTGCTGGCTCATATGTGTGTGCATGCTTGTCGAACCTGCCGCGCTTGTGGGTCTAGCTGTCGGGACTATTCAGCTGTGATCACTCAGGAATGCTTCGGCACATCGACGCCGACGCCCGGACGCTCAGGGTAGCGCAGGCGTTGCAGCAGAAAGTACAGGATCGAGGCAATGCCGACCACCAGCCCGGTGACCACACCCGCATCCACAATGCCGCGCCATGGCTGTGGCAGCAATCGCACCAGCAGGACGAAGCAGATGATCATGCCGGTGAGTCCGAAGGACAGCAGCTTGCGCTTGCGAGTGGCGTAGATGTACCCCATGCAGAACACGGGGGCCAGCATAATATGCAGCGGACGCGGATTGGCCTGCAGGTAGGAGGCACGGGCCACGACGCGGGGGGCAAAAGCGAGATGAAATCCCTTGTAGCCTTCGGCATAGGCCATATAGAGGACGCTCACGGCGAGTGCAAACCAGTGAAGCGGCTGCAGTTCCAGCGCGAACAACTCCAGTGCCATCGGCCCCAGGCGCACCACGGCGAACAGCAGAAGCAATACTATCCCGCCAATACCCCAGACCAAGCCTAATGTTTTCAAAACGTTGTCTGCCAGTGTCGAAAAACGAAGGCCGCATTATACCGGCTTCGGTGCAATATCCCAACGCGGCAGTAGCAACCGGAAGCAGCTGCCAACCCCAGCCGTCGATTCAACCTCGACACGCCCGCCCAAAGCAGTGACGACGCTGTTGACCATGGCCAGTCCTATACCGTGACCGGCGTCCTGCGTCGCCCTTTTGCGCGTGCTGAAACCCGGCAGCAGCACCCACTGCAGGCGCTGTTGGGATTCGACGCTCACCTCCAGCGCCATGCCGAGCTGGCTCGCACGCTCGGTCAGCGACCGGCTGTCGATGCCGGCGCCGTCGTCGCGCAGCTCCAGCACCAGATTGGCGTCCCGTTCCTGCATATCCAGCGTCACAAAACCGCCGTCAGGCTTGCCGCGGGCACGCCGCAGGCTGATGGGCTCGATGCCATGATCGATGGCGTTGCGCAGCAGATGCTCCAGCGGCGCAATCAGCTGCTCCAGCATCAGACGATCCACGCGCAGGGCATCGTTACGCACCTGAAAGCGCAGCTGGCGGTCGAGCTGATTGCTGTGCCGCCCGGCCAGCCGCTGCAACCGGGGAGTCACGCGGGCGAAGCTCACCAGTCTGGAACCGGCGACCTCCTCATCGAGTTGCACGATGCAGCGCTCCTGCTCGATGAGCAGATCCACCAAAAGGCTGAGTCGCGCGGCGTCCTGTTCGTGCCGACAGGACTGCAACACGTCCAGCGCGGCCCGAACCTGGGTGCGGGCACTGCCCGCCAGCGCAGTAATGCGCTGCAGTGCCAAAGCCGGGATGGGAACGCTGTGCTCCGGTGCGGCGAGGAACACCGAACCGCACGGCGCCGGTGGCCGAGTGTTCGAAGCCTGCTCGTGCGTAGCCGGATCATCCAATGACGGTCCGGTCGCCGACAGCTCGTCCAGTGCCACGCGCAGTTCACTGATCAAAGCCCCGAGGCTGGCCAACTCATTGACCAACGGCTTGCCATGCGCATTTCTCCTCTCAACAGCATCGTCATCGACATTGTGACAGTCGTACTGCACAGCCGAACTGCACTCCGCCACGGCGGTGGGTCGAGAGAGAGCAAAGGGTTTGCCCGCCAGCAGGACGCTCTCGCTACGATGACAGAGAGAAGCGATTCGCTCACAACCAAACAGCCGCGCACTGCCCTTCAGGGTGTGCAGGGCATGCAGCAGCTCATCTGGAACCGCTGCGGTCAAGCTGGCAGACAAGCCACTGAGATGCGCATCGATACGCTCCACCAACGCCTCGGCCTCGCGGCGAAAGACGCGGAAACTCTCGGAGTCGAACTCAAATGCAGTGCTTGTATGAGGCCACGGGCCGGGCAGCCGATCATGCGAAACAAGCTGTGGAGCCGCCTGCAGCTGGTCCAGACATTGGTAGAGGCTGGCAATCGCCTCGCGCGGGTTGCTTACCTCCCGACGCGCCGCCGCCTGATTCAAGCCGCGCCGCAGTTGCCGATGCGCGTCTGCCAACCGCGTCAGGAGAGTTGCTTCCGGGCACGCCGTAGTCGATTCCGCCAGTGCCTGATGCACCTCTGCCAGCACGGCGCTCAGACGCGCAACGCGGTAAACCTGCAGCGCGCGTGCCCCGGTTGCAAGCATCCGCAATTCCACAATCAGCACTCGATTCAACCCCGCGAACCAGCCCGGATCATTTGCACACGCCTCCAGTCGCTCCGCCGCCGGCAACAGTTCGCGAATGTTCTGGGCGAGATAGACGGGTAATTGCGCGATGGCGATGCAGGCTCTCTGCGCGAGGCCGTCGTCACAGGCGCGTTCAACGCTCACGTCGACATCGTCACTGCGGGGAAGCGCCTGCCAGCGCGCGACACACGCACTGATGCTGATCTGGAGACTGGCGAGTGCTTTCTGCGGGAGGTTGGTGGAGGCAGACAAGGCATCCTTTGCCGGCTCCGACCCAAACGCCATTTGGGGAGACGGTCCGTGCTGTTCTTGCGCACCCGGTGGTGGACCAACCTGGGAATGCAGAAGCTCATGCAGCTGGCGCAGCACTGCCAGTTCATCGGCGCCAACGCTCACCTGCCGTTCCAGCAAGGTGGTCAGCAGCTGCCGCAGACTTTCCAGCACCTCGTAGAGTTCCAGTTCCCCGATCAACAAGGCGTTGAGGGCCTGCCTGCACACGACCGTGCAAAACAGGTCGGCCGGGAAATCACTCTCTTCCGACCCGCCCTGCTGCTGGCATCGCTGGAGGTTCTGCGACATGAGGTTCAATTCAGCCGCCAGCTCCGCCCCGACGAGGTTCAGCCATTCGGGTTCCGGCGGATATTCGGTTGCCAGTCGACGTCGCCAGGAGGATCTTTGCAGTCGCTGCAGATGCCGGCTGTCTCGCACCAGTGCGTGCTTCTGCTGCGTCAGCAGTTTCCTCCACGCCGGGGTAGTCCAGAGGCTGTCGCCAGGGCATAGATTGCCCGCTTCGGCATCGAGCGCACGCAGCAAGAGCAGCTGGACATGCAGCACCAGTCGACGACCACGCGCCGCCAACCCCTGCGGTATGCCGCCGTCCAGACTCGTCGCTACTCGCTGCCAGCACCACAGGTGCTGAAGCAAATGCTCGCACTCGGTCAGCAGTGCTGACACATCAGACCGAGGCAGCAAGCCGTCTCGGGCATTCGTGACCAGCTGCAGGGGACGATACAGCGCCAGCAGGGCGCATCCGACATCCTCAGGAACTGCTCCCTGGGAAATCGGTGCTGCTGCCAGGGGCCCCAACAGTTCGCTTAGTCTGCGGTGCGCAAGCTCGTACCAACGTTGCCGGGCGTCATGCAGCAGGCATTCCGTGGCGACCGGCACCGACCTCTTGCGCCGACCGAGCACGGCTTCGGGCACACTGATTCGGGCAGGCGCCTGAGTCGCAAGGAGGAAGCCAATCTGCAGATCAAGCCGCAACAGAAGCCCCGCAATACGACCCGCATCACGCGGCTCCTCGGCGCCTGGCGATCCGAACCAGGTTGGACCCAGCACCTGCAGCACAGAATCGAGACTGTCCAGCTCCTTCAGTAAACTCAGGCTCAACTCGTGAGGGGCCGCAGTGGAGGCCTGACCGAACATGGCCTGCACACCTCGAACACGCTGCCGCAGCAGCGGCAGGATGTCAGGCACCGGGCAACTGCCCAGGAGTGGAGAATCGGTCGCCCTTGTCCCGTCCGGCGCCTCCGGCAGCAGACTCTTGCCCGCGGCCGCACGCAGGTTATTGAGCCTGCCCACGTCGAACTCCTCGTCATTCACCGCCGGACTCAGCCCCTTCAAGAAGCGGCTTAGGTGCAGGACGCTGATGCGAACCAGCGCGCCGAGCGACCCAGGCTGGCTAGCGCCGCCCATCCTCACGAATTGCGTGAGCAGCCCCGCCAACTCCGAGCAGAAGAGCACTGCTCGCCGGGCACCCCACAACCGGCACAACCCGGCAATGCGTTCGAGTGCCTGCAGTACATTGGTCAGTGCTACCTCCCTTGCCGCAGTCGGGACAACCGCCTCTGCTGCAGTCTTCACGACAACCTCCGCGACAACCGCTTCCAACTGCGCCGCGCAGTTCGCCAACACCCCGGACAATTCTTCAGCGCAAGACTCAACCATAGCCAGCACCGATTCCCGAATCTGTCGTCCCCTGCAGCTGCGCGATCCGTGCCGCCAGCCGCGGTGCCGTAATCGGCCTGGTCAACACACCCTGCAGACCCAGAGCTCGCGCCCAGATGTCATCGGTTTCACGCCACACCCCACTCATCAGCAGCACCTGGCTGACCCCGGCCCGCAGCAGACTGAGCCCGGCATCGAAGCCGTTGTCCTGCAGTAGATTCAGCTCCACCAACGCCAGATCGATTCCCCCGGCCACGACCGCTGCCTGCGCGTCGGACAAGTCGACGACAGCAGCAACCTCATGCCCGAGCGCGCGCAGTTGACGCCCCAGATGCAGTGCCTGTGTCGGTGAATCATCCAGCAACAGGATGCGCAGCATCACCGACCTCCTCTCCAGCCACCGCAGAGGGCGTCTCCTCCCCTGCCGTCGGCACCAGCGCCGCAATCGCCTCCAGCAGATCCGCCTTGAGAAAGGGCTTGAGGATATAGCGTCGCGCTCCGGCCAACTCCGCTCGTGCTCTATCCAGCAGTCCGTCGCTACCCGATATCAACACCACTGGCGTCTCCCCGAACTGCGGGCTGGCCCGGATCAGTGCACAAGCCTGAAACCCATCCAGACCCGGCATCATCACATCCATGAAAATAATGTCCGGCCGCAGCGCGGCGATGCGGCACAGGGCGTCAAACCCATCCTCCGCGAGCGTGATCTGACACCCCATGGATTCCAGCATCCCCTTCGCACTCTGCCGAATGCTCCTGCTGTCATCGACGAGCAGCACTTTGAGTTGGGGCGCGTTTTCAGTAGTACGTTTGTTAGATCTGGCTTCCATGCCAATCTCCTTTTGCTGCAGTGTGTTGGCAGGATCTGCGCGACAGGCAGAGACTTCCACATAAAGGTCTAGCACAGCTTCTCAATTTCCGCGAATTCGCCCGCGTCGATACGAAGCGGGAGTTGGGTTATGATCTAAGCAACCTCCGGGTCTCATGACTCAATCAGAAACCGAACTACAGGCGCGCACATGACCATCAGACTCGGCATCGTAATGGACCCGATCCAGACCATCAGCTACAAGAAAGACACCAGCCTCGCCATGCTCATCGCCGCCCAAGAGCGTGGATGGGAGCTTTATTACATGGAACAGTCGGACCTGTATCTGCAGGACGGCGTGGCAATGGGCCTGATGCGCCAGCTGAATGTGGCATGGGACGAAAAGCAGTGGTACTCCTTCGGCGAAGCCAGCGACGAGCCGCTGGGCAATCTCGACGTCATCCTGATGCGCAAGGACCCGCCATTCGACAATGAGTATATTTACTCGACCTACATCCTGGAGCAGGCCGAGAACGCTGGCTGTCTGGTGGTCAACAGGCCGCGCAGCCTGCGCGACTGCAACGAGAAGCTGTTTGCTACCCAGTTCCCCCAGTGCTGCCCGCCGCTGGTGGTTAGCAATAACACCACCGTGCTGAAGCACTTCCACGTCACCCACGGCGACGTAATCTTCAAGCCGCTGGACGGCATGGGTGGCTCGTCGATCTTCCGTCTGCGTCACGATGACCCCAACGTCAGTGTCATCATAGAGACTCTGACCGGGCACGGCCGCACACCTATCATGGCGCAGCGCTTCATTCCCGAGATCGTCAACGGCGACAAGCGCATCCTGCTGGTGGACGGTGATCCGGTGCCCTATGCACTGGCGCGCGTCCCGGCCCGAGGCGAAACCCGTGGCAATCTGGCAGCCGGCGGCAGTGGCATCCCGCAGCCACTAAGTGATCGCGATCGCTGGATCTGCAGTCAGGTACGCGAATCGGTCAGAGAGAAAGGACTGCTGTTCGTGGGCCTGGACGTGATCGGCGATTACCTCACCGAGATTAACGTGACCAGCCCGACCTGTGTGCGCGAGTTGAACAAGGCGTACAATCTGGACATCGCCGGTGATCTGATGCGCAGTATCGAGAGCCGACTGGTGGAACGCGACCAATCCTGACACGGAATCAACCCAAAACCGATCGTGAGAGCGAATGCCCAACATAGCCAAAGCCAGCAAAGAAAGCCCCATGATCAGGAACACCGACGTCAGTGCGGCACTGAGCAAGGACCGCTTCGGCTTCACGATCTTCCTGTCCGGCTGCCTGCACATCATGCTGATCGTCGGCGTGGGCTTCACATACCTGGAAGAGAGTAACAGCACACCTGCCGTCGAGATCACCCTCGCGCAGTATCGCAGCGATGTCGCACCCGATGAGGCCGATTTCGTTGCCCAGGAAAACCAGAGCGGCAGCGGCGTGCTTGATACGGCGGCGACACCCACCACCCCCTTTGTCTCCGCGTTCCATGACGAGGTGATTCAGCGTGTGGACCCGGTTCCGCAGGCGCCGACCCCCAGTCAGCAGGCCGACCCCAATGACCTGGCTCTGTTGAACGCGACCACGGCCGATTTCGCTGTCGAGGAACAACTGGTAGAAGACAATCCCGAGACCGACAAACCGATCTCCGACACAGCCACACCAGAAGAATTGAGCCTCGCTATCGCCAGCCTGCAGGCACAGTTGGATCTTCAACAGCAGGCCTATGCCAAGCGTCCGCGCACCTACACGATATCCTCCGCGTCCACCCAGAAGCGCGACGACGCGCTTTATCTGGATTCGTGGCGCAAGCGCATTGAGGCGGTGGGCAATCTGAATTATCCGCAGCAGGCGCGCGAACAGGAAATCTATGGCAGCCTGCGCATGCTGGTGTCACTGCGGCCCAACGGTACAGTGCAAGAAATCCGCATTCTGCAAGGTTCTGGTCAGCGTGTGCTGGACGAGGCGGCCATCAACATCGTGAGTCTGGCAGCGCCCTTCGACCCGTTCCCTCCAGAGTTGCTGGAGCAAGTCGACATCCTTGAAATCATTCGCACCTGGCGCTTTCACCAGGGCAATTCGTTCAGCAGTGAGTGAAGGAATTCTTATGCACGACGAAGCGGAATATCAGGCGACACCCGGGACACTGGCCAATCAATTCCTGATCGCCATGCCACATCTGCAGGATCCCTGGTTCGCACGCACCGTCACCTATCTGTGGAAACACAACGAGGAGGGCGCGCTTGGCATCGTCATCAACAAACCGTCCAGCATGCTGCTATCTGAACTGCTCGCAGAGTTGAACATTGATGCCGAACTGCGGCGAGGTGACCGTATATTCCATAGTCAGCGTGTGATGACTGGCGGACCAGTGGAGAAGCACAAGGGCTTTATCCTGCACGAGAGTGGTCGCAATTGGGAGTACACCTTGCCGATTACACCTGGGCTGAGTTTGTCGATGTCCAAAGACATTCTCGCCGACATCGCCAATGGCAAGGGCCCTGAAAATTATCTGGTGGCGCTGGGCTGCGCGGGCTGGGAGTCCGGACAGCTCGAACGAGAAATCGGCGACAACTTCTGGCTCACGGCGCCCGCCATTCCCGCATTGATCTTCTCCACCGACTACGAAGGCAAGCCCGGAGCGGCCGCCGCAAGTCTTGGCGTCAGCCTCAGCCAGCTCTCCAGCATTGCGGGACATTCATGAACGTGCCGCGCGTCTTTCCATGCCGAGAAGCACACTGACATGGATGCCTTTCCTGTGAAAAAGCCCGGGGACATCTCTGCACTGGGTTTCGACTTCGGCACCAAACGCATCGGCGTGGCCAGCGGGCAATCCATCATCGGCACGGCCGGTGCACTCGGCCCGATTGCAGCGCGCGACGGCATTCCCGACTGGCAGATTCTGGATAAGTTGATCGAGAAATGGCAACCGGATGTCTTCGTGGTGGGGCTGCCATTCAACATGGATGGCAGCGAGAGTGAATTGTTATTCAAGGCACGCAAGTTCGGCAATCGACTCAACGCGCGCTATCACAAACCCTGCTATGGGATGGACGAGCGCCTCAGCTCTTTCGAGGCACGCGGGCAGTTATTGCGCGGGGAGTCCACCGCACAGCTGGACAGCCTGGCGGCGCAGCTGGTTCTGGAATCTTGGTTCAGCGGGCTGGCAGAAAAATTCCACGAGCAGTAGAAGTGCCCTGTGGGAGCGGAGTGCTGCAAATTTATCAGAACGAATCGGGCATCTTGGCCTTGGCCCGCGCCGCTTCCCTGGTGATGACGCCCTTCTGCACCAGTTCCTTGAGGGACTGATCCAGCGTCCTCATCCCGTACTGCGAGCCAGTCTGAATTGCTGAGTACATCTGTGCCACCTTGTCCTCGCGGATCAGGTTGCGGATTGCAGGTGTGCCGATCATGATTTCGTGTGCCGCCACTCGGCCACCGCCATTCTTTTTCAGCAGCGCCTGAGAAACTACCGCTTGCAGAGATTCCGATAGCATCGAACGTACCATGGACTTTTCCGCAGCAGGGAACACGTCGATGATTCGGTCGATGGTCTTGGCAGCGGACGTGGTGTGCAGCGTTCCGAAAACGAGGTGACCGGTCTCTGCGGCAGTCAGTGCCAGACGGATCGTTTCCAGGTCGCGCAATTCACCCACCAGAATGATATCCGGGTCTTCACGCAGCGCAGATCGCAGCGCTTCTGCGAAACCCAACGTATCGCGATGGACTTCGCGCTGGTTGACCAGACACTTCTTGCTTTCGTGAACAAATTCAATGGGGTCTTCGATGGTAAGGATGTGTTCATAGCGGGTGTTGTTGACGTAGTCCATCATGGCGGCAAGCGTAGTGCTCTTGCCCGAACCGGTAGGCCCCGTCACGACTACCAGCCCCCTCGCGAGATCGGACATATCGCGAAAGATCTGCCCCATGCCCAGTTGCTCCATCGACAGCACTTGGGAGGGAATGGTACGAAACACGGCCGCCGCTCCGCGGTTCTGATTGAAGGCGTTCACCCTGAAGCGCGCGAGTCCCGACACCTCGAAGGAGAAGTCTGTCTCCATGAACTGTTCGTAGTCCTTGCGCTGTTTATCGGTCATGATCTCGTAGATGAGACCATGAACTTCCTTGTGATCCATGGAGGGGATATTGATCTTGCGCATGTCACCGTCGACACGGATCAGGGGCGGCATGCCTGCGGTGAGATGCAGATCCGATGCGCCTTGTTTAACACTGAAACCCAGTAATTCGGTGATATCCATTGTGAGGTCTGCCCTTGATTCGGAATGAGATGGTCAAGTGGTGTCCAGAACTGCTGTGCTATAGTTCAGGCCGTTACAACAGTCATATGATCGGTATCCAGAAGTCATGGCAAGCATAACAGAAAACATTTTCACAGTTCGTGAACAGATCGGCAAAGCCGCCCGCGACTGCGGCAGGCCCGCTGCATCCGTCACATTGCTTGCCGTGAGCAAGACTCAGGGGGCGGACAAGGTGCGCGAGGCCTATGCGGCGGGGCAACGCGACTTCGGCGAAAATTATGTGCAGGAGGCTCTGGACAAGATCAAGACATTGCCTCTGCCCGGCCTGTGCTGGCACTTCATTGGTCCGATCCAGTCCAACAAAACCCGTGAGATCGCTGAGCACTTCGACTGGGTACACAGCGTGGACCGATTGAAGATCGCTCAACGACTCAACGCACAGCGCCCTCTCCAGACGGGGCCTCTCAACGTCTGCATTCAGGTCAATATTTCAGCGGAAGACACCAAGTCCGGAGTCGCGCTGATGGAAGTGGCTGCGCTGTCTGACGCAATCAATAGACTGGAGAATCTGCGCCTGCGGGGTCTGATGGCAATCCCCGCACCCTGCGCTGATGTGCAGCAGCAACGCCTGATGTTTCGTCCATTGATGCAATTGCTGCAAAGCCTTGCAAAGGCGTACCCCCAGATGGATACACTCTCAATCGGCATGAGTGGAGATTACGCGGCGGC
This sequence comes from uncultured Gammaproteobacteria bacterium, assembly GCA_903862645.1. GTDB lineage: Bacteria > Pseudomonadota > Gammaproteobacteria > Pseudomonadales > Pseudohongiellaceae > UBA5078. The sequence goes on from CAIOZF010000173.1 coordinate 60,823, forward strand.
AATAGCGGAAGGTTCCACAATCGTCAGAATCGGTGCGGCGATTTTCGGAGCTCGGCAGTGAAGTGCCAGGTCACTCTTCCCTGTAATTTACAGGTAGTCGTTTACCACTACTCATTTGCCACCAATCACAGATGCTTGAACGAGAGCCCGCAATGCGCGCACTGTGAACGAAATGGATTGAGAAAAAACCGTTTCACAAAAAATTGTTCATGACATTCAGGGCAACGTTTGACCGAGGCACTGATGCCGAAGAACGCATACAGCAGCATGTAGGAATACATGATCACGGTGGAGGAGCTTCCCGAGTTGAGCAGTTGCGTTACCGCATAGACATAGACAGGGAAGGTCCAGAAGCAGACGAACAAACGATTTCTGGCAGCGCGGATACTGAGCAGTAGGTTGTGCTGCACTTCTTCTTTGTGTGTTTTTGCAGACATCTTCTCGTGATCTGACATAGTTCCCCAGCCCGATGAGTGGAAGAGACGCGTCCGGGCCCAGGACGCTCCCACATGAAAACTGACAAAGACAGTGGTGCCAGGCCTGGGTTGCCGGGCGGCCGCTGCGTTCGATGGCAGTGTACACGTTGCCGGCCGGAAATCCGAGGTCGCCTGGCATTTTCCACGGGGCTGCCTGTCTGGCTGACGGGTTACCTGTGCTAAACTCGGCCCATAGTGGTTGTTGCGCGACGTTAAAGAGTGATATTTCAGACCAGAGCCCGGTATGGACCAGCCCCCCACCATCAACATTCTGATCGATGCTGACCTCCTGACGGATGGTGAGCGGCTGGTCAATATTTTGCGCAAGTCCGGCCTCAGCGTTAACGCTGAGGCCGTGCGGGACGAAGACTTTCTGCGCGGACGTCTGCTCCTAAAAAGCTGGGACATGCTGTTCCTGTTCGCTGCCAACCAGCGTTTATCCGCTGAACGCCTGCAGTGGCTGCTGCAGGAAATGGCGCTGGACCTGCCGTCTGTCCTACTCGGTTATTACCCCTCTGCCTTCCCCGCCCCGACTTCGATCCCAGACCACTTCATCATCAGTGGCGTCACCGAACTCGACGATGCACAGCAGTGTGCCTGGTTGGCACGCCAGGTGCTGCATGAGCTGACGGGGCTGCATGAGCTGACGGGGCTGCAGGAGCGCCGGGAGCTGCGCCGAAGCAGCGCCGCCCTCAAGGATCTGCAGCAGCGTTATCAGCTCCTGCTGGAAAGTTCGGCAGAGGCAATCGGTTATCTGCACGACGGGGTGCACCTCTACGCCAACCGCGCTTATGCGGCGCTGTTCGGATACACGGATGCCGAAGCGCTGCGCAGTGTTGCGTTTCTGGATCTGGTGCAGGAGCAGGACGTCGCCGCTGTGCAGCAGTTCCTCCGCGACTGTCGGCAGGCTCCCGGAGGACGCTGCGTTTTTCATGGGCTGATTGCGGGCGATGCAGTAGTACGCCTCAGCCTGGAATGCGCAATTGTCACTTATAGCGAGGAACGCAGCCTGCAGATCATTGTGCGTCCGCTCACGGGTAACCTCGATCAGCAGCAGCTGGCGCTTACCGTGCAGGGGCAGGATCTGGTGACCGATCTGCTCAACCTGGGCAGCCTGACCAGTCGTATCGAACAAGCCATCGCCACGGCCTTTTATGAACACCAGCACAGCATGCTGGTGCTGTTACGACTCAACGGTTTCGAGAACTTCGTCGCCCTCTCCGGGCGTTCGGCCAGCAACCTCCTGCTCGCCGACGCCGCACGCACGCTTCGAGAAGAGGCGCCCGGGCCGGCCGTGGCGGGCCGCTGTGCAGACAATGAATTCGCCGTCCTTCTCCCAGTAGCAGCCGGCAGCGATCGCGAGCGCATTCTTCTTCACCTGCGCCAATCTCTGGACGACAGTTTGCAGAGCGTGTTGCCGCTCGGGACCCAGGTCAGCGTGGCCGGCGGCTTTGCCATCGTCAACGATCTGGCGCCGACAGCGGAGGCGGTTCTGGAGCGGGCGCGTCACAACCTGACCGTGCGCGAATCCACCAGGCTGCATAGACCAGTCTCGCCAGAGGAGCCCTATGGCACACCTGAACAGATGTACGAGCGGCTTGAACAGGCCTTCGTCAGTGAAGATTTCGTCCTGGTCTTCCAACCGGTTGTCCGCCTCAAGGAAGACCGTGTCGAGCGGTACGAGGTCCGCATACGCCTGCGCGACAAGGACCAACTTATTTACCCGCCGCGCTTCCTGGAACTGGCCAACCAATACGGACTGGGCGAAAAGATTGACCGCTGGGTCGCCCGCAAGTCTCTGCAGTTATTGCAGGAACGTCAGGACCCAAATCTGCAGCTCACCATCAACCTGACCCAGAACTCCTTCGGCAGCGCAGACTTCCTCTCCTGGCTGACGGCCCAGCTGAACGCCACCAGGCAATCGGCAGACCGGATTGTGCTGCAGATCAGTGAGCTGGATATCATTAGTGCACCGGACAGACTGACGCAGTTCGTTAAGCAATTGCAGGAACTGCAGATTCCGCTGTCCGTCACCCACTTCGGCTGCACTTTGAGTCCTTTTCAATACCTGCCCAATACCGGGGTCAATTTTGTGAAACTGGACAAATCGCTGCTGAGCAATATCGGCACCGATCCGGCACAACGGGAAAAACTTGGCATCACCGTCAACAGCCTGCACGCACGGGGTGTGCTGGTCATTGCCCCCATGATCGACCACATTGAGGTGCTGCCGTTGCTCTGGCAGGCCGATATCAATTTCGTTCAGGGGAACTGCCTGCAGGAGCCCAGTGACAAGATGGATTTCAGCTTCGTGCAGGATGAAGAGATCACACTGGACTCCTTTTACTAGAGAAAACGACCTTGCCTACAGATGACTTGTCGAGAGACAAACCCACACAGAATTTTTCGGCGCTCACGGGGGATGACCTGGCGAGTGAAAGCCTGACTGCTGAAAAGGCTCTCGCGGGCGGGGCCCGCTCCCACAATATGGCGCCTGTGTCGCATTTGAAGGTCGGGCAGAAGCTGGCGATTGCCAGCTGTGCACTGCTCATTCTGTCCATGTGCGTGTTCTGGCTCGTCACCAATCAGACCATCGAAAACATTCTGCGCCAGCAGGCCGACAGCCTAGGCAACGCCCTCGCGCGCCAGACCGCCATCCTCGCCACCGAGCTGGTGCTGGCCAACGATCTGATCAGCATGAATGTGCTCCTCAGCCAACTGACCCGTGACACGGCAATCAGTCAGGCGGCGATCCTGAGCATTGACGATCAAGTCATCGCCATTTCCGGCGCCTCACTCTCTGCGCTAGACGAGGCGCAAAGTGGCAGCGCAGATCTGTTCGGCAGCTACGTGGCGCCGATCGCCCTGCAGGACTCACTGGCCGGCTACGTCCGCATCCATCTGGACCAGCGCTATATCGACCAGGGCGTCACTCGCAATTTTCTGTTCATGCTGATTGCGCTGGTACTGCTGGTGCTCACGGGCATCAGTGTCACACTGGCACTCGCCCAGCACTTTGTGACCTTCCCGCTGCGCATGCTGATCGCATCCATGCACAGCGTCAGGCGCGGCGAACCGGAGCCCTGCCCCTACGGCGAGCGTGGCGACGAAGTTGGCGCACTGATCCGCAACTATAATCGCCTGATTTATGATCTCGAGGATCCCCAAATCCGACAGGCGGTGTTTGGCGACGAGCCGGAACCTACCGCCATCGCGCAGACACCACCAGCCTATCGCAGGCCTGGCACCACCGTGGTCAGCATCCTGCATTTGAACATCAGCAACTACTGCTCAGCACTGCATGAGCATGACCCGGTGGAAACAGTGGAGCTGATCAACACGTATTATTTCTACATCCACAAAGTCGCACAGCTCTATAACGGCAACATCGAGAAGTGCGCCGGCGACGAGATTCTGCTCACCTTCGGCACCGTGCAGAGCGATGATGACCACAGCTTCCATGCGGTCTGTGCCGCCCTGCTGTTCCTGCAACTTGCAAGCACGCTGGGACGAGAGCTGGAGGCACAGTCGCTGCCGTCTCTACAGTTCCGGGCCGGCCTGCATTGCGGTGAACTGCTGACGGGCATAATCTCTTCACTCGAGCAGAAGAGCTACACTGTCGCGGGCGAGAATCTGGCGCTGACCAGGCAGATCTGCCACGAAGGCCCGATCGGAACGCTACTGATCAGCGAATCGGTCTACCTCCAGGCAGAGGCGCAGAGCCGTCTGATCACTGAAGAATTCAATGAAATCGTCGACGATACTACCGGAGAGTTCATCAAGACCTGGCTGGTCGATGAACCGATGGCCAACTACAAGGCGCTTCTGAGTCGGCAAGTGGAACACCTTCTGGCGCAGGAGATGAATGTCTGAAAAAAACGCTGGCGTCTGGTGCAACCTCGATGACGGCGCAGTCATGTGATAGCTGGTATGAAAGTCCGCAATAAAAATCGGTTTAACCGCAGGTTGTGTCGCGAAAATAGGCCGCATCCCCACCGCACAGAGCAACTGAGGAGGAAATATCTAGAGTGCGAAGTCTGAGGCAGAACGACTTGATCAGAATTTCGACCCAGTCGCCCGGCTGCCCATCAGGCCTCTACCACTTCAACTCTGTCGACGTTCTGGAAGCCACGCGGCAGCTTGTTGCCACGACGGCCACGCTCACCACGGTAATGCTCCAGATCGGCAGGCTTCATGCTCAGATGGCGTTTGCCAGCGTGAATGGTCAGCACATCGCTGCGCGAGAGAACGCACAATGCAACCACGAATTCTAGCCTCTCACTGACGCGCCCGGAGGCGATGCTGATAATCTTGTTACCCTTGCCTCTGGGCAGCTCTGGCAACTCTGCGAGTGCGAACATCAGCAGACGCCCTTCGTTGGTGATCGCCACCACCAGGTCGTTGGCATAGTCCTTGATCAGCAATGGCGTCAGCACGCGACTGCCCTCGGGTAACTTCAACACGCTCTTGCCGGACTTGTTCTTGCTCTGCAGCTCCGCCACCTTTGCCACGAAACCATAACCAGCATCACTGGCTAGCAATACCTGCTGAGTGTCATCGGCCATCAGCACACCCTCGAAGGTGGCGCCCGATTCCGGTGTCAGTCTGCCGGTCAGCGGCTCGCCCTGCCCTCGCGCGGAAGGCAATGTGTGCGAGGGTAATGAGTAAGTGCGCCCCATCGAATCGATGAAGATCGCGTTCTGATTGCTGCGCCCTTTCGCCGCGAATTTGAAGCCATCGCCGGACTTGTACTGCAGCGTTGCAGGGTCGAGGTCATGGCCCTTGCCCGCGCGTGCCCAGCCGCGTGTCGACAGCACGACCGTGACCGGCTCGGTGGACATCAGCTCCGTCTCGCTGAATGCCTGCGCCTCGGTGCGATGCACCAGGGGTGAACAGCGCGCGTCCCCGAAATCTTCTGCATCCTGCGTGATTTCCTTGCGGATCAGTGTCTTCAGGCGTGCGGCAGAACCGAGGATCTGCTCCAGACGTTCGCGCTCTGCATCCAGTTCCTTCTGTTCGGCGCGGATCTTCACTTCCTCCAGTTTGGCCAGGTGACGCAGTTTCAATTCGAGAATCGCTTCAGCCTGAATGTCCGAGAGCCCGAAGCGGGCCATCAGCACCGGCTTGGGTTTGTCCTCGGTGCGGATGATGTGAATAACCTCGTCGATGTTCAGGAACGCGGTCAGCAGCCCTTCCAGAATGTGCAGGCGCTGCAGAATGCGGTCAAGCCGATTCTGCAGACGGCGACGCACGGTCACAGTGCGGAACTCCAGCCACTCCACCAGCAGCATTCGCAAGTCTTTGACCTGCGGGCGACCGTCGGTCCCGATCATGTTGAAGTTGACGCGGTAGGTGCGTTCCAGATCGGTGGTCGCGAACAGGTGCAGCATCAGCGCATCAGCATCGATACGATTGGAGCGCGGCACGATGACGATGCGGGTCGGATTCTCGTGATCGGATTCGTCGCGCAGATCCACCACCATCGGCAGTTTTTTCTTCTGCATCTGCGCGGCAATCTGCTCCAGCACCTTGGCGCCGGAGACCTGATACGGCAGCGCGGTGATCACCACGTCACCGCCTTCGCTGTGATACACGGCACGGGCCTTGATCGAGCCACGGCCGGTCTGGTAGAGATTCTCGATGTCGGCGCGCGGGCTGATGATCTCGGCGGCCGTTGGAAAGTCCGGCCCTTTGATATGCAGCAACAGGTCGCTCAACGACGCGGCCGGATTTTCCAGCAGATGAATGCAAGCGCTCGCCACCTCACGCAGGTTATGTGGTGGGATGTCGGTGGCCATGCCTACGGCGATACCGCTGCCGCCATTGAGCAGTACGTTCGGCAAGCGCGCGGGCAGAATCTGCGGCTCTTCCAGAGTGCCATCGAAATTCAGCTTCCAATCCACCGTGCCCATGTCCAGTTCGGAGAGCAACAGGTCGGCATATTTGCGCAGTTTGGATTCGGTGTAACGCATCGCCGCGAAGGATTTGGGATCATCAGGCGAGCCCCAGTTGCCCTGCCCGTCTACCAGTGGATAGCGATAGCTGAAGGGCTGGGCCATCAGCACCATCGCCTCGTAACAGGCCGAGTCGCCGTGCGGGTGGAACTTGCCGATCACGTCGCCGATGGTGCGCGCGGATTTCTTGAACTTGGCGCCGGCCTTCAGGCCCAGCTCGGACATCGCATAGACGATGCGACGCTGCACGGGCTTGAGGCCATCGCCGATATGCGGCAGCGCGCGATCATTGATCACGTACATCGAGTAATTCAGATAGGCCTGCTGCGAGTAGCTGCTCAGGGCAATCTGTTCGACGCCGTCTTCGTTCACTGTAATGTTCTGGGTCATGGTGTGTCTGCTGTTGGTCGTTTGCTTTTATTCGGCCAGATCGGCCAGGTTCCCACTCTCTTCGAGCCAGGTCTTGCGGTCCCCCGCACGCTTCTTGGAGAGCAGCATGTCGAGCATCTCGTCGGTGTCGGCGGCGTGCTCCACATCGTCCAGCGTCAGCTGCACGAGGCGCCGCGTGTCGCGGTTCATGGTGGTCTCGCGCAGCTGCAGCGGGTTCATCTCGCCCAGCCCCTTGAAGCGCTGCACATTGGGTTTACCGCTTTTCTTTTCGGCGACCAGCCTGTCGAGGATGCCGTTCTTGTCCTGCTCGTCGAGCGCGTAATAGACCTCTTTACCCACATCGATGCGGTATAGCGGTGGCATGGCGACATAAACGTGGCCGGCGCGCACCACGGGGCGGAAGTGGCGCACGAACAGGGCACACAGCAGCGTGGCGATGTGCAAACCGTCCGAGTCGGCGTCGGCGAGGATGCAGATCTTGCCGTAGCGCAGACCGCTGATGTCATCGGAGGCCGGATCGACCCCCAGCGCCACGGCGATGTCATGCACCTCTTGAGAGGCAAGGATCTCGCTGGAGTCCACCTCCCAGGTATTCAGAATCTTGCCGCGCAGAGGCATGATCGCCTGCGTCTCGCGGTCGCGGGCCTGCTTGGCTGAGCCGCCTGCGGAATCCCCTTCCACCAGAAACAGCTCACCCGCCATCACATCCTGCGTGGAACAGTCGGCGAGCTTGCCGGGCAGTGCCGGGCCAGACGTCACTCTCTTGCGCTCAACTTTCTTGCTCGCTTTGAGGCGGCTCTGCGCATTGCTGATACACAGCTCGGCGATCAACTCGGCCTCGGCTGTATGCTGGTTCAGCCACAGACTGAGGGAATCCTTCACCACACCCGAGATGAACACCGCGCACTGCCGTGACGACAGCCGTTCTTTGGTCTGTCCGGAGAATTGCGGATCGATGATCTTGGCCGACAGCACGTAGCAGCAGCGCTCCCAGACATCCTCGGGCGTCAGCTTCAGCCCGCGTGGCAACAGGTTGCGGAATTCGCAGAACTCGCGCAGCGCATCAAGCAGGCCTGTGCGCAGACCATTGACGTGGGTGCCGCCCAGCGCGGTGGGGATCAGGTTGACATAGCTCTCGGCGGTGACCTCGCCACCCTCGGGCAGCCACTGCACGGCCCACTCGACGGCCTCGTCATTGCCCTGCATCGAGCCGATGAAGGGCAGCTCGGGCAGCGTGGTCCAGCCGCGTGTGGAGCTGGTCAGATAGTCGGCAAGACCATCCTCGTAATACCACTCTTCGGTCTGGCTCTTGTCATCACCGGCACTGTTGTCGATAAAGGTGACACGCAGGCCGGAGCACAACACGGCCTTGGCGCGCAGCACGTGGCGCAGCCTTGGTACCGAAAACTTGCTGGAGTCGAAGTATTTTTCGTCGGGGAGAAAGCGCACGGTCGTGCCGGTCATGCGCTTGGGCGCTGTTCCCACAGGCGTCAGTTCAGACACTTTTTCGCCATCGCGGAATTTCATCTGATAGACGACACCATCGCGCCGCACGATTACCTCCAGCTGACTGGAGAGTGCGTTCACCACAGAGACGCCCACACCGTGCAAACCACCGGAGTACTTGTAATTCTTGTTGGAGAATTTGCCACCGGCATGCAGGCGCGTGAGGATCAGTTCGACGCCGCTGACCTTCTCCTCGGGATGCAGATCCACGGGCATGCCACGACCATCGTCAGTGACCTCGACGAAGCCGTCCTTGTGCAGAGTCAACGTGATGCTTTTCGCGTGGCCGGCGAGGGCCTCGTCAACACTGTTGTCGATCACTTCCTGAGCGAGATGGTTGAGGCGGCTGGTGTCCGTGTACATGCCGGGCCGTTTGCGCACCGGATCGAGGCCGGTGAGGACCTCGATGGCATCGGCATTATAGGAATTGCTCATTGCGTGCGTGTCTCTTTATGCGGACCTGGTTATGGCGAACCGGCCAAGAACCGGAAGATGTCGGGTAGCATGGCCTCGTAATTGACGAAACTGTGGTCGCCACCGGGCTGGATTATACTCGGTGACGACTTGTACTTGTCTACAGCGAGACGGTAGTCGAGTGTCTCGTCGCCGGTCTGCACCAGCAACAACAGATTCTCCGGAAATTTCAGTGTCTCCACGCGCAGCGCCTGCAACTGGGCAACGTGCTCTGTCGTGATCTGATAACGGCGCCCGGAATAATAATTCTTGTTTAAGCCCAGATGCGACTGCCACAACTCAGCGGGATTCACTGCCGGATTGATCAGCGCCGCACGCAGCTGGTAACGCTCGGCGAGCCAGGTCGCGTAGTAACCACCCAGTGAACTGCCGATCACTACGACAGGCAATGTCTGTGCCTCGATGATTTCACACAATTCGGCAATCGCCTGCTGCGGCACATGGGACAACTCGGGGACGCCGATTCGATCAGCCATCCCGAGCGACGCGCAATAGTCGTGCGTTACCCGGGCCTTGTGCGAAAGAGGGGAGCTGTTGAAACCGTGGATATAGAGCAGAACAAAATCGCTGGAGGTCATCACGGCGCGAGTCAATAGCCGGTGGACTCGTGGTCCACATCAAAGACATATCCTGTCACCCGTTCTACGGCGCTGTCGATGCGACCATCGCTGTGCAGATTGAACCAGCGATAGGCAGGGCTGAGATCATCGAGGGCGAAGTCCACGACCTCGGGCTTGAATTGGATACAGGTGGACGGCGTGCAGACGTAGCGCACACCTTCACGCAGGAAATCCAGCTCCTGGTGGATGTGGCCGTACACCACCGCGCGCACAGAATCAAAGCGATCGACCAAGGCGTTGAATGCGTCCTGATTGTGCAGGCCGATGCCACTCATCCAATGAGCACTGCCCGGAACCGGATTGTGGTGGAGACAGACCAGCGTGTGTTCGATCTGCGGATCTCGCTGCGCGGATTGCAGGCAGGATTCCAGAAATACCAGTTCGCTGACGTCGAGAAAACCATGCACCTTACCCACCACGCTGGAGTCCAGCATGATGATCTGCCAGTTCCCTGCTTTGACCAGCTTTGCTGAAGCCTGCTGGTGTGCCGGTGCCTTTTCCATGACAGCACAACGATCGTGATTGCCGGGAATCCAATAGAACGGCGCACCCAGGCGCTGCAGGGCATCACTAAAACGAACATAGGCGTCGAGCGAGGCATCCTGGGCAATGTCGCCAGTGGCCAGAATGGCATCGATATGGGATTCCCGGCGCTCTACCAGTTCAATCACCCTTTCAAAACTTTCCTGGGTATTGAGCCTCAGCAGCGCAGCCGTCGGGTCGCTGAACAGATGACTGTCTGTAATCTGTATCACTCGCAGGGGAGTGTCCGCTTGCGTTTTGATCATAATTCACGAAGAACAGATGAATGCCGGAGAGGTCAAACTACGGCCGGCCTGTATGCACAGACTCAACCACTCACCTAGGAATTCGTTTATCTGTCTCTTCTCATCCCGATGATACATTTTTGAATTAGGTGTCGCGTATTTTGCCAAAAACGCTTTATGACCCTGATAGGCAACCGCTTCGGCTGTCACTGCATCGTGATAAAGGCGTATCATTATCCCGGGAGGATTGACCCAGGGGCTGACTCTGTTTAGCTGTACAATTTGGAGCGTGCTCGTGTAACGAAAAACCTCTACGACGCTGATGCGTACTCTGGCCTCGTAGCCATCACCCACGGGTGACGCCATCACAAATTCCCTGCTGTAGACGACATCGTCGGGCAGTGTTCCAACATTCAGAAAATCCCGCACCGTGAAGTTCGGAACTTGACCTTCCTGAGACGTCCCAGAGGCACACCCCGCGAGGCTTTGCAGGCAGGCAGCTCGAAACGAGTCTAGTTCAGGCATCAGCTTTAGTAAACGAATATAATTGGCGTCGCAGCCAGCCATCTGGCGGCTCAGATCGATACTGTAATGCCTGGTTTTGCTCTCTTGCGTCACACCGGTTCTCTGTCCTTCCAGCACCCCAGAAGCCTCTGCTTGTTGATGATCAGCCATTGCAGGGCGATGATGGTCATGGCGTTATTCAAGCGCCCGTCCTGCAATGCTTGCCATGCCTGAACCGAAGTTAGCACATGCACGCGAATGTCTTCATTCTCTTCGGGCAGCCCGTGGATGCCCCCAGCGCGACTGGCATCCACCCTGCCGCAAAAGAGATCGATCTGTTCAGTACTGCCGCCGGGGCTGCTGAAATACCGGCAGATGTGTTCCACCTCACCGACCACGCATCCAGACTCTTCCTGGGCCTCGCGCCGGGCGACTGCCTCCGCGCTTTCGCCTGCATCAATGACACCGGCCACCAGCTCCAGCAGCCACGGCGAGGTAGTGTCGCCCAATGACTGCGGCAATGCCCCCACGCGGAACTGTTCAATCAGCACGACCTTATCGAGAACGGGATCGAAGAGTAAAACACCGGCTGCGTGACCCCGCTGAAACAGCTCCCGCTCGAACACCGGGCTCCAGCCTCCCGCGAACAAGCGATGGCGCAGACTTAGTTTCTCAATCCGGAAGAATCCCTTATAGACCTGCTGACGCCCAAGGACAGTGACATCCTCTGGACCATAGTTCGATTGCGGTGAAGTCATTGGCGGTGAAGTCATGATGTGCAAAATCAGCAGGCGATGGCGGGATGTCGGCTCACGCCGTGCGGCTGGTTACTTCCAGAAGATGGTAGCCGAACTGCGTGCGCACAGGACCCTGCACAGTATTGGGCTCGGCGCTGAACACCACCTTGTCGAATTCCTTGACCATCTGCCCAGGGCCGAAACGTCCCAGATCACCGCCCTGGTTACGCGAGGGGCATGACGAATACTGTTTGGCAATGGCAGCGAAATCCTCGCCGGCGTCGATACGGGATTTCAGTTCCAGACACTGGGCTTCGGTGTCGACAAGTATGTGTCTGGCAGTGGCTGAGGCCATGTAAAACTCCTTGAAGGATAATAGATATGGGAAGTGCAGGCTGTGCGTCAGGGGCATTATGCACGAGGGCTTTTGCTAAATCGAACTGGCAATGCTTAGGTTCTGCGGTTCGGAAATTCGCGAGCAGGCAAGCATCACCCCGGATGCTTGCCTGCTCGCGTGCGGGAGCGCTCTGGCTGGAAGGCTTGGGAGTCAGGCGGGGAGGTTGCGCGACATCACTTTGTGCAGGCGATATTGCACCAGCGGTTCCAGCAGACGGTAGAACCAGTAACGTGGACGCACCGAGCGTTCAAGGCTCACCAGGCAGAGGCAGTCCATGTCCAGTGTCGCAGTCGGCTGATGGGCCTCACCAGCATTGCGAACCACAAAGTCACCCCGACTGTAGCTGCCCTCGGCATCGGAGAAGCTGCCTCGGAGCAATACCGTGATCTCCTCCCCGCGATGTTCGTGCTCCGGCATTCTGCCGCCGGCCTTGATGTCATAGATGGCTGTCTCGCGTTCATGTGCCTTGTGAACCCGCGCTTCAATAGGCAGAGGGGCCACACGCAACTCCTTCCCGAGTTGCACCCAGCCCAGATTCTGGAGACCGCCTTGGGAAAGACGACGCAATGCACGAGGCAAAGGAATACTCGCCCCGCCACGCGCGGCTTCGGTACGCTGCGTATTCCCCACGCTCCGACTCGACCCGCCGTAATCGGCAGACAAATCCGCACCACTCACACTCTGGGCAGACGACTCGTGAGCTTCGATGCGACCCATCAGATGCTCGAAGCTGTCTTCCGCCAGCGTCTCAGGCTGCAGACGGGCAAGAAAGTGGCCACCTATGTAGGTCAACTGCTGCACGTGCGCACGGCACTTGCCGCAGAACTCCAGATGGGCAGAGACGCAGACCGCTTCGGACAACTGCAGGTTGGCCGACGCGAAATCGGTGAGAAATCTTGAATCCGGGTGGTAGGAAATCATTGGCTTACCCTTACGTTTGTTTTAACGATCAATCAGAATTTGCAGTTTACTCAGTGCGAGCCTGATACGGGATTTCACAGTGCCGAGCGGAAGCCCCAGCGCCTCTGCAATCTCGTTGTGCGACAGACTCTCCACAAAGGCCTTCTCCAGCACCAGCGCCTGCTCGACCGGCAGTGTGTCCAGCGCTTGCCGGACAATAACCTCCAAGCGACGTTGCTGCATTTCCACCAGCGGCTCCGGCGAATCGGCCTCATGCCAGATGTCTTCGATTTCGATGGTGCGATCCGCTCGCTGGGAGCGGCGGATGAAATCGATACGGGTGTTCCTCGCTATGGTGAAAATCCAGGTATTCACGCTGGCCTTGCTGCCGTTGAAGGAGCCCGCTTTCTTCCAAACCTTGAGCATGACTTCCTGAGTCATCTCCTCGGCCACCGAGCGGTCCATGCGGGCGCTCATGCCCTTGGCTAGGAACGCCTTGATCAGTGGCGCAAAATGGGCATACAGCCGCTGAAACGCCTGACGGTCGGAAGATTGCGCGACACTGCGGATCGACGGTGCCCAGGGATCAGGCTCGAGCGAGAGGCCAGACCTGACACTTAATTCTTGGGGCTTGCTCATATCAGTCTCTTCATCACTCATCACAGGGCTCGCAAGGACTGTAAAAGGAAACAATTCCGGAGGGCGCGACAGTCATCACGGGTAGAGGCAGAAACGGGGCTGAAGATCCCCCTTCTCTTAACTGCTATGCCTACTACGAATGTTTGTCTCAGATGGATCATGAACATGGCAGGAAACTTCCTGTCGGCTGCTAGGCGCTAGCGCCAGCAGTTGTCGACGGTATCTCCAGTTGACGCCTTCAGACCAGTATTGGTGATCGTCAGAGTTGTACAGCTATCGGCAGTCTAGTCACCTTGCGGAGTGGCTGTCGCCACGAAACAACTTGCAATCGTACCGCTAGCGCAGGCTGCGACAGCCACCTCGTACAAAGCACTTTCTGAGGTCAATAGGGCAACGGCAGGACTGGATAAAGGATCGGCGTTGGTGGAGTAAGAGTTATTGTCGGAATAGAATCGCTCTTGATTGGCAGCAATCCGCAGAAGCAGGCTTTGCGCCTCGACCCTGCCACTGGAACGCACACTCTGCTGATAGGCAGGCAGGGCCACTGCGGCAAGCACGCCAATGATCGCGACTACAATCATCAACTCAATGAGGCTGAAGCCGCCACTCGGGGCGAATCGGTGTGCGCTTATGGAAACACCGCAACGCGCCGTATTGGCGAGACCGCCCGAATAATTGTCAGCTTTGTCAGACAGCATCTATGTTCCTCAACGGCCCTTGGCGGAAACACCTTGAACAAAAAGCTTTCCAGAAATCTCTCGCCCATATTCAGTGGGCATCAAGCGCTCTCAGCATTTCGTTCGGACCAATCAACTCGATGCGAAGCAACACCCCTGTTTCGTTGAGAGTGTAGCGGACAACCATGCCGGGGTCGATATTCACAGCCGATAATCGCCTCTCACCAAGATAGATCTCTGTGAGGCTCTCCGAGAAGACCAGTACACGTCCTGAGATTGTCAACGATCCGTTGTCCTGATCCACTTGCTCTATTGTCCCTGTCTGCCCTCCTTGCGCGAGTACGACAGTCGTCAGAGAGATCAGCACTACGGCCAACAGGCCTGTCCAGAAAGTTCGCATCGTTCGGCACCAATTGTTAATTGTAGGTTTCCAGCAACGCCTCGCTGGCGGGGCACTCGTTCAGTCCAGTTGCCGCCAGGACTGGCGACCTGTTGCCGCGGACCCGATATTCAATTCCAACACATCGACGTCGCCACTACTGCCACTGCCAAAGGCAGCGTCCCGATCAACGTCTGAGAGAATACTCAGGGTTGGTACTATCCCCACATCGGACATTCGACCGGAGGCGTTCGTATCGGTTTCGTCAAATACGCCATCGCCATTGAGATCGAAGGCTGGAAAATTCAGAGCACCACCATCCTGATAATTCACCTGCATCACGAAGCTGCTACCACCAAAGTCGCAGGGTTGCTGTGACGGAACCAATGTGGTGAAAATCACGCGGCCATCACGCACGACTGCATTACTCACCTGTCGCTCGCCAAAATTGTTGGCGTTTGCCGCGCCTTCCACCAGAGTGGGTTGCAGATTGATCTTCCACCCCATGTCGCCCGCAAAGTCGACATCGTGGTCCGACATATCGCGTAACCAATACGAGGTATCGTCAATGCCATCTTCGTCAGTATCGAAAGCCTGCCGATATTGATCGTTGATCGTCTGGACCACCAGGTCTGAACTGTCGAAATCCGTCAGAGTGTTTTCATTTTTGTCCCAGATTCCGTAAAACGCCTGCGTAGGCTGGGAGAACGGACTGTTGTCGTCTACTTCCAGATACTGACCAGTCCCAAAATAAACCATGAACCCATCCAGGCCGCCAGGATGAAAAGTCACTTGCGGCTGAGTCGTGATGGGCTGAGAGAGGGCGGCAGTGAACAAGGGTTCTGGATTGGCGCCAGACATATAATCACTGCCCCATTGGGCCGGATCGGCATCGGCTACGTCGAATTTCCACATATTCCCCAGCAGATCTCCTGCATAAATGTAGTCTGCAACATAATCCCCATCGTGATCGATCACAGCTGGCGTCGCGAGTCCATTAGGGGTTGCTGCGGAACCTGTGTTGGTATTCAATTTACGAATCAGCGCTCCTGTTTCAAGGTCCACAATGAACAATGTTGCACGGCCTGTCACGCTCGCCGCACCGTCCGCGACCGAATTGTTATACCCGTTGCCAAAGACTGCTGCCCAGCGGCCATTCGCCATTTTGGTGATCTGTGGCTTGCCATAGGTAAATCCGAGATCGGCATCGTCGCTGTCGTCAAACTCCCACAACACAAGACTGGCTGCGTTGGCCTCATCAAAATTATTGGGATCAGTGACATCCAATGCATAGACCGCCTGCCCGCCACCGCCCAGCCCCCCAACCAGCACAGTACGCCACAGCCCATCTTCGAGACTTGCCGGATCGTCCCTTGTCGCCAGAAAAGCGTCCACAATATTGGGCCCAGAATCGACAAAATAGCGGTGGTTATATTCAGGTCGCGCCAGTGCGGCAATATTGTTGAACACCTCAAAAGGAACATAGGAAATATGCTCTACACCATCAGCCTCTGAAAATCCGTGCAACATGCCGTCGTTGGCACCCACATACACCATGGGCTCGCGATCGTCGTAGGCTTGCTTGAAGGCGGTATAGGATTTCGACTCGATGCTCTCGGGATACCGATAGACCGGCGCGCCGACATAGCGGGGATCAGAATTGACAACATCGCCCAATACACTGTTTCGGCTTCGAAACTCGTAACCAATTCCTTCATTTAGGCGCTGCCCGCGCAGATAGTTGGTAATGCCAGCGCCATAAGCCTGATTCGCGGTTATCTGTGCTGCTATTGCGGTCGCGGCAGGATACGGTGCGTTAGTAAGGAGATCGTTTATTTGAGAAGTTGATAGATCGGTCAATGCAGCAGGCGCTTTGTAGCTGGCGGGCCAGCGAAAGGCGACCCCCTGCCCCTCCGGAGAGCCTCCTGGAATTACATCCGCCAGCGGATTGTAGGAAATAATTTCCCGCCCACTGTCATAGTTCTGAGAGTCCAGCACATCGCTGGCATTCCACGCGGGTACCGGGTTTACCGTGCCGTCTGCATTGATGGCGAAGGCCAGAAGTTGGCCGCTCCAGTCCGCGCTGTCAAACCGCGCCTGAAATAGAAAACTGCCTGCACTGAGCGTGCCTGAGTTGGTAGCAACGGAGGCAGAAGAACCCACTCTGTCGGCAATATTAGCAAGCGCCGCCTGAATGGAATCCACTACTTCCTGAGGCGTCTGGGCGGCAACGAATACACCACGACTGTTGAAAGCGGAATGCCAAAGATCATCGATCTTGGCAAGATCGGAGACAGAGGTACTGGAATCAAATACGCTATTACCCCAGTTGCTGTTTACTCCAAGTACCGGGTTGGGCCAACCATCGTTGTCAGAGTCTTGTAGGACGCCGGTCACTCCGAAGGCAACGGTAAACGTGACCATGTGTTGCCTGTTATTTTCATCCAGAAGGCTGGTAGGGACCTGATCGGGCAGCGGACTCAAATCGCGATTGTAGTAATAGCGCGCCACATCAGCAAGAGTGGGGCTGTACGAGTCTCCATCAGCATTGCCAATCGCGGCGGCAGGGCTTGCTCCATTCCAGTAGCCGTCAGTAAAGAGCACTGAGAAATTTTGCTGGCATGCAGAAATAATTGGATCGGGCCGGCCCAGTACATTGTCAAAGTAGCGTCCTGCCAGCTCGAGTCCTGTCCGGAGAGGAGTGCCTTGTGGGGGCCATTGGAAAGCGTAGAGATCATCCAGCAGATCAGAATTTTGCGTCGCATAAATTTCAGTGGCTGAAGGAGGGACTTCGACAAAGAGCGTCGCAGATTGATTGATAACGCTCAATCCAAAACGAAACCCGGGGGACGCGCTGATCACGGCAGCAACCGCACCTTTTGCTATAAAGGAGCGGCGTCTTGAATACTGATACCAATTGGCTATGTTCTTCTTGGTTTCGGCGAGAGTCCGACCATACTCATCCACATCTGCCGCAGCGATAGTCGTTGCAGAGCTCGTGGTTCCGAAACAGCTTGCATAGGGTGTCGCTGCCTGCGCGTGTGCCAACGTGCAATTGGTATTCAGTGCGTCCATGCCCGCGGCAGATGTGGTGGTCAAAACACGTCGAGTGGTGCTGGTGGCACCCACCGTATAGGTAATATGAGAGTCAAACAGATCCACTGCTCCATTGGGAGTGTCCGTTGAGCTCGTGGGTCCAGTCGGACGAACTCCAGTATAACCATGATCATCAATGGCGACTTCGTACGCAAAATTCGTCAAGTCTCTCGTGACTGCATACCCTGCAGAGCCTGCCTGCGGGTTGCTGCGTGCCGCAGTGAAGGTTGCAGCAGGCATCCCCGGCCAAGGATCATAGGTTTGCTCTGGATTATAGTAGATAAGATTAAAATCTGCTGAACGCACGCGCCAATCGCGCTGTAATGCCTGCGGGTGACTCAATGCAACTGGATACGTACAGCCACTGTAGGCATTGTCAGTATTGCTGAATATAAAACCATACGAATCTCTGCTCGTGCTTCCACACGTACCAGTCGTGGAAACGATGTTCCACATGCCATCTGTAATAGTGGCGACTCCGGCATTTTGCCAATAATTAGTGTAGTACTGATGGGGGCGGGTCAATATCTCCCAGTCCATGGAGCCCGAGTCGTCAAGCATAAAGAATACGTTCGGGTCGACGCTGACGCCGAGAAAAAGTGGACTGTTCGACAGGGTCAATGGTGCGGAATGCGCTTCTATCCAAGCGGACATTCCGACCGCCGACATGAACCAGACAATCACAACCCTTACAACTTCTCTAACGTCCATGATCACCTCGGCATAGCTTTAGATCGCGGGTCTCCCCGTGGCTACTCATAAGCTTTTACGTAAGTTGACTGCAAATTTACAACAGCGTTATCGCTCGTTCCAAATCCGCGGGCTGTAATTCTGTGAAAGACCCTCACTCGATTCTGTACGCCCGTCCCTATGGCGAGCGACTGACCGGCATTGATGTTCGCTAGCTCTTCTACAATGTAGCGCGGAAGCGAGGCGAGCCCATCTACGCCTGCAACGGCTTCTGCATTGTCGGCCCACCAGGCTTCAGCCTGACGGTCGGAATCTTCCCACCAGTGCATCGCGTCTGCCGAATCTGGATCCATAGCGTCCAGTGTCCACACGGTGGTACTGCCATCGGCACTTGTCGTTGGCCAGATATTCTCGCTCACCAGCCAACTCTCTGCCGCCTGCAGTGACGATTCTGCGGCCTGAAATGTAGCAGTGTGATCCTGCATGTTACCGGCCATGCGCTCTTCTAGAACTGTGGACTCCATGCTGGCGACCCCCATGGTTGTCAAAATCAGCAGGAAGACCAGACAGAAGATGAGAATGGCGCCACTCTGGGCTCGTCTGCCTGGTAGATTTGATGCCGACGGGATGTTGCGCATTGCTGAATTGAGACTGTTCACTTTCCTAACTCCCAACTGCACGATTGCGCAACGTGATGGTAGTGGTGAAAACGCGACGCAGACGGGTGTCTTCCGGAAGCGCACCGTTACCGGACGCACCATCGTAAGTCACACCTTGAAATGTGTAAGGCTGAGGAGCGGGAAGCATATTGTCTTCAATGGACTGCACAAGCAGACTGATACGCACACTGACAACGCGACTCCAGTCAGTGACCTGATTGGCAATCACATAAGAGTCCACAGATTTCTTGTTGTCATTGTCGGCATTGAGGCCAAACAGAATCTGCATGCTCTCGATACCTTCAACCAGCTCCTCGGCGGTGCCGGCAGTCGCAGTTGCGCTCAACTCCCTGCGGAAAAGACCTGGAGGGTTCGTGGCTACATTCCCGCTCTTGCCTATGTAGAGCAACGACCCCTGCAGCTTTGCCAACTCACCGCCCGCTTGTGTTCCTACACGTATCGATGTGTCATTGCCCGGAACGCACCCCGATGACAGTTCCGTGTTGATACTGACCCCGCCAAGTTCAGTGACGTCGCAAGCCTGCACCCAATCGGCGCGTTCGCAGTCGCTCAACAGCAAAATGTCACCTTCTACAATATCGATCATTCCCGAGTTTATGACTGTCGTCGCCCCTGGCGTGACGGAATTGATAACAGCTCCAGTGCCCGCAGCACTCCATACCCTCACTATGTCCGAACCTGGCACAGCATTGGTCGTATCCAACACATTGCCGCCCGACGTCACCCAGCCCGTCGTCGTACTGATCACGGCGACATCTTCGGTACTGTTGTAGACGAGTCCGGGCGCTGTTCCTGAGGCCTCCCAACCCTGCAACCCAGTGGTAGGTTGAAATGAGGCAGGAGCAGAATCCAGGGTGCTGTTGATGTCAGATGCTGCAAGACTGGCAAGGCAGCCCAGATATCCCGCCATCCTCAACTCATTTGCCAGAAAGTAGATAGCAAAGCGGCCGTTTTCCTGCATTCGCGCTCGGGCTTCCTGATCCCTCTCGACCTGGCTGTTGCCTACGTACACTTGAGTCACGCCAGCGGCCAGGGTCAAACCAAGCACCATCGATATCAGAAGTTCGATGATGGTGAGACCTCGCATGGCCGAACGCAGCGCCGATATCTCAGTCATATATACCGTGGCGTGGTTCATCTTCTGTCACTCGCTCTCTTCCAGATCAAGGCTGGAAACTCATTGTGAAGCGCTTTTCTGCCGTTCCGTCTCGATCCTCGTCCCACCATATCTTGACCTCATAAACGATGCCGGCCCCATCACAAGCCATTGCTGCTGCCGTTCCATCCTGCGGCGATGCGTCCACGCATACGGTTCCAGATCCCAGGGGAAGATTGTCCAGCAGCGCAGCTTTCGATTCAGCTATATCGTTTCCTGCCAACTGCGCCGAGGTACACCCTGTCAGCGAATTGCAGCCAGCATTTACCAATCCGTCGATGTTGTTGTAACTTCCCGCCTCTTCACCCTGCAGGTTGGCTCTGACACGCTCGACAACATCATTGCCGAGAATTGTGGCCTGAGTACGAAAATAGGCGACCTGTGTATTCCGCAAACTCTCAGTCTGCAGACCCGTCATGCCCAGCAGGCCAATGGCCATGATAAGCAGAGATATCAACACCTCTATCAGTGTTACGCCCAGGTGGTAGCGGGGTGATGGCCGGCCTATCTTGCCAAATTGTCCTCTGCCGGACTTCTTCATGAGCAATCCAGCCCCGTGTGAATGCGTCGCGCACGGCCGGTGATGGAGAGTTCCACCGACTGCGCGTTGGCGGAGTTGAGATCCTCTGGACAAAGTAAAAATGTGTTGGTGGTCGTGTTCAGACCGAAACCCTGGGAATCGAACTGCTGCATGTCATCAGTGAACGTCAGGACATTGCTGCCCGCCCCCTGATAAACACGTAAAACGGAATCGCCTGCATCTACCGACCCTGCCACGCCGTCGGCATCTTCGTTCTCATCCACAAACACGATCCAGCCGTCGCCCCAGGAGTTCGCAGCGCAGTCAGTGCCGCTGTCGCTTGCGCACACGGACACGATGCGCCCGCGCTTTACCGCCTCACTCCGGGCGTAACTCAGACTCGCCACCAGAGTTTTGGCAGCACTGTTGGTAGTGATGCTATTGATAGTCTCTTGCAGGCTCGGCATTCCGACGGCCAGCAATATCCCGACTACGCCGACGACAATCATCAACTCGATAACAGTAAACCCTCTAGCGTGTCTGACACTCATGTTTCATTTCACGGTGTAATTGGTGAACGAATCCGTCCGTCGGCAGCCTTGCCAGGAATTTCCAATTCGCGACGGCGGGTACCATTGTCGAATGCTCACAATAAACGCTTGACAGCGTCAAGTATGTGAACTGTTTGGCAGCCTGCTCAATTAGCAACAGCAGACACACTTCCGCGGACAGCCCTTCTTACCCAGCCAGTCCTTGTGCTTGAATAGATCACGACGCTTCAGTGATACGGCATGCTACCCAAGAAGACATTCTTTATGTTTATATTTCAATATGATAAATAGGGTCATTGAGCACATACCGACACCGCTGGCAGCCCTGTTGTCGGCTATTGATCCATCGCCGGAGTGCTGGCGTATCACTCTCAACGATCCAGATATCCGGCGGTCGAATGCAATGACTAAAGCGGCGCCATTCAGAATCCAAAGACTGACACAGAGGCCTTGACCGTGACACAACACTCAACAATTGCAGAGAACACACGACAGGTGCTGCTGAACAGCTTCAAGGCGTTCTACCAGAAC